>NZ_JBQHDD010000007.1:0-498396 GCF_052068055.1 Micromonospora sp. L32 | reverse complement strand
ACCAAGGCCGCGCAGACCGTGCAGGTCTCGGCCTACCCGGACCACTACGCCCAGTGGGAGAAGCAGGCCGCCGACCTGGTCGCCAAGCACTGGAACTGAGCGCACACTTCAACGACTGCTGATCGCATCTGAACGACACGCTGGCCGGCACCCCGAGCGGGGTGCCGGCCAGCGGCATGTCTAGGGCAGCCCGCCGGCCCGCAGGCGGCGGCGAAGGTGGTGAGGCGTCAGGGGTTCTGGGACGCGCGGTTCGGATGCGCCGTCGCGGGACTTCATCCGCCATCGCGGGACTTCATCTGCGGCGGGCGGCCATCCAGCGCAGCGCCAGGGCGGAGACGGTGCCCCACAACCCGCGGCGGAACAGCAGCACGACGAGGACGAAGATGCTGCCGGTCACCAGGCCGATCGCCTCGAATCCGGAGAACGACAGCCAGTCCTCCAACCGCACCACCACGGCCGCGCCGAGCACCCCGCCCCACAGCGTGCCGATGCCACCGAGCACGACGACGATGACCGCCTTGCCGGAGGTGGTCCAGTGCAGCACGTCGAGGGAGACGAACCGGTGCCCGACGGCGAAGAGCCCGCCACCGAGACCGGCGATGAAGCCGGAGAGCACGAACGCGGTCAGCTTGTAGCGGTGCACCGGGTAGCCGAGCGCACGGGCCCGGGCCGGGTTGTCGCGGATGCCGACCAGTACCCGGCCGAACGGCGAGTGCGTGATCCGCCAGGCGGCGGCCAGGCCGAGCAGCACGATCGGCAGGATCGCGTAGTAGAAGTAGTAGTCGTCGGTCAGGTCGAGGCCGAACAGCGACCGGGGCACGCCCTGCAGGCCGTTCTCGCCCTTGGTGACCGAACGCCACTCGTTGGCCACGTAGTAGACCATCTGGGCGAAGGCCAACGTGACCATGGCGAAGTAGATGCCGGTCCGCTTCACCGCGAGGTAGCCGATGGGCAGCGCGAGCGCCGCCGCGCCGAGCGCCCCGGCCAGCACGGCGACCGGGAACGGCAGGCCGGCGTGGATGGCGACCAGGCCGGTGAGGTACGCCGAGGTGCCCCAGAACGCCGCGTGCCCGAAGGACATCAGCCCGGTGAAGCCGAGCAGCAGGTCCACCGACACGGCGAACAGCGCCCAGCAGAGGATGTCCACCGCCACCGCCGGGTAGAGCCCGTTGGGCAGCCAGATCGCGGCGGCCAGCCCGGCGGCGAGCAGCGCGTACCGGACCCAGCCGGGCGCGCGGGCGACGGCGAGGAGCCCGGACGGCGGGGCCGGCCGGCTCGCCTCGGCCGGGGTGTCGACGGTGCTGGTCATGCCGGTGCCTCCTCACGGCCGAACAGCCCGGCCGGCCGCCAGAGCAGCACGGCGGCCATCACGACGAAGACGATCGTCTGGGACACGATGGGGAACTCGGACAGGTACGCCTCGCCCCACGCCTGCACCAGACCGATGCCGAAGCCGGCGGCGACCGAGCCGAAGATCGAGCCGAGGCCGCCGATCACCACCACCGCGAAGACCACGATGATCAGGTCGGCGCCCATCAGCGGGTTCACCGCCCGCATCGGGGCGGCGAGCACGCCGGCGAGCCCGGCCAGGCCGATGCCGAAGCCGAAGACCGGGGTCACCCACCGCCCGACGTCGATGCCGAACGCCCGGGTCAGCTCGGGCCGCTCGGTCGACGCCCGGACCACCATGCCGATCCGGGTACGGGTGAGCACCCACCACACCGCGACGCAGAGCAGCACCGCGAAGCCGAGGATGAAGACCCGGTACGTCGGGAAGTCGAAGAGTCCGAAGTCGACCGAGCCGCTGAGCTCGTCCGGGGTGGCGTACGGGCTGGACTGCACGCCGTAGCGGGTCTTCACCAGGTCCTGCAGGATCAGCGTCAGGCCGAAGGTGAGCAGGAAGTTGTAGAGCGGGTCGAGTCGGGTGAGCCGGTGGATGACGGCCCGTTCCAGGATCATGCCCACCACGGCGAGCGCCACCGGCATGATCACCAGGGCCGCCCAGAACGGCACGCCCGCCTCGGCCAGCAGCACGTACGCGCCGAAGGCGCCGAGCATGTAGAACGCGCCGTGGGCGAAGTTCACCACCCGGAGCATGCCGAAGATGACCGCGAGCCCGAGGGCGAGCAGGGCGTAGAACGCCCCGCTCACCAACCCGTTGAACGTGTTCTGGAGAAAACCGGTCACAGCTTGCAGTCCGGGGACGGGGCGCGGAACGCCTCGGCGGCGGGGATGGTCTTGAGCACCTTCACGTAGTCCCAGGGCTCGGCGACCTCGGCCTGCGGCTTCACCTGGGCGAGGTACGCGTCGTGGATCACCCGGTGGTCCTCGGCGCGGATCTTGCCGTTGCGCAGGAAGACGTCGTTGACCTCCTTGCCCTCCAGCCCCTTGACCACGGTGTCCGCGTCATCGGTGCCGGCGGCCTGCACGGCCTCCAGGTACTGCATCGCCGCGGAGTAGTTGGCGGCGTGCGCGAAGGACGGCCGGGTGCTGGTCTCCTTCTGGAACCGGTCGGCGAACTCCCGGTTCTGCTGGTCGAAGTTCCAGTACCAGGCGTCGGTGTAGGTGGTGCCGGCCAGCGCGGCCGGGGTGAGCGAGTGAATGTCGGTGATGAACATCAGGCCGACCGCCAGGCCGACGCCCTTGTCCCGCAGCTTGAACTCGTTGTACTGCTTGACCACGTTGACCAGCTCGGCGCCGGCCTGCATGGTGCCGAGCACCTGCGGCTTGGGGTTCAGCGTCGGCGCCTTGAGCAGGAAGGTCGAGTAGTCGCCGGTGGTGTTCGGGAACGGCGCGCCGTCCTTGCCGACGACCGTGCCGCCGGCGGCGGTGATGGCGGTGGAGAAGCTCTTCTCCATGTCCTGCCCGAAGGCGTAGTTCGGGTAGAGGATGTACCAGTTCTTGCCGACCTGCTCGGTGGTGGTCTTGCCGGTGCCGTTGGCCAGCATGTAGGTGTCGTACGCGTAGTGGAACGTGTACTTGTTGCAGCTCTTGCCGGTCAGGTCGGTGGTCGCCGCGCCGATGTTGAAGTAGAGCTTCTTCTTCTCCTTCGCCACGTCGGCGACCTTCAGCGCGGCCGACGAGGTGGGCACGTCGAGGATCAGGTCGACGCCCTTGCGGTCGTACATCTCCTGGGCCTTGGCGTTGGCCACGTCCGGCTTGTTCTGGTGGTCGGCGGTCTCCACGGTGATGTCGGTGGTCACCGCCTTGTCGCCGTGCTTGGCCTTGAAGTCGGCGATGGCCATCTCCACGGCCTTGACCGAGTTCTTCCCGGACAGCTCCGAGTAGGCCCCGGACTGGTCGTTGAGCACGCCCAGCACGATCTTGTCGCCGGTCAGCTTCTGGTCGCCCCCGGACTGGGGGCCACCGCCGCCGCAACCCGCGGCCAGCACCACCGCCGCCGAGGCGGCGGCCACACCCACGCTCCTACGCATGTCAATCCCCTTCGTACCGCGCGGGCACCGCGCGGGTCAGCCGTCGAAAATTCAGATACCGAGGTACGCCAGCAGCTCGCGCTCCCGCGAGCGCACCTCGGAGTTCGCCATCGCCTCCACGACGCGTCCCTCGGCCAGCAGGTAGTGCCGGTCGGCGACGCCGGTGGCGAAGTGCAGGTTCTGCTCGACCAGCAGCACGGTCACCCCGTGCTTCTTGGCCTCCCGCAGCAGGTCGCCGACCTGCTGCACGAGCAGCGGCGACAGGCCCTCGGTGGGCTCGTCGCAGAGCAGCAGCCGCGCGCCCATCCGCAGCACCCGGGCCAGGGCGAGCATCTGCTGCTCGCCACCGGAGAGCATGGTCGCCGCCGAGTCGCGCCGGGAGTACAGGGCGGGGAACGCCTCGTACACCCGCTCCAGCGGCCACGGGTCGGGGCCGACCCGCGGCGGCAGCGTCAGGTTCTCGGTGACGCTGAGGGTCGCGTACGCGCCCCGGTCGTCGGGCACCCAGCCGAGGCCGAGCCGGGCCCGCTTGTACGCCGGCAACCGGCTGATGTCCCGCCCGTCCAGCTCGACGGTGCCGCGCTGGCCGGGGTGCAGCCCCATCACGCAGCGCAGCAGGGTGGACTTGCCGGCGCCGTTGCGCCCGACCAGGGTGACCACCTCGCCGGCGGCGACCTCCAGGCTCACCTCCCGCAGCACCTGCGCCTCGCCGTAGAAGGCGGAGAGGTTCTCAATGCGCAGCATCAGCGGCTCCCAGGTAGGCGGTGATGACCCGCTCGTCGGCGCGGACCTGCTCGTACGGGCCCTCGACCAGCACCGTGCCGGCCTGCAGCACGGTGACGGTGTCGGCGAGGCGGCCGACGACGCTCATGTTGTGCTCGACCATCACCACGGTGCGGCCGGCCCGAACCCGGGCGATCAGCTCCACCGTGCGGTCGACGTCCTCCAGCCCCATCCCGGCGGTCGGCTCGTCGAGCAGCAGCACCTTCGGATCCAGGGCGAGGGCGATGGCCAGCTCCAGGGCGCGCTTGCGCCCGTACGCCAGCGCCTCGGCCGGGGCCTCGGCCAGCGCGCCGAGCCCGACCATGTCCAGCAGTTCGTCGGCCCGCTCCCGGTAGCGGCCCATCAGCTTGGCCGACCGCCAGAACCGCCAGCCGAGCCCGCTCGAGCTCTGCAACGCCAGCTCGACGTGCTCGCGGGCGGACAGCTGCGGGAACAGGCTGGTGATCTGGAACGAGCGGGCCACCCCGAGCCGGGCCACCTGCTCCGGGGGCAGGCCGGTGACGTCCCGGCCGTCCAGCTCGATCCGACCCTCGGTCGGCGGCAGGAAGCCGGTGAGCAGGTTGAACAGGGTGGTCTTGCCGGCACCGTTGGGGCCGACGAGCGCGTGCACGCTCTCCGGGGCGATGTCGAGGTCGACGTGGTCGACCGCACGGAAGCCCCGGAAGTCACGGGTCAGCCCGCGCGCCGACAGGAGCGCTTGCCCGGCCATCGCCTCATCCTCCGCAGGTCACTGGCGACGACCGGGTCGGTGACCGGGGTCACAGGGCCGTCGCGTGGAGGAAACCTACGGGGAACGGCCGGAGTGCAGCCATGTCGGTCCGCCACACTTTCCGGCCGGTCGGCGCGGGGCCGGCCAACATGAGCACCGGTCGGGAGCCGTCCGCAGGGGATCGACAGGCGTGAGCGAATGGTCTGGGAGACCGCTCCCATGTGGCCCGGCCACCTGACCCGCGGGGGCGCGGCGGGCGTGTCCGGCCACGCCCCCGGGGTCACCGGGCCACGACTCCGACGGCGGCCGGTCGGTCAGTCGGGGAAGGTGACCACCCAGCGGGCGCCCTCGCCCCGGGCGAGCCGGTCGAACGCCTCCGGCGCCTCGTCGAGGGTGACCAGCCCGCTGATCAGCGGAGTCAGGTCGAGCGTGCCGTCGCCGACCTCGCGGGCCAGGCCCGGCACCTCCCGGTCCGGATCGGACGAGCCGTACACCGAGGAGCGCAGCGTCCGGGCGGAGTGGAAGATGTCCAGCGCGGAGAGGCTGACCAGGTCGTCCTTGCCGCCCATGCCCACCACGGTGACCGCTCCCCCGCGCCGGGTGAGCCGCCAGGCGGTCCGGATGGTGGCCGCCCGCCCCACGCACTCGAAGGCGTGGTCGACGCCGCGCCCCTCGGTGAGCGCCCGGATCTCCTTCGACAGCCGGTCGTCGGGCGCGAGGAAGTGCGTCGCCCCGGCGGCGAGGGCCAGGCCCCGCTTGGCCTCGGCCACGTCGATCGCGATGATCGGGACGGCGCCGGCGGCCCGGGCGGCGGTGAGCACCGACAGGCCGACCCCGCCGAGGCCGATCACCGCGACCGACTCGTCGGCGACGACGCGGGCGGTGTTGCGGACCGCCCCGGTGCCGGTGAGCACGGCGCAGCCGAGCAGCGCGGCCCGCTCCGGCGGCAGGTCGTCGGGGACGGCGACGACGGCGGCCTCGGGCACCACCACCTCCTCGGCGAACGCGCCGAGCCCGAGCGTGACTTGCAACGCCTCACCGTCGGCGGTCTCGCCGCGCGGCACGGCCGGGGCGGTGTTGGCGGCGCAGAGCCACGGCTCGCCGTGCCGGCAGTGCCAGCACCGCCGGCAGGCGGGCGCCCAGTTGAGCACCACCTGCGTGCCGACCGGTACGGCGGCGCCGGGGCCGGCCTCGACCACCACGCCGGCCGCCTCGTGCCCCAGCACCAGCGGGTACGCGGGCGCGAGGGTGCCGTTGACCATGGACAGGTCGGAGTGGCAGACGCCGGCGGCGCGGACGCGGACCCGCAGCTCGCCGGGGCCGGGCGCGGGCAGGCGGATCTCCTCGACGCGCAGCGGCGCGCCGGGCGCGCGGGCGACCAGCGCCCTCACCGCTGGATCGCCTTGATCTCGCGGAACTCGTCGATGCCGTACGGGCCCAGCTCCCGGCCCAGGCCGGACTGCTTGTAGCCGCCGAACGGCGCCCGCGGGTTGAACGCGCCGCCGTTGACGTCCACCTGGCCGGTACGCAGCCGCCGGGCCACCGCCAGCGCCCGGTCGGCGTCGGCGGACCAGACCGCGCCGGCCAGGCCGTAGCGGGAGTTGTTGGCGATGGCGACGGCCTCGTCGTCGTCGCCGAACGGGATGACGGCGAGCACCGGGCCGAAGACCTCCTCCTGGGCGAGCGCGCTGTCGGGGTGCACGTCGGCCAGCACGGTCGGGGCGACGAAGTGCCCCCGGGGCGGCAGCGGGGCGTCCGGGCCGCCGCAGACGAGGCGCGCCCCGTCGGCGAGGGCGCGGTCGACGTGGCCGCGTACCCGCTCGGCCTGGGCGGCGGAGACCAGCGGGCCGAGCCGGGTGTCCGGGTCGAACGGATCCCCCGGCCGGTACGCCGCGGCGGCCCGGACGACCAGGTCGAGTGCCTCGTCGTACCGGTCGCGGTGGACCAGCATCCGGGTCCACGCGGTGCAGGTCTGCCCGGAGTTGAGCAGCGCGTTGCCCACCCCGACCTTGACGGCGGTGGGCAGGTCGGCGTCGGCGAGGATCAGGTTGGCCGACTTGCCGCCCAGCTCCAGGGCCACCCGGGCGATCCGGTCGGCGGCGAGGTGGGCGATCCGACGACCGGTGGCGGTGGACCCGGTGAACGAGACCATGTCCACGTCCGGGTGGGCGGCCAGGGCCTCGCCGACCACCGGCCCGGTGCCGGGCACCAGGTTGACCACACCGGCGGGCAGCCCGGCCTCGGCGACCGCGTCGAAGAGCAGGTACGCCGTCAGCGGGGTCAGCTCGCTGGGCTTGAGCACCATCGTGCAGCCGGCGGCCAGGGCGGGTGCCAGCTTGGCGACGACCTGGTGCAGCGGGTAGTTCCACGGGGTGATCGCGCCGATGACGCCGACCGGTTCGCGGACGACGAGCGAGTTGCCGATCGTCTCCTCGGCGGGCGGCCGGGCGGCCAGCTCGACGCAGTCGCGCAGCACGGTCAGCGGCAGGCCGGTCTGCACCCGGGCGGCCAGCTTGAGCGGGGTGCCGAGTTCGAGCGCGACGGTCCGGGCGATGTCCTCGGCGCGGGCGGTCAGCGCGGCGAGCAGCCGGTCGAGGTGGGCGGCGCGCTCGGCCGGCGCGGCGGCCGCCCAGCCGGGAAAGGCGGCCCGGGCGGCGGCGACGGCCCGGTCGACGTCGGCCGGGGTGCCGGCCGGCACCTGCCCGACGGTCTCCCCGGTGGCCGGGTTCTCCACGTCGATCGGCTCGTTCCCGGACGGGTCGGCCCAGGCGCCGCCGAGGTAGAGGTGACGGCGGACCAGGAGCGCGGGGGGCGCGGCGGCGAGATCCATGTCGTCCTTCGGGGGTGAGGAAACTAGCGCTGGGAGTTTTGACGCTACCCGTTCGCCCCGGGTGGTTCCAGCGCGAGTAGGCGCCGGTGTTCGGCGGCGAGGCCGTGCAGCAGCGCGTCGAGGCCGAGGGCGAAGGCGCCCTCGTCCACGCTGCGCTGGTGCTCGGCGAGCCGGTGCGCCTGGCCCAGGTGCGGGTAGTGCGCGGCGTACAGCTCCGGGTCCTCGACGAAGCCGCGGGCGAACGAGCCGAGCGCCGACCCGGCGACGAAGTACCGCATCGCCGCGCCGACGTGGGTGGCCCGGGCCGGCGGCCAGCCGGCCTTGACCAGTGCCCCGTAGACGGCGTCGGCCATGGCCAGCGCGGCCGGCCGCCGCCCGGGGCCCTGGGCCAGGTAGGGCACGACGTTCGGGTGCGCGGTCAGCGCCGCCCGGTACGACCAGGCCCAGCGGCGCAGCGCCTCGCGCCAGTCGTGACGGCCGAAGAAGCCGATATCCACGGCGACGGTGACGCTTTCGGCGACCGCGTCGAGGATGGCCTCCCGGTTGGCGAAGTGGTTGTAGAGCGAGGGACCCCGCACGCCGAGCGCGGCGGCGAGCCGCCGGGTGGAGAAGGCGGCCAGCCCGTCGGCGTCGATCAGGGCCAGGGCCGCGGCGACGATCCGGTCCCGGGTGAGCACCGGCTGCGGGGGTCGGGGCACGTCGACTCCTCGGGGGTCTGGACGACAGAAAACTTACACCGCTAGTTTAAGCGGGACGCAGCCACGACGGCGGAAGGGATCAGCATGGACTTCTCACTGACCGACGAGGAGCGGGCGGTCCGCGACACCGTCCGGTCGTTCATCACCCGCGAGGTGATGCCGCTGGAACAGGAGGTGCTGCGCCGCGAGCGCGCGCACCAGCCCGGCGTGACCCGCGACGAGCTGCGCGAACTCCAGCAGAAGGCGAAGAAGTTCGGCTTCTGGGGGCTGGCCACCCCCGAGGAGTACGGCGGGATGGACCTGCCCGCCGTCATGCAGTCGCTGATCTGGACGGAGCTGGGGCGTACCTTCGTGCCGTTCCGCTTCGGCGGCGAGGCCGACAACATCCTCTTCCACGCCACCGAGGAGCAGAAGCGCGAGTTCCTGCTGCCCACCATCGAGGGCGAGCGGATCTCCTGCTTCGCCATCACCGAGCCGGGCGCCGGGTCGGACGCGGCGAACATCCGGCTGGCGGCCCGCCGCGACGGCGACGACTGGATCCTCGACGGCGAGAAGACCTTCATCACCAACGGCAACGACGCCGACTTCGCCATCGTGGTCGCGGTGACCGACCGCGAGAAGGGCGCCCGCACCGGCGGGGCAACCGCGTTCCTGGTCGACCGGGCGATGGGCTGGCGCTCGGAGTTCATCCAGACGATGGGCGAGGGCGGGCCGGCGTCGCTGATCTTCGACGGCGTACGGGTGCCGCACCGCAACATCCTCGGCGAGATCGGCCAGGGCTTCACGCTGGGCATGGAGTGGATCGGCAAGGGCCGCTACACCATCCCCTCGCACGCGATCGGCATCGCCGAGCGGGCGTTGCAGATGGCCATCGACTACGCCAACACCCGGGAGACGTTCGGCGCGAAGATCGGCACCAACCAGGCCATCCAGTGGATGATCGCCGACTCGGAGACCGAGCTGGAGGCGGCCCGCTGGCTGGTGCTGCGCTCCGCCTGGACGGTCGACCAGGGCATGGACCCGCGGCACGCGTCCTCAATGGGCAAGCTCTACGGCGCCGGCATGGTCAACCGGGTGGTGGACCGGGTGCTCCAGATCCACGGCGGCATGGGCTACACCCGCGAACTGCCGGTCGAGCGCTGGTACCGGCAGGTGCGGCTCTACCGGATCTTCGAGGGCACCGACGAGATGCAGCGGCTGATCATCTCGCGGGACCTGCTGCGCGGGTACACGAAGATCGGCGGTCACCTGGCCTGAGTCCGCGCCGGCTCCTCATTTTCCCCTGCCCCGGCGCCTGATCGGCCAGGTCGAAACCGTGACGAGGGTCGAGGAGTTGGCGGCCCGGTGAGCCGGACCGCTCGGGTGGGCGGCGGTGACAGCCGCCCACCCGCACGCTCGCCCGCCACGTGACCTGAGCGGGCTCAGCCGGTCAGCGCCGTCAGGGCGGCGTCCACATCGGCCTCGGTGGAGTACACGTGGAAGGAGGCGCGGACCCGCCCGGCGCGCACCGCCGCCCGGATCCCGGCCCGCTCCAGCCGCTGCTCGGCGTCGGGCACGTCGACGGCGACGATGGCGCTCTCCCCCGGCGGCCGACCCAGCCCGGCCAGGAACCGGTTGGCCAGCGCCACGTCGTGCGCCCGGATCGCCGGCACGCCGATCTCGGCGACCACCTCCAGTGCGGGCGCCGCGCCGACCCAGCTGAACCAGGCGGGCGAGATGTCGAACCGGCGGGCGTCGTCGGCCAGCCGCAGCGGCGGGCCGTAGTAGGAGGCGTGCGGGTCGGCGCCCGCGTACCAGCCGGCGGCGTCCGGACGCAGCCGCTCGCGCAGCTCGGGCGCCAGGTAGGCGTACGCGCAGCCGCGCGGGCCCATCAGCCACTTGTACCCGGCCACCGCCACCACGTCGGCCCGGCTCCCGTCGAACGGCAGCCAACCACACGCCTGGGTCGCGTCCACCGCGACCAGCGCACCGTGCGCCCGGGCCGCGGCCACGATCTCGTCGTACGCCGCCACGGCGCCGTCGGCGGACTGCACCAGGCTGAACGCGACCAGATCGGTGTCGGCGTCGATCGCGTCGACCAGCCCCGTCAGCGGCACGGTGCGGACCGTGACGCCGCGCTCCTGCTGAACCAGCCAGGGAAACAGGTTCGAGGTGAACTCGACCTCGGGGACCACCACGTTCGCGCCCGCCGGAAGGGCCGCCGCGACCGGTGCGAGGAGCTGGGACACCGCCGCGCCGACCGCCACGTCCCCGGCCGGTACGCCGACCAGGCCGGCGAACGCGGCCCGGGACCGGTCCACCGACTGCCCCCAGCCCTCCCAGGAGCTGCTCCCGATCCGCCACGCGGCCAGCGCCTCCTGCAATGCCGTCCAGGCCGGCTCGGGCGGGAGCCCGTAGGAGGCGGTGTTCAACCAGCCGGGCTCCGGCTTCCACAACTGCTGCGCCTGCTCGATGTCCACGGCACCGACGCTAGGCGGGGTGGGGTCGGATGGGCACGGCCAATCGGCGACCGGCGGCCTGCGGCCCGTCGGCACGCACTGGCCGGTCTGGCGACCGCTAGGACTGCCGGAGGTTGTTGGTCGACCCGGTGGCGGCACGGCGCCGGAACAGGCCGAGCCGGAGCGCCCGGAGCAGGGTGCCGGGCTGGCTCAGCGTCGCCGGATGGTCGAGCATGGTGGTGACCCGGCCCAGCCGGGCGCTGAGTACCGGATCGGTCAGCGAGGTCCGGAAGAGCAGGTCACCGAACCACTTGGTGACCCGGTACCCCGGCGGGTACGGCCCGTCGACGTGCGGAAGCTCGATGTCGGCGGTGGTGGAGGTCTGCCAGGCGGCATCGACGATCACCCGGACCCGCTCGAAGTATGCCCGCGCCGGTTCCTCGTGCAGGTTCGGGCTTGACCGGAGGTACGCCGACAGGCAGGAGGCGTGCAGCATCGCGGAGGTCATGCCCTGGCCGTACACCGGGTTGAAGGAGGCGATCGCGTCCCCTGCGGCAACCAGTCCGGCGGGCATCCGGTCGAGCTTGTGGAAGTCCCGGCGTCGGCTGTCCGCCTGGTGGTACGTGACCACGCCGCCGAGCATCTCACCGTACTCCGCGATGTCACCGAACATCTGCGGATAGTGCTCCCGGCAGCGGGCGGTGAAGTCGGCGACCTCGCGGCTGGGCCGGTCCTCGTCGTAGCCGGCCACCAACATGATCCAGCGGTCCCCCTCGACCGAGTTGATCCCACCGATCCGAGCGGTACGACCCTTGCCGGCCATGGTGTGGTAGACCACCACCCAGGCGTCGCTGACCTTCTCGTCCTGCTTGAAGAGCGCGGTCGCGTAGTTCAGTCTGATCGGCATCCGCTGCATCGGCGGGCGGGGCCACCCGTTGTCGGCCAGCCAGTCGCTCAGCCGGCTGGACCGTCCCATCGCGTCGACCACCAGGTCCGCCGGTTCGACCACCGGCTCACCACCGCCCTCGGGCACGTACCGGGCGCCGGTGGCGCGCCGGTCGGCGAAGACCAGGCCATCCGCACGGCCGTACACCATCCGGATGTTGTCCACGGCGAGGGTCCGCCGCCGGACCAGCGCCTCGAGGAACGGTCGCGTGGTGATCAGCGTCGGACCGGTGCCGGACGGTGCCGGCGGCAGCCCCAGCACACCATTCACGAAGATCTTCGCCGCGCCCTCGTCGCTGGGCGGCGGCGGGGCACCTAGCGCGTGCGCCTCGTCGACGATGCCGGGAAACCACCGTTCCAACTGGATCTGACCGGCGGGCAGCAGCGCGTGCACCTGGCTGCCCTGCGGCACGCCCGGCCGGGGCCCGTCATCCACATTGGACGGATCGCGTTCGATGATCAGCACCTCCTCGGCGTGGTCACTCAACACCCGAGCCGCCATCAGTCCGGCGATGCTGCCGCCCAGCACCACGGCACGACGCATGACCAGCGTGGTCTGAGCCGGCCGCTCGGCGGTCGCGATCTCCGCGAAGAGCCGGGACGGAGAGGGGGGCATACGATCACTCCTCGAGTGGTCGGGAAACCTCGGCATCCACGACCGTAGCCACCGGAGCCCCCGCCGTCATTGGTCAACCGACGTGCCGCGGCTCGCCTCGGTCCTTGGGTCGACCCGGTCGCCCGGGCCCGCCGCCGCGATCAGGAAGGCCGGTAAGGATGAGCGCCTGGACGCGCTGGAAGATCGCGGCTCCATTGATCGGCCTCAGCCTGCTGCTGCTCGTCCCCGCCGCGTCATAGCTTGCCATCGCGAAACCCGGGCCATGCCGGGTTGCCTCCCGCGCTGACCGTGTGCGGTCCACCGGCTCTGGGGCAGTTGCTCCTCGAGCAGAAGCAACCAATGGTTGCGTGGCGACGGCTGGTCGGCTAGCGTGACGTGCAACCAAGGGTTGCATATCAAGGAGTGGCGGAGCATGGAGTACGGCAGCATCGAACGAGAGATCCACGTCGACGCCTCGCCGGAGGTGGTCTTCGAGGTCGTCAGCAGCCCCGAGCACATGTCGCAGTGGTGGACCGACGACGCCGACTTCGAGGCGACTCCCGGCGCGGTCGGTGAGCTCGTCTGGGGCGACCGGGCACAGGTCGTCCCGATGGTCGTGGTGAACGCCGAGCCGCCTCGACTGTTCTCGTTCCGCTGGTGTCATCCCGAGGGCCAGGTCGACGACCCGGCCAACTCGCTGCTGGTCACCTTCGAACTCACCCCGTCGGGCACGGGCACCAGGCTCCGGCTCACCGAGACCGGGTTCCGGGAGATGGGCTGGGAGGCCGCGAAGCTGGAGGAGCAGTACCGCGACCACGTCGTCGGCTGGGACACCTTCGTCCCCCGGCTCGGGGAGTACCTGGCCCGGCTGGTGTCGACCAGGTGACCGCCGCCGTCGACGACGACCTGTGGTCCGCGGTGGGGGATCCGACCCGTCGGCGGATGCTCGACCTGCTCCTGGCCGATGGCGACGGCACGGCCACCAGCCTCAGCGAGCGGCTGCCCGTGACACGGCAGGCCATCGCGAAACATCTCGGCGTGCTCGACCGGGTGGGCCTGGTGCACTCCACCCCGGCCGGGCGCGAGCGAAGGTACCGGGTGGACGAGGCGCAGCTCGCGCGGGCGGTCGCGCAACTGTCCTCGGTCGGAGCGGCGTGGGACGCCCGGCTCCGGCGCATCAAGCGGATCGCCGAGGCTGTCCAGCGCACGAAGGACCAGCGCGCCACCCAGCAATGACGTCATGAGGGTCAATCCGGAGAACCGACACCAGAAAGAAGATCGAAGATGGTGGACATCCTGCACAAAGTCGGAATCACGTCGTCCACGGCCGAGGTCTACACGGCCCTGACCACCGTCGAGGGACTTGCCGGCTGGTGGACGACCAACACCGGGGGCGTCGGCGACGGCCCCGGCGGCGTGCTCCAGTTCCGGTTCGCCGCCGGCGGATTCGACATGAAGGTCCTCGAGCTCGACCCCGGCAGGCGCGTGCTGTGGGAGGTGGTCGACGGACCCGACGAGTGGATCGGCACGCAGGTCGACTGGCGCCTCGCTCAGGTCGACGACTACGCCGTCGTGCTCTTCAGCCACCGCGGCTGGAAGGAGCCGGTGGATTTCATGCACCACTGCAGCACCAAGTGGGCGGTCTACCTGCTGAGCCTGAAGTCGCTGATCGAGACCGGAAAGGGCGCTCCGCACCCCCACGACGTCAAGATCGACAGCTGGGACTGAGGGTCCGCTCGGTCCTGACGGGTCTCGCACCGCGAAGCCACGACGCCACCTCCACCGGCAGCATCGCTGCCGGTGGAGGTGGCGCGGGCGCCCGGCCGGCGCGACCCCTGGTGGTTCCGCGACCGCGGCGTCAGGCCGGTACGCCGGCCATGGCGGTCGACTCGTCGGCCGGCCGCCGGGTGGCGGGCTCGCCCTCGTCGGCGTCCTCATCGAGCATGGCCGCCTCGTCGAACGGGTCGTCGCCGCGCAGCACCCGATCGGCCTTGTCCCGATCGAACTCCCCCGTCCAGGTCCCGACCAGCACGGTCGCGACCGCGTTGCCGGCGAAGTTGGTCAGCGCCCGCGCCTCCGACATGAACCGGTCGATCCCCACGATCAGCCCGACCCCGTCGACCAGGTCCGGACGGTGCGACTGGAGCCCACCGGCAAGCGTGGCCAGCCCGGCACCCGTCACCCCGGCAGCGCCCTTCGACGCGATGACCATGAACAGCAGCAGCGACACCTGCTCGCCGATCGACAGCGGCTTGCCCAGCGCGTCGGCGATGAACAGTGACGCCATGGTCAGGTAGATTGCCGTGCCGTCCAGGTTGAACGAGTACCCGGTCGGCACCGTGATGCCGACCACCGGCTTGCTCACCCCGACGTGCTCCATCTTCGCGATCAACCGCGGCAGCGCCGACTCCGAGGACGACGTCGACAGGATCAGCAGGAACTCCCGGCCCAGGTAGCGCAGCAGCGAAAAGATCGAGATCCGGGCCACGAACCACAGCAGCGCACCCAGCACCACCAGCACGAAGATCAGACAGGTCGCGTAGAAGCCGAGCATGATCTGCGCCAGACTCTTCAACGCGTCCATCCCGGTGGCGCCGACCACGGCGGCGATGGCGCCGAACGCGCCGATCGGAGCCAGCCACATGATCATGGCGAGCACTTTGAAGACCACCCGCTGGAGCAGGCCCACGGCGGTCAGCACCGGCTCGCCGCGCCGGCCCAGGCTCTGCACGGCGAAGCCGACCAGCAGCGCCACGAGCAGCGTCTGGAGCACCTCCCCCTCGGTCAACGCGGAGAAGAGCGTGGTCGGGATGACTCCGAGCAGGAAGTCGACGGTCCCGCCGGCCTCGTCGCCGGCGGCGGCCTTGCCGGAGCCGGCGAGGTCCTGCCCCAGGTCGAGCCCGGAGCCGGGGTGGATGAGGTTGCCGACCACCAGGCCGATGGCGAGCGCGACGGTCGACATGACCAGGAAGTAGCCGAGGGCGAGGCCGCCGACCCTGCCGACCTTCGCCGCCTGCCGGACCGAGCCGACGCCGAGCACGATGGTGCAGAAGATGACCGGGCTGATCATCATCTTGATCAGGTTGACGAAGCCGGTTCCGAGCGGCTTGAGTTCCTTGCCGACCTCGGGGGCGGCGAGGCCGACCACGACGCCGGCCAGCACGGCCACGATGACGGCCAGGTAGAGGTAACGGGTACGGTCCCGACGGACCGGGGGTGACGGTGTGGTGGTGGATGTGGTGGTGTCCATCTCGACAATGTGAAGCGCGTCTCACCACAAGGCAGCCTTGCGGTCATTCTGTTCATCCCGTCGGAGCACGCGCGACGCGTGCCGGTGACGACGGCGCGGACGAGGAGGGGAAACATGGCCCGGCGGCAGTGGAGCATCGCGGGGCAGCTGTTCGCTCTCCAGGCCGTGGTGGTGACCCTGCTCGTCCTGGCCGGCGCCGCCGGGGCCGTCTGGCTGGCCCGCAGCGATTCCCGGCAGGCGGCACAGGAGGAGGTGCTCGCGGTGGCGCAGACCGTCGCCCGCTCCCCCGACGTCCGCGCGGCGCTGCGCAGCGCCGACCCCAGCGCCGCCCTCCAGCCGTACGCGGAGGCCACCCGGGTGGCGACCGGCACCGACTTCGTGGTGGTGATGGCACCCGACCGCACCCGTTACTCGCACCCGCACCCGAAGCGGATCGGCCAGCCGTTCGTCGGCGACATCGCGCCGGCTCTGGCCGGCCGGCCGTTCACCACCACCAACGTGGGCACGCTCGGCGAGTCGGTGCGCGCGGTGGTGCCGGTGTACGACGACGAGCGGATCGTCGGCCTGGTCTCGGTCGGCATCACCACCGAGGCGATCGATCGCAAGCTGCTCGGCCAGTGGCCGGTGCTGCTCAGCGTCGCCGCACCGGCGCTCGCCCTCGCGGCCACCGGCTCCTGGCTGCTCAGCCGTCGACTGCGTCGGCAGACGCACGGCCTCGGGCCGGCCCAGATGACCCGGATGTACGAGTACTACGACGCGGTGCTGCACTCGGTGCGGGAGGGCCTGCTGGTACTGACCACCGACCGCCGGGTGGCGTTGGTCAACGACGAGGGCCGCCGGCTGCTCGGGCTGGACGCGGACGCGCCGCTGACCGACCGACCGGTGGCCGGGATCGACCTGCCGCCCGCGGTGGCCGAGCTGCTGACGTCGGCCCGGGACGCTCGCGACGAGCCCGTCCTGGCCGGTGACCGGGTGCTCGTCGCCAACCAGCGGACCGCCCGCTTCGAGGGCATCGCGCTCGGCACGGTGCTCACCCTGCGCGACCAGACCGAGCTGCGCACGCTCGCCAGCGAACTCGACTCGGTACGTGCGTTGACCGAGGCGTTGCAGGCGCAGACCCACGAGTCGGCCAACCGGCTGCACACCGTGCTGACTCTGGTGGAGCTGGGCCGTACCGACGAGGCGGTTCGCCTGGCCACCCGGGACCTGGCCGCGGCGCAGCAGCTCACCGACCGGGTGGTCGGCGCGGTGACCGAGCCGGCGCTGGCCGCCCTGCTGCTCGGCAAGTCGGCCCAGGCCGGTGAGCGCGGCGTGGACCTGGTGATCGACCCGGAGTGCCGGCTCGACGGCAGCCCGCTGCCCAGCGCTGACCTGCTCACCGTGGTGGGCAACCTGGTGGACAACGCGCTGGAGGCGGTCGCCGGCAATCCGCCGCCGCGACGGGTCCAGGTCTTCGTCGGCGCGGTCGACGGCGAACTGGTGGTCCGGGTCGGTGACAACGGCCCGGGACTGGACCCGGAGCGGGTGAACGACGCGTTCCGGCGCGGCTGGTCCACCAAGAGCGCGGGCCGCGGCCTCGGCCTGGCGCTGGTCGAGCAGGTGGTCCGCCGGCACGGGGGCAGCTACGAGGTTGACCGCTCGAACGACGGCGGGAGCCTGTTCACCGTCCGGCTGCCGGTCGGGGGCGGCGAGGCCCGATGAACGACATCCGGGTGCTGGTGGTCGAGGACGAGCCGCTGCTGGCCGAGGCGCACACCGCGTACACCGAGCGGGTGCCGGGTTTCGTGGTGGCCGGGGTGGCGCACACCGGTCGGGAGGCGATGGCGGCGCTGCGCCGGCGCGGCGGCGCGGACGTCGACCTGGTGCTGTTGGATTTCCGCCTGCCCGACGTGCACGGCCTGGACGTCTGCCGGGCGTTGCGAGCGGCGGGCAGCGGCGTCGACGTGCTCGCGGTGACCTCGGCCCGGGACCTGGCGGTGGTCCGTACCGCGGTGTCCCTCGGGGTGACCCACTACCTGCTCAAGCCGTTCACCTTCGCCGCCTTTCGCGACAAGCTGGAGCGCTACGCCGACTACCGCCGGCAGGCGCTCGCCGACGGCGAGGTGGCCGCCCAGCACGAGGTGGACCGGATGTTCGCCACCCTGCGCGGTGCCGCCCCGCACACCCTGCCCAAGGGGCTGGACGTGCACACCCTGCACCGGGTGCTCTCCGCCCTGGCCGACCGGCCGCGAGCCACGCCCGCCGACGCCGAGGCCGGGCTGTCCGCGACCGAGGTGAGCCAGCGCACCGGCATCTCCCGGGTGACGGCCCGCCGCTATCTGGAGTACCTGGTGACCATCGACCGGGCAGTCCGCAGCCCCCGCTACGGCACCCCAGGGCGCCCCGAGGTCGAGTACCGGCCGACCTGACCGACACCCGGCCGGCTGCCGGTGGCGGTGCTCTGCGGTGGCGAGCGGCTGCCCGCCACCCTGGCGTGACGTCCCCCGGCCGGGTCAGCTCACGTTGGCCGGGCCGAGCACGCTCTTCAGGTCGCCCATCAGCGCGGTGGTCGCCGCCACCCGGAACGGGCCCAGCCGCAGCGTGGTGGTCTTGCCGCCGTTGAGCAGCTTGACGTGCACCTCGGTATCGCCGGGGTGCAGCACCAGGGTCTCCTTGAGCCGTTCCACCAGCGGCGGCGTGCAGCGGTGCACCGGGATGGTGAGGGTGACCGGCTTGTTGGCCGGGTTGCTGCTGACGTCCGGCATGGACATGTCCATCGCCATGATCCGCGGCGTGTCGTCGCGGCGGTCCACCCGACCCTTGACCACCACGATGGCGTCCTCGGCGATGTACTGCCCGATCACCTCGTAGGTGTTCGGGAAGAACAGCGTCTCCACGCCGCCGGCGAGGTCCTCCAGGGTGGCCGAGGCCCAGGCCCGGCCCTGCTTGGTGACCCGGCGCTGCACGCCGGAGAGGATGCCGGCCAGGGTGACCACGGCGCCGTCCGGGACGGTGCCCTCCTCGGAGAGGGCGGCGATGGTGGTGTCCGCCGCAGCGCCGAGGACGTGCTCCAGGCCGAAGAGCGGGTGGTCGGAGACGTAGAGGCCGAGCATCTCCCGCTCGAAGGCGAGCTTGTCCCGCTTGTCCCACTCGCTGTCGCTGATGGTCGGCATGACCGTGGTGCTGCCGCCGGTGTCGGCGTCGCCGAAGCCGGCGCCGAAGAGGTCGTACTGGCCGACCGCCTCCTTGCGCTTGACGTCGGCGTACGCGTCGATGGCGTCGGCGTGCACGGCGAGCAGGCCCTTGCGGGTGTGCCCGAGCGAGTCGAAGGCCCCGGCCTTGATCAGGGATTCGATGGTCTTCTTGTTGCAGGCCACCGCGTCGACCTTGGCCAGGAAGTCGTAGAAGTCGGCGTACTCGCCCTTCTCCTCCCGGCACCGCATGATCGCGGCCACCACGTTCGCGCCGACGTTGCGGACGGCGGCGAGGCCGAAGCGGATGTCCTTGCCGACCGGGGTGAACGGCCCGGCCGAGGTGTTCACGTCCGGCGGCAGGACCTGGATCCGCATCCGGCGGCACTCCGACAGGTAGAGCGCCATCTTGTCCTTGTCGTCACCGACCGAGGTGAGCAGCGCCGCCATGTACTCGGCCGGGTAGTGCGCCTTCAGGTACGCCGTCCAGTACGACACCAGCCCGTACGCGGCGGAGTGCGCCTTGTTGAAGGCGTAGCCGGCGAACGGGACCAGCACGTCCCACACCGCCTGGATCGCCTCGTCGGAGTAGCCGCGCTCGCGGCAGCCGTCCCGGAACGGGATGAACTCCTTGTCGAGGATCTCCTTCTTCTTCTTGCCCATCGCCCGGCGCAGCAGGTCGGCCTGGCCCAGGGTGTAGCCGGCGAGGATCTGCGCGGCGCGCTGCACCTGCT
Organism: Micromonospora sp. L32; assembly: GCF_052068055.1. Classification (NCBI taxonomy): domain Bacteria; kingdom Bacillati; phylum Actinomycetota; class Actinomycetes; order Micromonosporales; family Micromonosporaceae; genus Micromonospora; species Micromonospora sp. L32. Next base: position 478,810 of record NZ_JBQHDD010000007.1, on the reverse strand, counting down.
CCTGGTAGACGATCAGGCCGTGGGTGGGCGCCAGGATCTCCCGCAGCGGCTCCTCCAGCTCCGGGTGGATCGGGGTGATCTCCTGCAGGCCGTTCTTGCGCAGCGCGTAGTTGGTGTGCGAGTCGACGCCCATCGGGCCGGGCCGGTACAGCGCCAGCACGGCGGAGATGTCCTCGAAGTTGTCCGGCTTCATCAGCCGCAGCAGGGAGCGCATCGGCCCGCCGTCGAGCTGGAACACGCCGAGGGTGTCGCCCCGGGCCAGCAGCTCGTAGGCGGCCTTGTCGTCCAGCGACAGGGCCAGCAGGTCGAGTTCCCGGCCGTGGTTGAGCTGGATGTTCTTGACCGCGTCGTCGATGATCGTCAGGTTGCGCAGGCCGAGGAAGTCCATCTTCAACAGCCCGAGCGACTCGCAGGTCGGGTAGTCGAACTGGGTGATGATCGCCCCGTCGGCGTCCCGGCGCATCAGCGGGATGTGGTCGATGATCGGCTCGGCCGACATGATGACGCCGGCGGCGTGCACGCCGGTCTGCCGGATCAGCCCCTCGATGCCCTTCGCGGTGTCGATCACCTTACGGACGTCCGGGTCGGACTCGTAGAGGCCGCGGATCTCGCCGGCCTCGGCGTAGCGCGGGTGCTTCGGGTCGAAGATGCCGGAGAGCGGGATGTCCTTGCCCATCACCGCCGGCGGCATCGCCTTGGTGATCCGGTCGCCGACCGCATACGGGAAGCCGAGCACCCGGGCCGAGTCCTTGATCGCGGCCTTCGCCTTGATCGTGCCGAAGGTCGCAATCTGGGCGACCTTGTCCTCGCCCCACTTGTCGGTGACGTACTTGATCACCTCACCGCGCCGGCGCTCGTCGAAGTCGATGTCGACATCGGGCATGGAGACGCGCTCGGGATTGAGGAACCGCTCGAAGATCAGGCCGTGCGGGATCGGGTCCAGGTCGGTGATGCCCAGGGCGTACGCGACCAGCGAGCCGGCGGCCGAACCACGGCCCGGGCCCACCGCGATGCCCTGGCTCTTGGCCCACTGGATGAAGTCGGCGACGACGAGGAAGTACGAGGGGAAGCCCATCTGGTTGATGACGCCCAGCTCGTACTCGGCCTGCGCGACGTGCCCCTCCGGGATCCCGTTGGGGTAGCGGCGGGCCAGGCCGGCGAAGGTCTCCTTGCGGAACCAGGACTCCTCGGTCTCCCCCTCGGGCACCGGGAAGCGCGGCATCAGGTTGTGGAACTCGAACATGCCGGTCGGGTCGACCTTCTCGGCGACCAGCAGGGTGTTGCGGCAGCCCTGCTGCCACAGCTCCGAGGAGTCGACCGCACGCATCTGCTCGGCGGACTTGATGAAGTAGCCGCCGCCCTCGAACCGGAACCGGTTCGGGTCGTCGATGTTGCTGCCGGTCTGTACGCAGAGCAGCACGTCGTGCGCGGTGGCCTGGGCCTCGTGGGTGTAGTGCGAGTCGTTGGTGACCACCGGCGGGATGTCCAGCTTGCGGGCGATCTCGGTGAGCCCGTCGCGGACCCGGCGCTCGATCGAGAGGCCGTGGTCCATGATCTCCAGGAAGTAGTTCTCCTTGCCGAAGATGTCCTGGTAGCTGGCGGCGACCTTGAGCGCCTCGTCGAACTGGCCCAGCCGCAGCCGGGTCTGCACCGCGCCGGAGGGGCAGCCGGTGGTGGCCATGATGCCCTCGGCGTGCTCGGCGATCAGCTCCATGTCCATCCGGGGCCACTTGACGTAGTGGCCCTCCATGGAGGCGCGCGAGTTGAGGGTGAAGAGGTTCTTCAGGCCGGTGGCGTTCTTCGCCCACATGGTCTTGTGGGTGATGGCGCCGTTACCCGAGACGTCGTCGCTCTTCTGCTCCGGCCGGCCCCACTTGACCCGCGCCTTGTGGAAGCGCGACTCCGGCGCGACGTACGCCTCGACGCCGAGGATCGGCGTGATGCCGGCGGCCATCGCCTGCTTGTAGAAGTCGTTCGCGCCGTGCATGTTGCCGTGGTCGGTGATCGCCACCGCCGGCATCCCGAGCCGGTTCGCCTCGGCGAAGAGGTCCTTGAGCCGGGCCGCCCCGTCGAGCATCGAGTACTCGGTGTGTACGTGCAGATGCGCGAACGAATCGCCCATGCGTGGCGCCCCCCCGGGTCGGTCTCATGGGTGGTCGGAAGTCGGTCGGCCCACCCTATCCCCGGGCCCACGGACGGCTCCAGCAGCCGCGCGGACAGACCGCCGCCGGGTGGTGTGGATCTCCCGGGGAGCCCGCCCGAGGGGGTCGCGGCCGGGTCGCCTGCCCGACTCGGGGATCCCGCGAAGGCCGGCGCCGCCGTAGCCTGGACGGCACGGCGCACCGGCGGATCGGGGACGGTGTGATGCTTCTCGCGGACGACATCGACGACCTGGCCAGGGCGGCCGCACGCGGCGAACCGGGCGCGGTCGACGCGCTGCTGGCGGCCGTGCGTCCCGAGGTGCTGCGGCTCTGCGCCCGGCTGCTGCCGCACCGGGAGGATGCCGAGGAGGCGTGCCAGGACGCCCTGCTCGCGCTCGCCCGGGGCATCGGCCGCTTCGAGGGCCGGTCGTCGTTCCACACCTGGCTCTACCGGCTCACCGCCAACCGGGCCCGGTCGACGTACCGGGCGCTGCGCCGGCGCTGGCTGGTCGAGTCCGGCGGCGTGCCGCTGCCCGATCCGCCCGACCCGAGGCGCACCAGCGTGGTCGCCGGCACCCGGCTGGACCTGCTCGACGCGCTGGACGCGGTGCGCCCCGAACTCGCCGAGGCGGTGACGCTGCGCGACGTGCTCGGGCTGAACTACCGCGAGATCGCCGCCCTGCTCGACCTGCCGGAGGGCACCGCGAAGTCCCGCGTCCACCTGGCCCGGAGGCAGGTCCGACAGCGGATGTCCGGTGACTGAGACCGGGCACCGCCGGACCGTCGCCCTGCTCGCGGCCGCCCGCCGCTCGTCGGGTCCGGTGGCCACGCTGGCCGTGCTCGCGGCGGCGGCGGCCTGCGGGCAGACCCCGGTCGCGCCGCTGCCGGTGCGGCCGCCGACCCCGGCGGTCACCCCGTCGACCTCCGCCGCGCCGGCCCCGTCCGCACTCCCCGGCCCGGCCACCCTCGCCGCCACGCCGCGACCGCCCGCCCCGGTCGGACCCGCGCCGACCCGCGGCAGGGGTACCCGCTCACCGTCGCCGAGCCCGCGGTCGAGCGCCTGCCTCGGCCCGGTCCGCTACGACCTGGTCCTCGCCGAGACCGAGGTGGCCCTGCTGAAGTCGCTGTGTCTGGCCGCCGGTGGGGTGCTGCGCATCCAGGGCATCGGCCCGGGCGAGGTGACCGTGGACCGGGAGGACCTGGTCTCCCGCAGCTACGAGGCCGGGGTGGTGGACATCCGGTTCCTGCGCGCCGGCACGGTCCGGGTGACCATCCCGCAGGGCGGCGAGGCGCACCCGGTCGCGGTGGTGGTGGTCTAGTCGCCCGAGGCGCGCACCCGCACCCCGGCCAGCAGCGCGTCCACGAAGTCGGTCCCGCCGCCGGGGGGTGGCGCGACCTGCACGTAGAGCAGGGCGTCCCGGCCGGCGGCGAGGCCGGCCGCCTCGACGAGCACCGGCCGGCCGGCCGGGCAGGCGTACCGGGCCACCACCCAGTCGACGCCGGCCTGCCGGGTACGCCGCACCGGCGCGGCCACGCAGTCCGCGTGCGGGCGCTCGGCGACGAACCCCTCCGGCGTGGTACGCCGGGCGGCGCTGGCGGAGAGGCCGACGAAGGCGCCCGGCACGTCCGGGTCGGCGGCCCAGCGGCCCGGGTCGGCCGCGACGATCAGCGCCGGTTCGAGCCTGCCGTCGTCGCCGTACTGTCCGGCCCAGCCGGTGCCGGTGGCCCGCCATCCCGCCGGCAGCGCGACGCTGAGCGGCCCGCTGGTCCTCCGGATGCCGTCGGGGTGGGGCCGGCCGCCGTCACCGGCCAGGGCGCCCAGCGCGACGAGCGTCAGGGCGCCCGCGCCGGCCAGGCCGAACCGGCGGGCCGGCCCCCGCCCCCGGCGGGCGGCCGGCGCGGCGCTCCCGGCCAATGGCGGGTAGGTCCGGTGTCCCGCGCCCCTCCCCCGGTCGGCCGGGGAGGCGGCGCGGCGCAGTGCGGCCCGGAAGGCGTCGGCGTCCGGGTAGCGGTCGGCGGGGCGGAGCGCGGTGGCCCGGCGCAGCACCGACGGCACGGCGGCCGGGACGCCCTGCCGCCACCGGCGTGTCGGGCCGGGAGCGCCGTCGGGGTCGCCGAGCAGCCGCAGCCCGAGCCGACCCAGCCCGAACACGTCGCTGCGGGTGTCCACCACGGCCAGTGGGTCGTCCTGCTCGGGGGCCATGTAGCCGGGCGTCCCGGCCCGGGCGGTCAGCCCGGACGCGGCGGCCAGGGCCTTGGCCAGTCCCAGGTCGGCGATGAGTACCCGCTCGCCGGTCGGACCGGAGGCGAAGAGGATGTTGCCCGGGGTCAGGTCGCGGTGCACCACCCGGTGCCGGTGCAGGACCGCGACCCCGGCGGCGATCTCGCCGAGCAGGGCCAGCGCGTCCGCCGCCGGCAGCGGCCCCGTGCCCAGCCGGTCCCGCAGGCTGCCGCCGTCCGCCCAGGCCAGCACCGCGTACGGGCGGCCGTCGGGCAGTTCGCCGACGCCGTGCACCCGGACCAGCCGGGGGTGGTCGAGCCGCCGCAGCAGCCGCGCCTCGTCCAGGAACCGTTCCCGCACCCGCAGGTCGTGACTCCAGTTCTCGGCCAGCACCTTGATCGCCACCCGGGAGTCCAGGACGGGGTCGTGGCCCAGCCAGACGGTCGCGAACGAGCCCGCGCCGAGCAGTCGCTCGATCCGGTAGGAGCCGATCCACGCCGGAGTGCTCATCGCCCCACCCTCGTCGGCAGTCCCCGCTGCGACGGTAACCGGTGTGGACGGGTGGCGGAGACCGCCCGGGACGGGGGTCCGCCCGACCCAGTGCGGCCCGGTCGGAAACCCGACGAACCGATGTGGCGAGCGGGGAGACGAACAAGACGACAGGACAGCACCACCCACGAAGGAGTTCCGCCATGAACCGTCTGTCGTCCACCGTCCTCACCGGCGCGCTGGCCCTCTGCGCCGTCGTACCCGCGCTGGCCGGCCCGGCCGCCGCGCGGCCCGCCGCCGACGCTCCGACCGCCGTGCGCCCCGGCACCGCCGCCGCCGCTCCGACCCGCTCCGGCACCGCCGCCGGGGCCCCGGCCGCCGTCGCCGTCGCGTCCGCCGACCTCGCCGAGCGGCGTCGTCCCGCCCAGGCCACGATCGTCCAGGTCGCTGGTCCGGTCGACCTGCTCAGCGTCCGGGGCGCCGGACCGTTCCGGATCGGCGCGAGCCTGACCCGCCTCTCGGCCGACGGCCTGATCGACTGGACGGCCGCCGGCTGCGCCGGCGTGGTCCACGCCGGCGTCACCGGCGACTGGGCCGGGAAGATCATGCTCGCCTTCCGGGACGGGCGGCTGGTCGCGGTCGGCACCGCCACCGCGCCGCCCCGCTCGCCGGCCGGAGCGAGCGTCGGCATGTCCTTCGCCGAACTGGAGGAGATCTACGGCCGGCGCGGTGAGCTGATCAGCAACGACGCCGGCGACGCTACGGCGTACCTGGTCCGGTTCGGCAGCCGGGTGGAGCTGTTCACCGGACACCCGATCCGCCCCGGCGTCGGCTGGTTCGAGGCCGGGCGCGCGGACTTCGTCGAGCGCGGCTTCCGGCAGGGCCAGTCCTGCTGAACGACCGCACCGAGGGGCGCCGGCATCCCGCCGGCGCCCCTTGTCGGCGGAGCGACACATCGTTCCCCTCCGGCACGACAGTATTGGGCTCGACAACACTGTGTGGCACACAGTATGGTGTGACGCATGGTTAGCGAGGAGATCCTGCGGACCCATCTCCAGGAGTTGCGCCGCGGCACGGTGGTGGTGGCGAGCCTGGTCGCCCTGCGGCACCCCGACTACGGCTACGCGCTGCTGCAACGGCTGGCCGCGCACGGCTTCCCGGTCGACGCCAACACGCTCTACCCCCTGCTGCGCCGACTGGAGGAGCAGGGCCTGCTGACCAGCGAGTGGAACACCGAGGAGAGTCGCCCGCGCAAGTTCTACCGCACCAGCGAGGAGGGCGAGGCCGTGCTGCGCCGACTCCTCGACGACCTCGCCGCCGTGCAGACCTCCGTCGCCGGGCTGATCGAAGGAGTGGATTGATGAGTTCCCTGACCGACCGTTACGTCGCCGCCACCCTGCGGGCCGTGCCCGCACCACGCCGGGCGGAGATCGCCACCGAGCTGCGCGCCTCCATCGAGGACATGATCGACGACCGGACGGGAGGCGGGCAGGACGCCGCCATGGCCGAGCGGGAGGTGCTCACCGAGCTCGGAAACCCGGAGCAGCTCGCCGCCCGCTACGCCGACCGCCGGTTGCAGCTCATCGGCCCCGCCTACTATCTGGTCTGGCAGCGGCTGCTGAAGCTGCTGCTCTCCTTCGTACCGGCTCTGGTCGGCGTCGTGGTCGGCCTGGTGGAGGCGACCGACGGGGAGAATCCGGGCGGCGCGGTCGGCGCCGGTATCGCCGCAGCCCTCCAGGTGGTGGTCCAGATCGCCTTCTGGGTCACGCTGGTCTTCGCGGTGCTCGAGCGGACCAACGCCTCGCTGGACCTGCCGGCGTGGAGCGTCGACCAACTCCCCGAGGACCGGACCGACCGGCAGATCACGCTGCCCGACGTCGTCGCCGCGATCGGCTGGCTCGTGCTGGTCATCGCGTACCTCCCGATGCAGCACTTCCACTCGTTCGTCCCCGCCGAGGACGGCGGCAACCTGCCGATCCTCGACCCGGCGCTGTGGAGCTTCTGGCTGCCGTTCCTGATCGCCGTGCTGGTCGCCACCGTGGCCCTGGAGATCGCCAAGTACCGGGCCGGGGGCTGGACCTGGCCGCTGGTCACGGTCAACGCGGTGCTGGACCTGGCGTTCGCGGTGCCGGTGGCCTGGCTGCTGCTGACCGACCGGCTGCTCAACCCCGAGTTCGTGGCACGCTTCGAGTGGCTCGGGCGAGGCGACAACCTGGACACGGTGGCGACCGTGGCGGTGGTCGGCACGATCCTGGTCGTGCTCTGGGACATCGTCGACAGCGTGGTCAAGGCGTACCGCAACCGGCACTGAGCCGCAGCGACCGTCGCGGCCCGGCACGCACGGGGGTGCCGGGCCGCGGCACGTCCGCGGGGCTACCGGTCGCCGCCGGGTCGCAGGGTGCCGGCGGTGGCCGCGGCGAGGAAGCCGGTCCACGCCGCGGGGCCGAAGGCCAGCACCGGACCCTGCCGGTCCTTGCTGTCCCGTACGCCGACCACGCCGGGCAGGTTCGTCGCCACCTCGACGCAGGTTGCACCACCGTTGTCGCTGCGGGTGGACTTGCGCCAGACGGCACCGGTCAGGTCCACGACTCCGCCACCTCCCGAATCAGCTGCTGGGACGCCCGGCGGGGCAGCGCCTCGCCCCGCAGACTCTCCCACCTACGTTGAAGGCTATCAACGTCGTCTGAGCGGTCGCTCAGGTGCGCGCGCAGCGGGGTGTCCAGGTGGGCCACCTCGCCGCCCTCCGGGGTCCGGGCCAGGATGAATGCGCCGGCCAGCCCGGCGTGCATGCCGGCGTCGACGGGCACGACGAGCAGGTCGACGTGCGGCAGTTCGGTGACCCGCAGCAGGTGCGCGAACTGCTCCGCCATCACCGCCGGACCACCGATCCGTCGGCGCAGCGCCGCCTCGTCGACGACGAAGACGACCTCGGGCGGGGCGTCCCTGGCCAGCACCGCCTGGCGGGCCAGCCGGGAGGTGAGCCGCTGCTCGATCTCGACCTCCCGCAGCATGCCGCCGCCGGAGAGCACCGCGCGGGCGTACTCCTCGGTCTGCAACAGGCCCGGGATGAGCGACGGCTCGAACCAGCGGATCAGCGTCGCCTCGGCCTCCACCGAGATCCACTCACGGAACCAGGGCGGCGCGGCGTCCGCGCGCACCAGCGCCAGCAGCCGCGCGAAGAACCCGCCGGCCTGCAACGCCGCGTCGACCCGCCCGACGAAGTCCTGCGAGGGCGTGCGGTGCCCGATCTCCACCATGCCGATCAGCGAGGACGAGTAGTTGATCCGCTGCGCCAACTCCTCCTGGCTCAGCCCGCGCTCCTTGCGGACCCGCCGCAGTTCGTCGCCGAGGAACTCCAGGGTCGAAACCTGACCGGTCATCACACCTCCGCCACACACCGGTCCACCGCCGCCAGGCCCCACCACCCCGTCGGGACGATGTCGGCACAGGCGACGGGTGGGGCCCGGATCCCTTCCGACCGTAGTCGTGTCCACAGCAGAGTGTGAACAGGCACGACGGAGGAGGCCCGGATGAAGCCCGTACCCCTGGCACCGCGACACCGCCGCGACTGGTCCCGCTGGGGCCGGTACTGCGTCTGCGGCCTGCGCTGGCGCTGCCCGGACCGGCATGCCCCGGTACCCGTGGCGGAGCCGCCGCCGAGGCCGGTGGCGTACCGCTGCGTCGTCCGCCGGTCCACCGGCCGGCGTCGGTCGGGATGAGGCCGGTGTCCGTCGCGGACCTACGCCGGCACGTCGCCGCCCGGCCCGCGTGGCGGTGCCGGGTCTGCGCGGCGCCCTGGCCGTGCCCGGCCGCGAAGCTGGGCCTGCGGATCGAGTACGCCGACGACCCGGTCGCGCTCTCGGTCCACCTCTGCGGGCTGCTGCACGACGCGGCCGGCGACTGGCTGCGGCTGCACCCCCGACCGGCCGACCCGGCGGAACTCTTCGCCCGCTTCGTCGGCTGGACCCGCCCGTGGCGAGCGTCGCGCTGACGGTCAGCGGGCGGCCCGCCAGTCCCGGGCCAGCAGCGCGTAGACCAGCTCGTCGCACCACTCGCCCTTGACGAACTCGTTCTCCCGCAGGTGCGCCTCACGGCGCATGCCGAGCCGCTCCAGCACCCGGGCCGAGGCGGTGTTGCGGGCGTCCAGCCGGCCGACGATCCGATGCAGGCCCAGCCGGTCGAAGCCGAGCCGCAGCATCTCCCGGGACGCCTCGGTGGCATACCCGCGACCAGCGTGGTCCGGATGCAGCACGTACCCGATCTCGCCCTGCCGGTGCTCGGCGCTCGTCCAGGTCAGCAGCACGTCCCCGACCACCTCACCGGTCTCCCGCCGCACCATGGCCAGGTTCAACACGTCGCCCGGCTCGCGCAGCGCGACGCGCGCCCGCTTGCGGGCCAGCGCCTCCCGGCTGGCGGCCTCGTCGTTGGGACCGAAGTAGAGGTAGCGGGTGACGTCGGGACGGGACTGGTAGGCGTGCAGGGCGTCGAAGTCGTCGGCGGTGAACAGGCGCAGGTCGAGGCGTGCGGTGCGGACGGGAAGGTCGGGAACGAGCATTCCGGCAGGCTACGGCGGCGTGTGCGCCGCGGTCAGCCCAGTTTCGTGACGGTGCGTTCCCGACCGGGCGCTCTCTCCGCAGCTGCGGAGGCGACGGCGTGAAGGGTTCACCCGCGCGGGCCCGGTGACGGTCGCGGTACGGCCGTGGGCACGCCGTCCGGTCGACGCCGGACCCACCGGTTGCCGGCCGGGTACCAGGGTGAGTCGTTCACGACATCAGCTCGAAAGGGCCCGCCGAGGACATCCGGCGGTCAGCCGACGACGCCCGGAAAGCGACTCCGACCGAGATCAGCAGGGGACGGTGTCCCAGCCGGCCGGCAGGCGCGGCGCCGCCCAGGACGGGTCCGGGCGCCAGTCGGCCCAGCCCTCGTCCCACCAGCGCCGGCCCGCGTCGAGCAGGGCGGCGATCCGGTCCCCCTCCCCGCGGATGACGTCGGCCATGCCCGGGTAGCGCCCCTCGGTGAGGCGCTGGGCGAACATCTCCACGTCCTTCCAGACGTACCGGTCGGCGCCCGCCGGCCACCACAGGTCCAGCTCGTGGTCGAGGGTGTCCACCCCGATCGGGGTACGCCGGAACGGGTCCTGGAGGTTGAAGTACCAACCGGCGAAGGCGCGGTCCTCGCCGGACCAGAAGACGTCCACCGAGTGCGCCTCACCCGGGCGCTGGAGCATCAGCTTGCCGTGCCCGGACCAGGCCGTGTGGCCGGCCGTCTGCCAGGGGTGCCGTCCACACGGGAAGGTGCCGCCCTCCGGGAAGCCGAACTCGGCCCCCGGCGGCAGGTAGAGCGCGAGCAGGTCGGCGGAGTCCTCGACGCAGATGGTCGGGCAGCCGAACCAGACCTCGCCGCGCAGCACCTCCCGCCGGACGACCACGTCGCCCGGCGGGAATCGCCGTCCGGTCACCGGGGTCAGGCGTCGACCGCGGCCATGACGTCGTCGGAGACGTCGAAGTTGGCGTAGACGTTCTGCACGTCGTCGCAGTCCTCCAGCACGTCGATCAGCTTGAAGACCTTGCGCGCGCCGTCGGCGTCCAGCGGCACGTTGACGCTGGGGATCAGCGAGGACTCGGCCGACTCGTACTCGATCCCGGCGTCCTGCAGGGCGGTGCGGACCGGAATCAGGTCGGTCGGCTCGGAGACCACCTCGTACGCCTCGCCGAGGTCGTTGACCTCCTCCGCGCCCGCGTCGAGCACGGCCATCATGATGTCGTCCTCGGTGGTGCCGGCCTTGGGGACGATCACCACGCCCTTGCGGGAGAACATGTACGACACCGAGCCGGCGTCGGCGAGCGAGCCGCCGTTGCGGGTCAGGGCGGTGCGGACCTCGGTGGCGGCCCGGTTGCGGTTGTCGGTCAGGCACTCGATGAGCATCGCCACGCCGTTCGGGCCGTAGCCCTCGTACATGATCGTCTGCCAGTCGGCGCCGCCGGCCTCCAGGCCGGAGCCCCGCTTGACCGCGCGGTCGATGTTGTCGTTCGGTACCGAGTTCTTCTTGGCCTTCTGGATGGCGTCGTAGAGCGTCGGGTTACCGGCCGGGTCGCCGCCGCCGGTGCGCGCCGCGACCTCGACGTTCTTGATCAGCTTGGCGAACATCTTGCCGCGCTTGGCGTCGATGACCGCCTTCTTGTGCTTGGTCGTCGCCCACTTTGAGTGGCCGGACATCTGTTACCTCCGTTGCTACCCGCCGTCGCATCGACCGCACCGCACGCGCCCCCGCTCCCGCCGGCGCACGCGGAGGTGCCGGTCAGCCCTGGTGGAAGCCGTGGCGGGCAGATGGCCCTGCCGAATCTCGGCAATCCTACCGACGCCCGGCGGCCCGCTGTCACCGCGCCGCGCGCCGCCGGCCGCCCCGCCCGCCCGGAACGGGACGGACGGGACGAAACGGCTGGCCTGGTCAGGGTCCGAAGCCGTACGAACCCAGCACGGTGAACCCGGATGTGGACCGCTCCTCGCACCGGTTCTCCAGCCCGGGCCGGTAGCGGCGGAACGACTCCAGCCCCGGCAACGGCCCCGGCAGCTCGGGTGCCATGGCGATGTCCACGAAACTCCGCTCGTCGTCCAGCTGAAGCGTCACGTACCGCAGCCCGGCCGGCCGGACCCGGGCCACCTCCTCGTGGACGGCCCGGAGCAGGAGCAGGTGCTCCGACAGGTGCTCGGCACGGACCCGGTAGCGGATGAGGATGGTTTCCATGCTCACCGGACCCGCTCCGGGCTTCCGTCCGCCGCCACCGGGTCGCCCGAGCGCGGCTCGCGCGCCCGCATGACGATCTCCGTCAGCATCGCCGACACGTCAGCCGCCCGCCCGGCGGCCGGCGCGATCCGCCCCGGTGCCGTCGGGTCGCCCGGATCCGACCCGGAGAAGTCGAAGTCGGTGAAGACGGTCAGGGAGGCCACCGCGGGCACGACCACCGCCCGAACCTCGGCCAGGATCTGCCGCAGGTGCTCGCCGGCCCGGTTGCCGCCCTGCACGCCGTAGCTGAGCACCCCGGCCGGCTTGCCGTTCCACTCGACGAACAGGTAGTCGACAGCGTTCTTCACCGCGGCGGGGACCGAGTGGTTGTACTCCGGCGTCACGAACACGAACGCGTCGCAGGCCGCAACCGCGACGGACCAGCGACGCGTGTGCGGATTGCGGTAGTCGCCGAACATCGCCGGCACCGGCTCGTCGAGCAGCGGCAGGGCCTGCTCCGCCAGGTCCAGCACCTCGACGACGGCGGTGCCGGCGCGCACCGCGTCGTGCCGCGCCGCCACCTCCCCGACCCACCCGGCGACCGCCGCGCCGCGCCGGCCGGGACGGGTGCTTCCCACGATCAGGCCGATCCGGACCGGCCCTGTCGTCTGTGTTTTCTCCATGCCGACGAGCCTGCGGCCGACCCGTCGGCGGGGGGAGGCCGCCGCGAGAGTGGCCCCGACAGGGCCACCCAGGCTCCGCGGGACGCTGTCAGACTGGCTCGGTGATGGACGGAGAGTTGGGCGCGTTCCTGCGCAGCCGCCGAGAGGCCGTGCAGCCAGCCCAGGTCGGCCTCGCCACCGGCGCCCGACGGCGCACGCCCGGGCTGCGCCGGGCCGAACTGGCAACGCTTGCCCAGGTCAGCATCGAGTACCTGACCCGCCTGGAACAGGGCCGCGACACCCGGCCGTCGCCCGAGATCCTCGCCGCGCTCGCCGACGCCCTGCTGCTCGACGACGCCGACCGCGAGCACCTGCGGCAGCTGGCGGCGGCGAACCACAGTCGCAGTCTGTGCCCTGGCGAGCGGCCAGCGGTCTCCCGCACGGTCCGCCCGACCGTCCGCGCGGTGCTCGACGCGCTGCGGGACTCCCCCGCGTACGTGCTCAACCGGCTCGGCGACATGCTGGCCTGGAACGATCCGTTCGACCGGCTGGCCCGCCCCCTGGGCCTGTTCGACGGCCACCGCCCCAACCTGGTGTGGTTCGTGCTGTCCGATGAGCGCGCCCGCGACCACTTCCCGGACTGGGCGCAGCTGGCCGACGACCAGGTCGCCGAGCTGCACCGGCTGCGCCAGGGCGACCGGGCCACCGACGACTTCGCCGAGCGGCTCGCCCGCACGGTCGGCGCGCCCTTCACGCAGCGGTGGCAGCGGCGGCCGGTGACCGCGCCGGTCACCGGCGTACGGGGTCTGCGGCATCCGGAGGTGGGGCTGCTGCGACTGACGTACGAGACGCTGGAGTTCGCCGACAGCGACCACCAGCGTCTCGTCGTCCACCTGCCCGCCGACGCGGCCACGGCGGCCGGGTTGGACCGGCTGCAGGGCCGCCTGCCGGGGCACCTGCGGTCGGTGGCCGGCTGAGGTTCGAAGACGGCACCTCCGGTCGGCGGAACCCCGTCGGCCGTCCGTCGGGACCGGTCAGCGGGCGGCCCGCACCAGCTCCACGAAGTACGCGTGCACGCGCAGGTCGCCGGTCAGCTCGGGGTGGAACGAGGTGGCCAGCAGGTTTCCCTGCCGGACCGCCACGATCCGCCCGGCCGTGGGGCCCTGGGTGACCGTGCCGAGCACCTCGACGCCGTCGCCGACCCGCTCGACCCACGGGGCCCGGATGAAGACCGCGTGGAACGGCTCGCCGGCGACCCCGGCGATCTCCACCGGCGCCTCGAACGAGTCGACCTGCCGGCCGAACGCGTTGCGCCGCACGGTCATCTCGATGCCGGCGAAGCCGCGCTGGTCGGGCCGGCCGTCCAGGACCTCGGTGGCCAGCATGATCATGCCGGCGCAGGACCCGTAGACCGGCATGCCACCGGCGATCCGCTTGTCGATCGGCTCGCGCATCTCGAAGATGTCGGCCAGCTTGCTGATCGTGGTGGACTCGCCGCCGGGAATGACCAGCCCGTCGACCGCATCCAGCTCCTGTGCACGGCGTACCGGGCGGGCGTCCGCGCCGGCCCCGGCCAGGGCCGCGACATGCTCGCGGACGTCTCCCTGCAGGGCGAGCACACCGATGACGGGTGCGTCGCTCATCTGAGCGCTCCTTCTGGTTCCTGCGCGACGGCGGGCCGGCGCGCCGGCCCGCCGTGCGTTCCCGGTCCCGGCGTACGCCGGAACCTGCTCACCAACCGCGCTCGGCCAGCCGGTGCGGCTGCGGGATCTCGTCGACGTTGATGCCGACCATCGCCTCGCCGAGGCCGCGGGAGACCTTGGCCAGCACGTCGGGGTCGTCGTGGAAGGTGGTGGCCTTGACGATCGCGGCGGCGCGCTGGGCCGGGTTGCCGGACTTGAAGATGCCGGAGCCGACGAAGACGCCCTCGGCGCCCAGCTGCATCATCATCGCGGCGTCGGCCGGGGTGGCGATACCACCGGCGGTGAAGAGCACCACCGGCAGCTTGCCGGTCTCGGCGACCTCCTTGACCAGCTCGTACGGGGCCTGGAGCTCCTTGGCGGCGACGAACAGCTCGTCGGCCGGCAGCGAGCTGAGCCGGGCGATCTCCTGCCGGATCTTGCGCATGTGCATGGTGGCGTTGGAGACGTCACCGGTGCCGGCCTCGCCCTTGGAGCGGATCATGGCCGCGCCCTCGGTGATCCGGCGCAGCGCCTCGCCGAGGTTGGTCGCGCCGCAGACGAAGGGGACGGTGAAGGCCCACTTGTCGATGTGGTTGGCGTAGTCGGCCGGGGTGAGCACCTCGGACTCGTCGACGTAGTCGACGCCGAGGGACTGCAGGATCTGCGCCTCGACGAAGTGACCGATCCGGGCCTTGGCCATGACCGGGATGGAGACGGCGTTGATGATGCCGTCGATCATGTCCGGGTCGCTCATCCGGGACACCCCGCCCTGGGCGCGGATGTCGGCGGGCACGCGCTCCAGCGCCATCACGGCGACGGCGCCGGCGTCCTCGGCGATCTTGGCCTGCTCGGGGGTGACCACGTCCATGATCACGCCGCCCTTGAGCATCTCGGCCATGCCGCGCTTGACGCGGGCGGTGCCGACGAGGGAGGTGGCGCCGGCGTTCTGGGAGGTGGTTTCGGGCACGGGTTATCGCTCCTCGGACCTGCTCGGGGGGTGGCTACGGCTGATGCTACGGCGGGTTCAACGCCGGTCCGACAGCCAATCAGACCCCTGGTGGCCTGCACTGTGGCTGCCGTCACCCGGAACCGGACACGCGGCCGACCGCCGCCAAACCCGGCAGTCGGCACCAGCGGTGCCGAAAGCCGACGTCAGCTCGCGGGAGCCTCGGCGGCGACCACGAGCGTCGGGTCGTCGACGTCGAAGTAGCGGGGCCACGGGTGTCGGCGCCCCATCCGGCACAGCCGCACCAACGGCCGGCTGCGCGCCGCCCGGGCGTCGCGGACCAGGTCGGTGTGCACCTGCCGGGCCAGCGCCAGCCGCCGGCTGGCGGCGATCACCGCCTCGCAGACCGGGTCGGCCGGGTCCAGCCGCACCGTGCGCAACTGCCGGGTCAGGTCGTTCTCGGCGGCCTCCCGCTCCTCCGGCGGGGCGTCCAGCGCGATCCGCGCCGCCGCGTACAGCTCGACGCCGTAGCGCCGCTCGGCCAGCACCGCGGCGGCGGCCGCCCGGCGCAGCAGGTGCGCGTCGAGGGCCCGGGCCGCGGACTCCGCCCGGGACTGCAGCCGCTCGACCCGGCCGGCCGTCCAGACCAGGTACGCCGCGACCAGGGCGACGACCACCGTCGCGCCCACCACCCACCACATGTGCGGCATCGTAGTGCTCACACCGCCCCGCCCAGCCCCACCCATTCCTGGTCGATGACCCGGCCGTCGGTGGCCTCGATGGCCGCGGCGTAGACCTCCAGGACCCGGCGGGCGATCACCGGCCAGTCGTAGTGCGCCACCACCTCGTCGCCGCAGGCGGTCAGCGCGGCCCGGCCCTGCGGGTCGTCGAGCAGGTCGGCCAGGGCGGTACGCAGCGCGGCCGCGTCCCCGGTCGGGAAGAGCCGGCCGGCCCGCCCGCCGTCGAGCACCCGGCGGAACGCGTCGAGGTCACTGGCGACCACCGTGGTGCCGGCGGCCAGCGCCTCGGTGAGGATCATCCCGAACGACTCCCCGCCGGTGTTCGGGGCGACGTAGAGGTGCACGCTGCGCAGCATCCGGGCCTTCTCCTCCTCCGGCACCATGCCGAGGAAGGTCACCCGGTCGCGCAGCTCGGCCGGGAACCGCCCGAACAGGTCGTCCGGGTCACCGGGACCGGCCACCAGCAGGCGCAGGCCGGGCCGGTGCGGCGCCAGCGCGACGAAGGCGTCGCGCAGGATCGGGAACCCCTTGCGGGCCTCGGTGAAGCGGCCGAGGAAGCCGAGCGTGCCGCCGGTGCCCGGCGCGCACTCCCCCGGCCAGCCGGGCAGCGGCTCGACGCCGGCGAACTTCGCCACCGCGACCCCGTTGGGGATCTCCACCGCGCCGCCGTCCATGTGCTCGACCTGGACCTTGCGGGCCAGGGCGCTGACCGCGATCCGGGCGGTGATCCGCTCCAGCACGATCTGCAGGACGCCCTGCGCGGCGGCGAGCACCCGGGACCGGGTCATCGCGGTGTGGAAGGTCGCCACCACCGGGCCGTTCGCGGAGAGCACCGCCAGCATCGACAGGCTCAGCGTCAGCGGCTCGTGCACGTGCAGCACGTCGAAGTCGCCCCGGGTGAGCCAGCGGCGCACCCGGGCGGTGGAGACCGGGCCGAACGCGATCCGGGCCACCGACCCGTTGTACGGCAGCGGCACGGCGCGCCCCGCCGAGACCACGTACGGCGGCAGCGCCGACTCCTCGTCGGCCGGGGCGAGCACGCTCACCTCGTGACCGAGCCCGATCAGCGCCTCGGCGAGGTCCATGACGTGGTTCTGCACCCCACCGGGTACGTCGAAGGAGTACGGGCACACGATGCCGATCCGCACGTAGGCGCCCTTCCCGTCAGGCCTGGCCGGTGACCGGCGCGGGTGGTGTCGCGCCGCTGTCCGTGCTCCGCTGCTCCACCCACATCCGCTGCAACATGTGCCAGTCTTCCGGATGCCGGGCGATGCCCGCCGCCAGAGCGTCGGCAATCCGCTGGGTCAGCAACCGGACCCGCTGGTCCAACGGCGCCGAGTCCGGGTCCGGCAGCGGCAGCGGACCCTCGAGCGAAGCGCACGCGGCGTCCGGTTCGTACCACATCGACGCGACGTAGAGCGGGGCGCCGGTGCGGACCGCCAGCAGCGCGGGGCCGGCCGGCATCCGGGTCCGGCCGCCGAAGAAGTCGACCTCCACCCCCCGGGCGGAGAGGTCCCGATCGGCCAGCAGCGGCACCACCGTACCGGCGCGGACCCGGTCCACCAGCACGTCGAAGGCGGGCCGGTCGCCGCCGTGGGTGGGCAGGATCTCCATGCCCAGGCCCTGCCGGAAGGCGAGGAAGCGCTCGTAGACCGCCTCGGGCTTGAGCCGCTCGGCGACGGTGGTGATCGGCCAGCCGGTGGCGGCGACCCAGGCGCCCGCGGCGTCCCAGTTGCCGGCGTGCGGCAGGGCGACCACCGCGCCCCGGCCGGCGGCCACGTCGGCGGCGAGCAGGTCCACCCCGGCCGGGTCCAGCCGGAACCCGGCGAGGATCTGCGCACCGCTCAGCGCCGGCAGCCGGAACGCCTCCATCCAGTACCGGGCGTACGAGCGCATGCCGCGCCGGACCAGCGCGTCCAGCTCCGCCTCGGGCAGGTCGGGGCCGACCACCCGGCGCAGGTTGGCGCGCAGTCGGGCCGTACCCGGGCCGCCTCGGCGGTGGGCGCGGTCCGCGCCCGCGGCGAAGGCCGCGGCCACCACGGGCCGGGGCAGCGCGCGGGCCAGGCGCCAGCCGGCGACGTAGCCGAGCTCGGTGAGGTTCACTCCTTGCCGACCAGCTGGGCCTGCCGGTACACGTGCGCCATGCGCTGCCCCACCGTGAAGATCGAGACGGCGGCGAGCAGCCAGAGCGCGACCTCCAGGGCGCGGTCCACGCCGAGCCCGGTCAGCAGGCCGCCCACCCCGACGATCAGCAGTCGCTCGGTGCGCTCGGCGATGCCCACGTTGGCGGTCATGCCGAGCCCCTCGGCGCGGGCCTTGACGTAGGAGACCAGGCTGCCGGCGGCCAGGCAGAGCAGCGCCGCGGCCACCCCGGAGTAGTCGTGCTCGGTGGCCAGCCAGTACGCCACCGCGCCGAAGACGGCGCTGTCGGCGATCCGGTCCATGCTCGAGTCGAGGAACGCCCCGAACCGGGTGGCACCGCCGCTCATCCGGGCCATCGTCCCGTCGAGCAGGTCGGTGAGCGCGAAGAACGTCACGATGAGGGCGCCGGCGACCAGGTCACCCCGGGCGCCGAAGCCGAGGGCGCCGACGAGCACGCCGAGGGTGCCGGTCACGGTGACCGCGTTGGGGGACACGCCGGCGCGGAGCAGGCCGCGCGCGACCGGCTCCACGACACGGGTCATCCCCGCGCGGGCCGTCACTTGGAAGATCTTCGCCATGGCGGTCCCACGATATCGGCCGGCAGCGGTCGGCGACACAGCCGGTCGTCCGACCCGCGTGGCGCAGGCTTGTGTCGGGTCGGTAACGGGTGTGAGATCGGGTGTGGGGGGTGAGCCAGCTCACCGGCCCACCCGGCTGAATACCCGTCGTCCAGGAGAGCACCGGAGGATATCGCCGCGGCACCCGCCCGGGCCCGCTTCCCCGTCGCGCGCGGCGGTCGCCACCAACCACGCTGAGGGAGGTGCGCCGCGATGGCGCAGAAGAACCAGGAGAAGGGTGTCACCGGCGCGGCGCCGGTGGTGACCGAGCCCAGCAGGGTTCGCAACGTGGTGCTCGTCGGGCACTCCGGGGCGGGCAAGACGACCCTGGTCGAGGCGCTGCTCGCGGCCACCGGCACGATCGGCCGGGCCGGCAGCGTCACCGACGGCACCACCGTCTGCGACCACGACCCGGCGGCGGTACGCCAACAGCGCTCGGTGAGCCTGGCCTGCGCGCCGCTCATGCACCAGGGCGTCAAGGTCAACCTGCTGGACACCCCGGGGTACGGCGACTTCGTCGGCGAGCTGCGGGCCGGCCTGCGGGCCGCCGACGCCGCGCTGTTCGTGGTCTCCGCGGCCGACGGGATGGACATGGCCACCGCCGCCCTGTGGGAGGAGTGCGCCGCGGTGGACATGCCGCGGGCCGTCGCGGTCTCCCGGCTGGACCACCCGCGCGCCGACTTCGACGAGGCGGTGGCGCTGTGCCAGCGGGTGTTCGGCGACAACGTGCTCCCGCTCTACCTGCCGATGCTCGGCGACGACGGCGTGTCGGTGGTCGGCCTGATGGGCCTGATCACCCGCCGGGTCTTCGACTACTCCGCCGGGCTGCCCGCCGCCGTGCGCGAGCCGGACCCGGAGCACCTGCCGGCGATCCTGGAGTCCCGCAACGAGCTGATCGAGGGGGTCATCGCCGAGAGCGAGGACGAGACCCTGATGGACCGCTACCTCGGCGGCGAGGAGATCGACACCGAGGTGCTGATCACCGACCTCGAGAAGGCGGTCGCCCGGGGCCACTTCTACCCGGTGGTGCCGGTCTGCGCGGAGACCGGCGTAGGCCTGGACGCGCTGCTGGACGGCCTGGTCGCCGCCTTCCCGTCCCCGCTGGAGCACGAGGTGCCCGCGGTCACCGGCGTGGACGGCTCGCCCCGGCCGCCGCTGAGCTGCGACCCGGACGGTCCGCTGGTCGCCGAGGTGGTCAAGACGACCGTCGACCGGCACGTCGGCCGGGTCTCGCTGGTGCGGGTCTTCTCCGGCACGCTCCGCCCCGACCAGGTGGTGCACGTCTCCGGGCACGGCATGGCCGAACGCGGGCACCCCGACCACGACGCCGACGAGCGGGTCGGGCACATCTACACCCCGCTGGGCGCGACGCTGCGCGAGGTGACCACCTGCGTGGCCGGCGACCTCTGCGCGATCACCAAGTCGGGCAGCGCGGAGACCGGCGACACCATCTCCGCCAAGGAGGAGCCGCTGCTCGTCGCCCCCTGGGCGATGCCCGAGCCGCTGCTGCCGGTGGCGATCGTGGCGAAGAGCCGGGCCGACGAGGACGCCCTGGCCCGCAACCTGGGCCGGCTGGTCGCCGGCGACCCGACGCTGCGCCTGGAGCGCAACCCGGAGACCCACCAGCTGGTGCTCTGGTGCATGGGCGAGGCGCACGCCGACGTGGTCCTCGACCGGCTGCGCAGCGGCGGCGTGGAGCTGGAGACCGAGCCGGTACGGGTGGCGCTGCGCGAGACGCTGACCGTCGGTGGCCGGGGCCACGGCCGGCACGTCAAGCAGTCCGGCGGCCACGGCCAGTACGCCGTCTGCGACATCGAGGTGGAGCCGCTGCCGCGCGGCGGAGGCTTCGAGTTCGTCGACCGGGTGGTCGGCGGGGCGGTCCCGCACAACTACATCCCGTCGGTGGAGAAGGGCGTGCGGGCGCAGATGGAACGCGGCCTGGTGGCCGGCTACCCGGTGGTGGACCTGCGGGTCACCCTCGTCGACGGCAAGGCGCACAGCGTCGACTCCTCCGACGCGGCCTTCCAGACCGCCGGCGCGCTGGCGCTGCGCGACGCCGCCGAGAAGGGGCAGCCGGCGCTGCTGGAGCCGGTGGACGAGGTGGTCATCCGGGTGCCCGACGGCTCCGTCGGCGCGGTGATGGGTGACCTGTCCAGCCGGCGCGGCCGGGTGCTCGGCACCGAGCCCGACCCGGACGCCGACGGGCGCACCCTGGTCCGCGCCGAGGTGCCCGCCACCGAACTGCTCCGCTACGCGGTCGAACTCCGCTCGATGACCCATGGCACGGGCACCTTCACCCGCGACTTCGCCCGCTACGAGCCCATGCCCGCCCACCTGGCCGACCAGGCCCGCAAGGAACACACCACCCGCACCTGACCCGCTCCCTCCCCCGGGCCCCTGCGCCGCGCACCTTCAGAGAAGGAGTGCCCATTCCCCGCTGGACAGCCACGCTTTCTCTGAAAGCGCGGATCGTGGGGGCGGCGGAGGGGTCAGGGGCGGGCGGTGGGGATGGGGGGCATCGGCCAGTGGGGGCGGTCGGCGTCGCGCAGGGCGGCGGTGCGCAGGGCGGCGAGCTGACGTTCGACCTCGGCGAAGTGGTCCGGGGCGAGCGGGCCGAGGCGCAGCGCGGCGGCGTTCTCCTCGACCTGGGCGACCGTCCGGCAGCCGGGGATCGGCACCGTCCGGGCGCTGCGGGCCCAGATCCAGCCCAGCGCGCCCTGGCTGAGGGTGCGCCCGTCCGCGGTGAGCGCGCCACGTACCGCCGCGACCCGGCGCAGCCACTCCGGCGCCGGGCGCCCGCCGCGGAACCACTCCAGCCAGGTCGGGGCGACGCCGCGTACGTCGTCGCGGGGCAGCGTGGACGCCGCGGTGTACTTGCCGGTGAGCAGCCCCATCCCGAGCGGGCCCCGGTTGACGCTGGCCAGGTCGTGCTTGTCGCAGACGGCCAGCATCACCGGGGTGTCCCGGAGCACGGAGAGGGTGTGCTGCACGGCGGTGGCGTGCGGGGCCGCCTCGGCGAAGGCCGCCGCCCGGTCGGCCCGGTCGGTGCTCCAGCCGTACGCGCGGACGAGTCCCTCGCCGACCAGGTCCTCCAGCGTGCCGAGCAGCGCCTCCACCCGGGGCAGCGGCAGGTCGCCCAGGTGCAGCTGGTAGAGGTCGATCCGGTCGGTGTCCAGCCGGCGCAGTGAGTCGGTGACCGCCCGGCGCAGGTACGCCGGGGACGGGTCCTCACCGGTGGCCTGGCGGGTCTGCTCGTCGAAGGTGTAGCCCCACTTGGTGGCGATCACGGCCTCGTCCCGCCGACCGGCGAGCGCCCGGCCGAGGACCCGCTCGCCGTGCCCGGCCCCGTACGTGTCGGCGGTGTCGAAGAGGGTCACGCCGAGGTCCAGCGCACGCCGTACGGCCCGGACCGACTCCTCGTCGTCGACCCTGCCCCAGCCCAGCGGCCGGGCGCCCTCGGCCCAGGGGCCACCGATCGCCCAGCACCCCATGCCGAGGGCGCTGACCTCGATGCCGCTGCGGCCCAACGTCCGCGTCGTCACTGCCATCGCCGCATCCTGCCACCTCAAACCGACAGACGGGCGGGAACGTCACCTGTCGTGCAGGATCGACCCCATGGGACGGCTGGGCGTGGACGTCGGCGGTGTGATCATCGAGCTGAGCGACGGGAACGAGGACACCTCGTTCTTCGGAGACAACTACCTGCGCACACCCCCGCTGGACGGGGTGTTCGGGGCACTGGCCGCGCTGGTCCCCCGCTTCGACGAGGTGTACGTGGTGTCGAAGTGCGCCGAGCCGACCGAGCAGCGGACCCGGGACTGGCTGGCCCACCACGACTTCCACGCCCGTACCGGGATCGGCCCGGAGCGGCTGCGCTTCTGCCGTACCCGGCCGGAGAAGGGGCCGATCGCCGCGCAGCTCGGGCTGACCCACTTCGTCGACGACCGGCTGGAGGTGCTGGGCTATCTCGACACGGTGCCGCACCGGTACCTGATGCGGCCCCGGGAGGACGAGGTCGCCGCGTACCGCGCCCACCTGGCCGGGGTGCACCGGGTTGAGAGCTGGCCGGCGCTGGTGGCGCGGATCTCCGCGGACGCCGGGGAGGGCACCGCCGACCGGCGCTGACCCCGCGACACCCGCCATCCGCCGCGCACCCGATGGCGGTACGGCCCGGCGCGCGGCCGGCGGCCGTCAGCGCTGGGGCGGACAGGAGCCAGCCGTCAGCGCCGGAGCGCGGAGACGCGCGGCGGCCGCCGGCGCCCGAACGCGGAGACGAGCGGCGGCCGCCGGCGCCCGAACGCGGAGACGCGCGGCGGCCGCCGGCGCCCGAACGCGGAGACGCGCGGCGGCCGTCAGCGCCGGATCGCGGAGGCGAGCGGCAACGGGGTCGGCTGGCCCTCCCAGCTGCCGGTCAGCACGGCACCGGCCGGCGAGGTGCCGCGGTCGAGCCGGCGGACGACCGCCAGCTCGACGGTGTCGGTGACGATCAGCGTCGGGTCGGCGTCCACCACCCGGCGGGGCGTACCCACCTCGGGCAGCCCGGCGTCGTCGGCCCCGCTGCTGTCGATGGCCATCGTCGGCGCCCGCCGCTCCTGCCCGCCGTCGACCTCGACGTACTCCTGGGCCTGGCCGGATCCGGTGAGGATCGCGGCGGCCAGCGCGGCGGCGTAGACCGGGTCGCCGCAGGCGTCGTAGACCCAGCGCCGGCCGAGCACCGAGTGCGCCGTGGTGCCGACCAGTCGGTCGTCGGCGCCGTCGAGCGGCGCGCCCCGGTAGGTGAGCGGGACCTGGTGGACCGGCCCGTCACCGGCCCGGACGAGCAGGGTCTCGATGCCGACCTCCCCGGCCGGGTCGTCGAACCGGTAGCCCGCGACGCGCACCACCTCGACGCCGGCGGGTCCGTCGTACCAGCCTTGGCCGGGCAGCCATTCGGTGAGCAGTTCCAGCTTCGTGGGGCGCAGCGTGGCGCGGTGCAGCAGGGCCATGCACAAGATCGTATGCCCGGCCGGCCGCGCGAGCCGGCTCGGCGCGGGGGTCAGGCCGGCCAGGCCTTGGCGAACAGGTCGCGGGTGTCGGCCAGCAGCTGCGGCAGGACCTTCGTCCGGCCGATCACCGGCATGAAGTTCGCGTCACCGCCCCAGCGCGGCACCACGTGCTGGTGCAGGTGGGCGGCGATGCCGGCGCCGGCGACGCCGCCCTGGTTCATGCCGAGGTTGAACCCGTGCGCGTTGCTGACCGTGCGGACCACCCGCATCGCGGTCTGGGTGTACACGCCCAGCTCGATGGTCTCCGCCGGGTCCAGGTCGGTGTAGTCGGCGACGTGCCGGTACGGGCAGACCAGCAGGTGCCCCGGGTTGTACGGATAGAGGTTGAGCACCGCGAAGACGTGCTCCCCGCGCGCCACGACCAGGCTCTCCCCCTCGGGCAGGCCGGGGGCCAGGCAGAACGGGCAGCCGGTGGGCTTGTCGTAGCCGCCCTCGGGACGGTCCTCGCCGGAGATGTAGGTCATCCGGTGCGGCGTCCAGAGCCGCTCCAGCCCGTCCGTCAGGCCGGTGTCGCCGGTGATGTCCGTGCCGTCGTCAGAGTGCCGCGCCGCCCCAGTCACACGCCGATCCTACGGTCACCGCACCGGATCCCACCCGTCCCCACCGCCCCACCCGACCCCGGCCCGCGCTCCCCCTCGCGCGCACTTTCCGAGAAAGGGTGGCCATCCGGCGAGGAACAGCCACTCTTTCTCGGAAAGTGCGTGGATCTTGCGGTGGGGCCGGCGGGTCAGCTCTTGACGGACGGGCCGGAGTTGGAGCGGGAGCTCACGACGTCCAGCACGTGGGTGACCGCCTCGGCCATCGGCACGCCGTTGCGCTGCGAGCCGTCCCGGTAGCGGAAGGAGACCGTGCCGGCGGCCACGTCGTCGTCGCCGGCGATCACCATGAACGGGATCTTCTGCTGCTGGGCGGTGCGGATCTTCTTCTGCATCCGGTCGTCACCCGCGTCCACCTGGGCGCGGATCCCCTCGGCGCGCAGCGCCGCGACGAAGCCGTGCAGGTAGTCGGTGTGGTCCTCACGGATCGGGATGCCGACCACCTGCACCGGGGCCAGCCAGGCCGGGAACGCGCCCGCGTAGTGCTCGGTGAGCACGCCGAAGAAGCGCTCGATCGAGCCGAAGAGGGCCCGGTGGATCATCACCGGCCGCTGCCGGCTGCCGTCCGCCGCCTGGTACTCCAGGCCGAAGCGCTCCGGCTGGTTGAAGTCGACCTGGATGGTGGACATCTGCCAGGTCCGGCCGATGGCGTCCTTGGCCTGCACCGAGATCTTCGGGCCGTAGAAGGCCGCGCCGCCCGGGTCGGGCACCAGGTCCAGCCCGGAGGACTCGGCGGCGGTGCGCAGCGCCTCGGTCGCCTCCGCCCAGTCCTCGTCCGACCCGATGAACTTGGGCGAGTCGTCGCGGGTGGACAACTCCAGGTAGAAGTCGTCCAGGCCGTAGTCGCGCAGCAGGTCCAGCACGAACGACAGCAGGGTGGACAGCTCACCGGGCATCTGCTCACGGGTGCAGTAGATGTGCGAGTCGTCCTGGGTGAGGCCGCGTACCCGGGTCAGGCCGTGCACCACGCCGGACTTCTCGTACCGGTAGACCGTGCCGAACTCGAACAGCCGCAGCGGCAGCTCCCGGTAGGACCGCCCGCGCGCCCGGAAGATCAGGTTGTGCATCGGGCAGTTCATCGCCTTGAGGTAGTAGTCCGCGCCCTCCAGCTGCATGGGCGGGAACATCGTCTCGGCGTAGTAGGGCAGGTGCCCGGAGGTCTCGAACAGGTGCGCCTTGGTGATGTGCGGCGTGTTGACGAACTCGTACCCGGCCGCCTCGTGCCGGCGGCGCGAGTAGTTCTCCATCTCCCGGCGGATGATGCCGCCCTTGGGGTGGAAGACCGCCAGACCCGAGCCGACCTCGTCGGGGAAGCTGAACAGGTCGAGGTCCGCGCCGAGCTTGCGGTGGTCGCGCCGGGCGGCCTCCTCCAGCAGCTTCAGGTACGCCTTCAGCTCGTCCCGGGTCGGCCACGCGGTGCCGTACACCCGCTGCAACTGCGGATTCTTCTCCGACCCCCGCCAGTACGCGGCGGCCGAACGCATCAGCTTGAACGCGCCGATCAGCCGGGTGGTGGGCAGGTGCGGCCCCCGGCACAGGTCGGACCAGCAGACCTTGTCCTCGTTCGCGGCGAGGTTGTCGTAGATGGTCAGCTCGCCGCCGCCCACCTCCATCACCTCGGAGGAGTCCAGCCCCTCCCCCTTGACGTCGATCAGCTCCAGCTTGAACGGCTCGGCGGCCAGCTCGGCCTTCGCCTCGTCGAGGCTGTTGAAGCGGCGACGGCGGAACCGCTGGCCGGACTTGACGATCTCCTGCATGCGCTTCTCGAGCTTGCTCAGGTCGTCCGGCTGGAACGGCTTGTCGACGGCGAAGTCGTAGTAGAAGCCGTTCTCGATGGGCGGGCCGATGCCGAGCTTGGCCTCCGGGAAGACGTCCTGCACGGCCTGGGCGAGCACGTGCGCCGTCGAGTGGCGCAGCACGTTGAGCCCGTCCGGCGAGTCGAGGGTGACCGGCTCGACGCTGGTCTCCTCGGACGGCTTCCAGTCCAGGTCGCGCAGCACGCCCTGCGGGTCGCGGACCACCACGATCGCCTTCGGCCCGGCCATGGGCAGCCCGGCCGCGGCCACCGCGTCGGCCGCCGTCGTCCCGGCGGCGACGACGACGGGGTCGGCCACGACGGGGGTACGGGGTGCGGACACGGTGACTCCTCAACTGCAGACGGTACGGATGCTGCCGGTTCCGGCTCCTGCGATGCTATCGGTCGCCCGTTTCCGCCCGGTCGTCGGGAAAGGATGGGCCCGCGTGTCCCGCCCGCCGCGCAGATCGTGCCGGCGCGGATTGAACCTTTCCGACCCGCGATCCGAACTACCCGGTGTGGCCGGAAACCGGAGCCGGCCGCGTGGAGACGGATGGGGGCACAGATGGCGATCACCCGCAACGGCGGCCGGCGGGCGGGTCTCGTGCTGGCCGCCGCGGTCGCCGGGGCGCTGGCCTGGCCGGGCGCGGCGCTGGCGGCGGACGTGACGACCACGCCGACGCAGGCGACCCAGGGCGACGCGGTGGAGCTGACCTTCGTGGTGCCGGAGGAGCGGCCCGGCGCGCGCACCGAGAAGATCGAGGTCAAGCTGCCCCCGGACGCGCCGATCGGGGAGGTCTACCCGTTGTCGGTGGACGGCTGGGCGCCCCTGATCACCTCCCGCGACCTGGACGCCCCGGTGGCCGGCATCCACGCGCCCTCGGTGACCACGGTGACCGCCGCGGTGGTCTGGACCCGGGCCGCCGGGAAGCCGCAGCCCGGCCCCGCCCGGCTCGCCCTGGCGATGGGCCCGCTGCCGCAGACCGACCGGATGAGCTTCGAGGTGGTGCAGACGTACTCCGACGGCACGGTGGTGCGCTGGGCCGACCCGGCCGGTGGCGCCCACCCGGCCCCGACCCTGGCCCTGCTTCCGGCGGCCCCCGGGGCGGCGACCGGACACGGCCACGGCGGCCCGGACGCCGCGGCGGCCGACGGCGGGGACGAGGCGGCGGCCGACCCGGGCGCGGCGGACGGCGGTCCGAGCGCGGACGTGCTGCTCGGCGGCGGTCTGCTGATCGGCCTCGGCGGTGGCGCCCTGGTCGGCTGGGCGGTGAGCCGGGGACGGCACCGGGCCGAGCCGGCGGACGACGTCGAGGGCGACCAGCCCGACGGCGAGCCGTCGACGGACGAGCAGCCCGAGAGCGAGCGCTCGCTGACCGACCGGGCCAAGGGCGAGCCGGTGGGGTCGCGCTGAGTTCAGCGCGCCCAGTCCGGCAGCGGCTCCCGCGCCGCCAGCCAGCCGTCGGGCACCCCGCCCGGCGTACCGACCCCGGTGTGGGCGGCGACGATCGCGCCGACGATCGCGGCGGTGGTGTCGACGTCCCCGCCCGCCTCGACGCAGGCCCGGATCGCCGCCGGATAGTCGTCGAGGTGGGTGGCGGCGACCCAGAGGGTGAAGGCCACGGTGTCCTGGGCGGTCACCCGGGAGCCGTTGCCGAGCGCCTCGACGGCCTCCGGCAGCCCCCGGCCGAGCAGCCCGACGGCGCGGCGTACCCGGCGGTGCACCTCGGCGGCCGGGTCCAGCGCGGCGGCGACCGCCGCGAGCAGCCGGGCCGGGTCGGGGCGGTCGCCGTCCAGGCGGGCCCGGGCGGCGAGCGCGGCGGCCACGGCCACCGCCACGGCGCCGGCGATCCCCTCCGGATGGGCGTGGGTGATCTCGGCGGAGGCGCGGGCCTGCGCCGCCGCCCGGGTGGTGGAGTCGGCGAACCAGGCGCCCAGCGGCCCGACCCGCATCGCCGCGCCGTTGCCGCAGGAACCCTGCCCGTCGAACGCCGACGCGGCGGCCACCGGCCACGGCGTGCCGGCCCGGATCAGTTCGAGCAGTTCGACGGCGCCGGCGCCGTAGCGGCGGGCCGGGTCGTAGCGGGCGGCGAAGGCGGCGGCGAGGGCGTCCCGGTCGATCGTGCCGGCGTCGGCCAGGCAGCCGACCACCGAACAGGCCATCTCGGTGTCGTCGCTCCACGGCCACGGCCCGGCCGGCAGGCCGTCGCGCCAGGGCGCCACGCCCCGCCCCGGCACGAAGAACATCCCGCCCAGGGCGTCGCCGACGGAGAGACCGGTGAGACTGTCCCGGGCCAGGGCCAGCCGGGTGTCGGGAAACAGGGTGAACGTCATCGTCGTGCCAGCTTGCCCGGTGCGCGAGCCCTCCGCAACGCGATCAACTTGCCACGGGCAGTACGGTGCTGACGTGGCCACCGTGCTCCTGGTCGAAGACGACCACGTCGTACGCGGCGCAATGCTGCGTTCACTCAGCGAGCGGGGGCACGCGGTGCACGCGGTCGGCACGGCGCTGGACGCGCTGCGCCGGGTCGCCGCCGAGACCCCCGACCTCGTCGTGCTCGACCTCGGCCTGCCCGACCTGGACGGCTCGGACGCGCTGCGGATGCTGCGCGGCATCACCGACGTACCGATCATCATCGCCACCGCCCGCGACGACGAGCAGTCGGTGGTCCGGCTGCTGCGGGCCGGCGCGGACGACTACATGGTCAAGCCGTTCACCGGCGCGCACCTGGACGCCCGGATCACCACCGTGCTGCGCCGGGTCGGCCGGGCCAGCCGGACGGTGCAGCCGGCGGTGCACACGGTGGGCGGCCTGCGGATGGACGTGGGCGAGCGCAGCGCGGTGCTCGACGGGGAACCGCTGGCGCTGACCCGCAAGGAATTCGACCTGCTGGCGTATCTCGCCGCACGACCCGGCCGGGTAGTGTCCCGGCGGGAGCTCTTGGAGGAGGTATGGCGGCAGCCGTCGGTCGGCGAGGACCAGACCATCGACGTTCACCTGTACTGGCTACGACGAAAGATGGGCGAGTCCGCGGCGAAGCCGCGCTACCTGCGCACCGTGCGGGGGGTGGGCTTCCGACTGGTGGCCCCGGACTGAGGCTGGCGCTGGCCTACCTCACGGCCGGCATGTGCGCGCTGGTCGCGCTGGCGTTCCTGATCCCGCTCGGGGTGAGCCTGCGCGACGACGTCCGCGACGAGGCGCTGGCCGACGCGGCCCGGCGCAGCGCGCTGGTCACCGGAGCGTTGGCGGTCAGCACCGAACCGGCGGCCGTGCGGCGGGCCGTGGAGGCGACCGGGGACGACCCGGCGACCCGGCCGGTGGTGCACGGGCTGGGCGGGGACGAGACGAGCGGCCGGGCCGCCGAGGCGGACCTGCAACGGGCCCGCACGCAGAAACGGTCGGTGGTCACCGACGTCTCCGGCGGGGTGCTGCGGCTGGACCCGGTGGTGCTCGACGGCCAGGTCGCCGTGGTGGAGGTGTTCGTCCCCGAGGCCGACCTCGACGAGGGCTCCGGCGGTACCTGGCTGCTGCTGAGCGCCGTCGCCGTGGCCCTGGTCGGCGCCGCGGTGATCGTGGTGGACCGGGTCGCGGCCCGCGCGGTCGACTCCACCCGGGGGCTGGTCAAGGCGGCCCTGGCCGTCGGCGACGGCGACCTGGGCGTACGCGTCGAGCCGAGCGGCCCGCGGGAGCTGGCCGAGGCCGGGTACGCGTTCAACCGGATGGCCGACCGGCTGGTCGCCTCGCGCACCGACGAACGGGAGCTGGTGGCGGACCTGTCGCACCGGCTGCGGACGCCGCTGACGGTGCTGCGGCTGGACGCCGAGGGGCTGGACTCCGACGACACCAGCGTCGGCTCGTTCACCCCGGCCGAGCTGGACCGACGGCGCACGATCCGGCGCATCCGGCAGGCGATCGTCACCCTCGAGGGCGAGATCGACGTGCTGATCAAGACCACCCGCAAGGCGGTGGCCCACGAGGCCGGGCCGGCGGAGTGCGACGTCAGCGAGGTGGTCCGGGACCGGATGGTGTTCTGGGCGGCGCTGGCCGGCGACCAGAACCGGCCGCACCGGGTCAGCGGCGCCCAGCTGCGGATCCCCGCGCCGGTGCCGCGCGCCGAACTGGCCGCCGCGTTGGACGCGGTGATCGGCAACGTGTTCCGCTACACCCCGCAGGGGACGGCGTTCGAGGTGGCGGTCTCCCGCCGGGACGGCTACGTGGCCATCCGGATCGACGACGCCGGCCCCGGCATCGCCAATCCGGACCGGGCGCTGCGCCGGGGCACCAGCGACCAGGGCTCCACCGGGCTGGGGCTGGACATCGCCAAGCGGGTGGCACTGCAGGCCAACGGTTCGGTGAGCATCGACCGGGCCCGGCTGGGCGGGGCCAGCGTGGTGATGTTGCTGGCCGACCCGGAGGCGACGCCCCGGCAGGTCAACCGCTTCGGGCTGGTCGGCCGGATGGCCCGGGAGGCCCGGGAGCAGAAGACCGGCGGGCGGCGGTGGCCCCGGCAGCGTCCCGCCGACGACTGACCACCACGACGGGCAACGCCGTTCCGGCAGCCGAGACGCCCGGCTGCGAGGCGGGACCCCCGTTGGTTGTGGGGTGGCGCAAGTCTTCCTTAGATCCGGGTTAACGCGGGCGCCAGGGCGGCCGGACGCTGCCAGGATCAGGGAGAACCCATCAGCTCCACCGGTCTTGTCGCCCCTGACAACTGCCGGCCGGTGGAGCCCGAGCGCGCGGCGGGGGCACGGTCCCCCCACACCCGCTCCCGCCGCGCGCCCCACCTCTCACCGACAGTCGTGAGGTGTCCCGATGAGCCCGTCCGTGACCCGGCTGCTGCGCTGGGCCGCCGTGGTCGGCGCGGGCATCGCCCTCACGCTCGCGCTCTGGCAGGACCCGGTGCTGGCGCACGGCGGCGCCCCGCCCGCCACCCGGACACCGACCGCCGCCGCACCGGCCGCGCCCACTGCCCCGACCGCTCTCGGACTGGCCGCCTCGGCGCCCTGATGCTCCGGCGGGGACCGGCGCTGGCCGGCCGCCGGCGCGGCCCGGCCGACCTGGCCCGGCCGCGCGACGCGCCCCGAAGGCTCAACGCGTCCCGGTTGCCGACCAGGCGTCGATCTCGGCGCTGATCCGGGCCTTCTCGCCCGGTTCGAGGAACGAGGCGGTCACCCCGTCCCGGGCCAGCGCGGCCACCCCCTCGGGTCCGACGTCGAGCAGCGCGGCGGCCACCGCGTACTCATCGTTGAGGGTGGTGCCGAACATCGGCGGGTCGTCGGAGTTGATGCTGACCAGCACGCCGGCGTCGACCAGCCGCCGCAGCGGGTGCTCCGCCAGCCGCGCCACGGCCCGGGTACGGACGTTGGAGGTCGGGCAGACCTCCAACGCGATCCGGTGCTCGGCCAGGTACGCCAGCAGCTCCGGGTCCTCGGCGGCGGAGATGCCGTGCCCGATCCGCTCGGCGCCCAGATCACGCAGGGCGTCCCAGACCGTCTGCGGGCCGGTGGTCTCACCCGCGTGCGGCACCGAGCGCAGCCCGGCCGCCCGGGCCTGGTCGAAGTACGGCTTGAACTGCGGCCGGGGCACCCCGATCTCGGGGCCGCCGAGGCCGAAGCTGATCAGCCCGTCCGGCCGCTCCTCCAGCGCGATCCGCAGGGTCTCCTCGGCCGCCGGCAGCCCGGCCTCGCCGGGAATGTCGAAGCACCAGCGCAGGGCGATGCCGAAGTCGGCCTCGGCCCGCTTGCGGGCGTCCTCGATCGCCTCACAGAACGCCGGGGCGGGGATGCCCCGGCGCACGTGCGAGTACGGGGTGATGGTCAGCTCGGCGTACCGGACCTGCTGGCGGGCCAGCTCGCGGGCCACCTCGTGGGTGAGGATCCAGACGTCCTCCGGGTCGCGGATCAGGTCCACGACGCTGAGGTACACCTCGATGAAGTGGGCGAAGTCGCGGAACGCGAAGTAGTCGACCAGCGCGGCCGGGTCCGCCGGGACCGGGCTGCGGCCCTCGTGCCGGGCCGCCAGCTCGGCGACGATGCGGGGCGAGGCGGAGCCGACGTGGTGCACGTGCAGCTCCACCTTGGGCAGTCCGGCGATGAAGGTGGGCAGGTCGGTCACAGATTCTCCTCTGCGCGGGCGCCGGTACGGGCGACGGTGAAGATCCGGCGGAACGGGAAGTACACCTGCCCCTGCCGCACCGGGTACGCCTCGGCCAGGCGTACCCCCAGCTCGGCCCGGAAGTCCGCCCAGCCGGCGGCGTCCAGCGCGGCCCGGACCGGTCGCAGCGCGGTCCCCTCCATCCAGGCCAGCACCGGGTGGTCGGCGGCGGGGTCGGCCGGCAGCAGGTGCACGTAGACAGTCTCCCAGGCGTCGACCGCGCAGCCGGCGGCGGCCAACGACGCGGCGTACCCGACGGCGTCGTCGACCGGGGTCTCGCGCAGCAGCGGCGCCAGCGTGGCGGCCCAGCGGTCCCGGCGGGCGACCTCGCGCAGCGTCCGGTGCGAGGGGGCGTCGAAGTTGCCCGGGACCTGGAACGCCAGCCAGGCGCCGGCGGGCAGCTCGCGGGCCCAGCGGGCGAGCAGCTCCCGGTGCTCCGGCACCCACTGGAGCACGGCGTTGCAGACCACCACGTCGACGTCGGGTGCGGGGCGCCAGTCCCGGACGTCACCGACGGTGAACTCGACCGGGGCGGCCAGGTCGGCGGCCCGGTCGATCATCTCCGGGGACGAGTCGAGGCCGCGGATCACGGCGGCCGGCCAGCGGGCGGCGAGGGTGGCGGTCAGGGTGCCGGGCCCGCAACCGAGGTCGACCACGGCGCGCGGCCGGTCGGCCGGGACGCGGGCGACGAGGTCGTGGAACGGGCGGGACCGTTCGTCGCCGTAGCGCAGGTAGGTCGTCGGATCCCACATCGCCGCCTCCAAACCGTACGTACGTCTTGCAATGACCCTACGGCCCGCACTGCGGTCCGGCAAGGCGATCACTAGGCTTCCTCCGATGGAACAGCGCAGCTTCGACCGGCTCGGCCGGCAGGTGGGTGTGGTCGGCCTCGGCGCCTGGCAGCTCGGCGCGGACTGGGGTCGGGTCACCGAGAGCGACGCCCTGGCCGTGCTCGCCGCCGCCGTGGACGCCGGAGTGACCTTCCTCGACACCGCCGACGTCTACGGCGACGGGCGCAGCGAGCAGCTGATCGGGCGGTTCCTGCGCGAGCGGCCCGGGCACGGCCTTATCGTGGCCACCAAGATGGGCCGCCGGGTGGAGCAGACGCCCGAGGCCTACACCCTGGACAACTTCCGGGCCTGGACCGACCGGTCCCGGGCCAACCTCGGCACGGACACCCTGGACCTGGTCCAGCTGCACTGCCCGCCCACCGCCGTCTTCGCCGACGACCGGGTCTTCGACGCCCTCGACACGCTCGTCGCCGAGAAGCGCGTCGCCGGGTACGGGGTCAGCGTGGAGACCTGCGACCAGGCGCTCACCGCCATCGCCCGGCCCGGCGTCGCCAGCGTGCAGGTCATCCTCAACGCGGTCCGGCTCAAGCCCCTGGAGCGGGTGCTGCCGGCCGCCGCCGCGGCCGGGGTGGGCATCATCGCCCGGGTGCCGCTGGCCAGCGGCCTGCTCTCCGGCCGGTACGACGAACACACCACCTTCGCCGCCGACGACCACCGCAGCTACAACCGGCACGGGGAGAGCTTCGACGTCGGCGAGACCTTCTCCGGCGTCGACTACGACCTCGGCCTGGCGGTCGTGCGGCGGCTCGCCCCGCTGGTCGGCCCGGACCGCACGATGGCCCAGTTCGCGCTGCGCTGGATCATCAACCAGCCGGGCGTCACCGTGGTCATCCCCGGCGCGCGGGACGCCGCGCAGGCGCGGGGCAACGCCGCCGCGGCCCACCTGCCGCCGCTGACCGCTGCCGAGCGGGACACGGTCCGGGCGGTCTACGACGAGCTGGTCCGTGCCCGGGTGCACGACCGGTGGTGAGCCGCGCCGGGGCGGTGCTCGCGTACCGGCCGGACGGGCCGCATGCTGACCGGAGGCCGGGACCACCGGCGCGGGTGAGGAGGAACCGATGAGGGGCTGGCTGACGCTCGCCCTCGGGCTGCTGGCCGTGGTGGCCGGAGCGGTGTGGACGGTGCAGGGCCTCGGGTACGTCGGCGGCAGCGTGATGACCGACCACCGGATCTGGGCGGTGGTCGGCCCGGTGGTGATCCTGATCGGACTCGTGGTGCTCTGGCGGGGCCTGAAGGCCCGCCGCCGCACCTGACCGAACGCGCAGTAGGCGCCCGACGGGCGCGCGGTGGGCCGGCGCCGGGCCCGGATACGCGGAAAGCCCCGCGTCCCTGCAGGACACGGGGCTTCTCGTCGATCCGGGGGGCCGGATCACCCGGGCCGGCGGCTGCCGACCGGCACTACTCAGATGGGGCGGACCTGCTCGGCCTGCGGACCCTTCTGACCCTGGGCGATCTCGAACTCCACCCGCTGGTTCTCCTCCAGCGTGCGGTAGCCGCTGGTCTGGATGGCCGAGAAGTGGACGAACACGTCAGCACCCCCGCCGTCGACGGTGATGAAGCCGAAGCCCTTGTCAGCGTTGAACCACTTCACGGTTCCCTGCGCCATGTGTATCTCCTTCTAAAACTGGCGGCCGAGCACGCCGTGCGGCCGATTGGCCGTTTTCGAGCAGCGGCGCCTGAGGCGGCCCCCACGACGGAGACTTCTCCCAACCCACGCCATCTCGCAACAGCCGGGCCAGCTTAACCACGTACGCAAAAACTCTGCACTGCCTAGCGGACGAAATTCTCCGACATGTGACCTGACGGATGCCGAAGATCGCTGGGCGGGTGCCGGCGGCCGTGCGAAAGGCCCCCCACCCGTCGATGCGGTGGGGGGCCTTCGACCCGCTCGGATTCAGTCCGGCCAGCGGCCGGTCAGCCGTCGTACGCCGACCGCGCCGCCGCGGTCCACCGCCGCCCGGACCACCGCGAAGATGGCGCCCTGCAACGCCGCCGCGGCCAGGATCTCGCCCCAGCCGCGGTCCTCGTCGGTCGCGCTGGGGGCCTCGCCGTCGCCGGCCGTCATCGTCCAGACCTGCCGGAAGATCGCCCCGGCGACCGTACCGGCGGCCAGCCCGAGCAGCACCCCGACGGGCTTGTACGCGGTCCTGCCGATGCCCCTGCTCATCTGCGCCTCCCCCGGACGATCAGCAGCACGACCACCGCCGCCACGGCACCGGCCGCCACCGTCGCCCACGGCATCGGATTACGCCGGACCACCGCACCCTTCTCCGACGCCTGTGTCCGCGCCACGTCCGCCTTCTGCGCCGCCTGCCCGCGCACCCGGGCGACGGTCTGCGCGGCCTGCTCGCGCATCCGCTCCTTCGCCTGGCCGGCGGACTCCCGCAGCCGGGCCTTCACGTCGGCCCTGGCGGCCAACAACTCCATCGTCTCGCCCAGCTCCACCCGGGTACGCCTGATCTCCTCGCGGAGCGCCTCGGCGTCGCCGGTCCCGTTGCCCGTCATGCCCGTCCCCTGTCCTTCACCGCGGCGGTGACGACGTCCACGTCCGCCCGGAGGCTCTGCACCGTCGACGCCGGCACCGGGGGGACCGCCTGGCTGACCTGCTTCTTGCCCACCAGGGCGAGCACCCCGGCGACCAGGAAGAGCAACACCGCCACGATCAGGGCGGCCAGCCACGCCGGCATGACCAGGTCCAGCAGCAGCACCGCGGTGACGACCAGCGCGCCCAGCCCGTAGAAGGCCAGCGCCCCACCCCCGCCGAAGAGACCGATTCCGATCCCGGCGTGCTTGCCCTTCCGGGTCAACTCCGCCCGGGCCAGCGCCAACTCGTCCCGTACGAGGCGGGAGACCTGCTCGGTGGCCCGCTGCACCAGTTCGGCGGTGGACGGCTCGCTCCCGGTCCGGGACGTCTGTTGGTTCGCGACGTCAGCCATGCTGTCCTCCTTTCATCATCACCGCGCTGTATGCCCGGAGTCGCCGCCCGTCAATCCTGCGCGCAGTGACCAACCACATCTGACCGCAGGTGGACCCGCACCGTCCGGCGAAACGCGGAAGCCGGTACGACGAAGCACCCGCCGACGGCGCGCGGGCCGGTCGGCGGGTGCGGTCGAGGGTGGTTCAGCGGCGGGAGTCGGCGTGCTCCTCGGGGCCGACGAAGGCCTCGCTGCGGGCGTCGCCGTCGTGGCTGCCGCCGAAGACGCGGGCGTCGTCGGGCACCTCCGGCTCCTGGAGCCGGCGCACCGGCCGGCGGGGCTGCGCCCACTGCCAGGGCAGGGCGCCGGCGGCGTCGCCGATCTCGGTGCGGGTCCGGGGCAGGGCCGTGGGGCGGTGGTCCCGGATCCAGCCGACCAGGTGCTCGCGGACCAGGCAGCGCAGGTCCCAGAGGCTGCCCGCGTCGGCGGCGCTGACCAGCGCCCGGACGGTGATCGTGCCGCCGGTCGCGTCGGTCACCTGGAGCACGCAGACCCGGCCGTCCCACAGCTCGGTGCTCTCCACCAGGCGGCGCAGTTCCTCCCGCATCGCCTGCACCGGGACCGCCCAGTCCACCTCGAACTCGGCGGTGCCGAGGACGGCGGCCTCGGTGCGGGTCCAGTTCTGGAACGGCTTACTGGTGAAGTACGAGGTGGGCAGGATCAGCCGGCGGTCGTCCCAGATCTGCACCACCACGTAGCTCAGGGTCAGCTCCTCGATCCGGCCCCACTCCCCCTCGACCACGACCACGTCGTCGAGGCGTACCGCGTCGCTGAAGGCGAGCTGGAGGCCGGCGATGACGTTGCCGAGCAGGCTCTGGGCGGCCAGCGCGGCGACCACACCCACCACACCGGCGGAGGTCAGCACGCCGGCGCCGATGCCGCGTACGGCGGGGAAGGTCATCAGCATCACGCCGACCGTCAGCACCACGATCACCGCGATGGTCAGCCGGCGCAGCAGCACCACCTGGGTGCGGACCCGGCGGGCGTGCCGGTTGTTCGGCACGTCCACCCGGAACCGGGCCAGGGCGGTGTCCTCGATCGCGACCAGCAGCGCGGCGACCAGCCAGGCCACGGCGGCGACCACGGCCAGCACCAGTGCGTGCAGCACCACCTGCCGCCAGGGCGTGCCGACGGCGTACCCGGTGGTGAACCGGACCGCGAACTGGACGGCGAGGACGGTGCCGGCCACCTGGAACGGGCGGTGCGCGTGCTCGGTGAGCTCGGTCATCAGCAGCGAGCCCCGGCCGAACCGCCGGATCACCCGGTGCACCACCTCGACCAGCAACAGGGCGATCGCCGCCGCGGCAGCCGCGGCGGCGATCGTCTCCAGGTACTCCTGCACGCTCTCTCCCTCCGGCCGGGCTTCGGGCAAAGGCCCTATGGTGCCCGGTGGTTCCGGAATCGGCCAGCTCAGACCTTGCGGTACCGGGACTGGAACAAGCAGAACGTGCCGAAGGCGGCGATGCCGAGGGCGACCAGCACCAGCAGCGCCTGGCCGTAGGACTGGTCGCGCAGGGTGTGCAGCGCGGCGTCCAGGCCGCGGGCCTTCTCCGGGTCGTACTTCAGCGCGGCGACGACGATCAGCACGCCGGCGATGCCGTACGCGACGCCCTTGGCGACGTAGCCGGCGATGCCGAGCCGGCGGGCCACGGTGTGGGTCTTCGGGCTCATCTCGCCGGTCTTGAGGTGCTTCTCGAAGCGCTTGACCAGCCCGTAGATCACCAGACCGACGCCGATCGCGGCGAGCACCAGCCCGGCCAGGCCGACCACCAGCCGGCCGCCGCCGGAGGTCATCAGCTTGCCGGTGAGCGCCTCCTGCTGGTCGGCGCTGTTGGAGCCGGCGTCCTTGAAGACCTTGAAGGCGGTCCAGGCGAAGTAGAGGTAGACGAGCGTCCGGCCGGCGGAGGCGAGCCGCTCCCAGACGCGCTCCCTGCCCTGCTCGACGCGGTGCCCGACGGCTGCTTCCAGGCCCTGCCAGATGGCCATGGCCAGCAGGCCGATCGCGATCAGGACGACCAGCGTCCTGCCCAGCGGCTGGGCGGCGATGGTCCGCAGCGCACCGGACTGGTCGCCGTTCTCACCGGGCTTGCCGAAGGCGATCTGCAGGGCGAGCCAGGCGAACAGCAGGTGCACGACCCCGTAGCCGATGAAGCCGGCCCGGGCGAGGAGTTCCAGCCAGCGGCTGTCCGCGGTGCGGGCGGCGGTGGCTTCGGCGTTCCGGGTGAGTGACATGGCGCCACAATCTCCGAATGGGAAGATCCACAAACGTGGCGCCTCGCCGCCGGAGACGCCGTCAGCTGCTGGTGTTGCGCGCCACCCGGATCTTGACCTGCTGGTCGGTGACGCTGTCCAGGGTGACCGCGAAGCCGCCCACCTCGGTGGCCTGCTGGCCGACGGTGAGGGAGAGCTGCTCGCCGGCGACCTCGACGGTGACCTGGTCGCCCTGGGCCCCGATCAGCTTCGCCTCGACGCCGAGGACGTTCGCCTTGGCGTCGACGCCCCGGTCGAAGGTGACTGTGCAGGCGTCCAGGCCGCAGTCGGTGTCGGCCCCCTCGGAGCTGCAGCCGGCCAGCACGGCCACGCCGAGGGCCAGGCCGGCGAGCAGGCCGGCAACGCGGCGGGTGGGGGTGAGCGGGGAGGTAGCGGGTCGCGTCGTCACGCGACCAAGGGTACGAGACGGCGGCGAGATCGGCACCGCCGCGTGATCATCAGGCGCCCCGGTGCCGCGCGTTAGGGTCCGGTCATGCCGTTCGACATCGCCCGGACCCGGGCCGCCTACCCCGCCCTGACCGAGGGTTTCGCCCACTTCGACGGTGCCGGCGGCACCCAGACCCCGCAGTCGGTGATCGACGCGGTCAGCGGGGCGATGGGCACCGCGCTCGGCAACCGCACCCCCGCCTTCGCGCCCGGCCGCCGGTCGCTGGAGCTGGTCGACGCCGCCCGCGCCGCGGTGGCCGACCTGCTCGGCGCGGCGCCGCGCGGGGTGGTGCTCGGGCCGAGCGCGACCGCGCTGACGTACACGCTGGCCCGGACCCTGGGCGAGACCTGGCGCCCCGGCGACGAGGTGGTGGTCTCCCGGCTCGACCACGACGCGAACGTGCGGCCCTGGGTGCAGGCGGCCCGGGTGGCCGGCGCGACCGTGCGCTGGGCGGAGTTCGACCCGGCCACCGGCGAGCTGCCCGCCGGCCAGTACGCCGAGCTGGTCGGCGAGCGGACCCGGCTGGTCGCGGTGACCGCCGGCAGCAACGCCGTCGGCACGATGCCGGACGTGGCGGCGATCGCCAAGACCGCGCACGCGGCCGGGGCTCTGGTCTGCGTCGACGGGGTGCACTCCGTGCCACACGGTCCGACCGATCTCGCCTCGACCGGCGCGGACTTCCTGGTCACCAGCGCCTACAAGTGGTCCGGCCCGCACCTGGCCGCGATGGTGGCCGACCCGGCCCGCTGGGAGTCGCTGCGCCCGGCCAAGCTGGTCCCCTCCTCCGACGCGGTGCCCGACCGGTTCGAGGCGGGCACCCCGAGCTTCCCGCTGCTGGCCGGGGTGGCCGCCGCGGTCGACCACCTGGCCGGGCTGGACCCGACCGCCACCGGCGACCGGCGGGAGCGGGTCCGGGCCGGACTGGCCGCCGCCCAGGCGTACGAGGAGACGCTCTTCGACCGGCTGCTGGCCGGGCTGGCCGACAACCCCGCGGTGACCGTGTACGGGGCCGCCGCCCGGCGCTGCCCGACGGTGTCGTTCCGGCTCGCCGGCTGGTCGCCGGCCGGGCTGGCGGCGGCGCTGGGCGAGGCGCGGCTCTGCCTCTCCTCCGGCGACTACTACGCCTACGAGTACTTCCGGGCGATGGGGCTGGGGGAGACCGGCGGCGCGGTCCGGGCCAGCGTCTACCACTACAACACGGCCGACGAGGTGGACCGGTTGCTCAGCGAACTGCACACCCTGGCCCGGCGGCGGGAGACAATGGGCGGGTGAGCTTCCTGGTCGAGGAGAACCCCGCCAAGCACCGCTTCGAGATCCTCGTCGACGACGCGCTGGCCGGCTTCACGGCGTACCTGCCGCGCGGCGAGGTGCGGATCTTCACCCACACCGAGGTGCGCCCGGAGTTCCAGGACATGGGGGTCGGCGCCGCGCTGGTCCGGGCCACCCTGGAGCAGGTGCGCGAGCAGGGCGGCCGGTTGGTGCCGCAGTGCCCGTTCGTGCGGGCGTACATCGAGCGGCACCCCGAGTACGCCGACCTGGTCTTCGAGCCGGCCTGACCGGCACCGACCCGCCGCACCGCGGCGATGATCGTCGCGCGGTGCGGCGGGGCGGAGTGGTCAGCGGGGGCCGGCGAGCAGCTCCGCGGCGGCCAGCGCGCCGGCCCGGGTGGCGCCGTGGGTGGCCACGTGCACCCGGCCGACGACCAGCTCGGGCACGCCCAGCTCGACCACGACCGCGTCCGGCCGGGCGGCGAGGGCCCGCTCGACGGCGGACCGCATCCAGTCGTGCCGGTGCAGGTCGCGGACGACCAGCACGACCGGTCGGCCGCCGGCCGCGGCCGTCGGGTCCGCCGGCACCTCGAACTCGGCGAACCGGGCGGTGGTGGTGCCGGGCCGCAGCGCGGCCAGCGGGGCGGCGATGCCCCAGGGGGTCTCCGGGCCGATGGCGATGTTGCGCGGCGGGGCGAACTCCACCACGTGGGCGGGGGCGACCAGCGGCAGGGCGGCGGTGGCGCCGCTGACCCGCAGCGCCCGGCGCGCGGCGGCCAGGCCGACCGGCGAACCGTCGTGGGCCGGCACGGCCCACGCGGGACGGTCGGCGCGGGCGGCCACCGTCCAGGCGGCGAGCTGACCGACCCGCTTGGCCGCCTCGGCGAGCCGTTCCTCGGGCAGCTCCCCGGCCATGACGGCGGCGACGATGGCGTCGCGCAGGTGGCGGGCGGCGTCCTCATCGGCCCGTTCCCCGCCGACGCAGACCGCGTCGGCCCCGGCGGCCAGGGCGCGCACGGCGGCACCGGCGAAGCCGTACCGGTCGGTGACCGCCCGCATCTCCACCGCGTCGGTGATCACCACGCCGGAGAAGCCCAGCTCCTCGCGGAGCAGGTCGCCGAGGATGCGGGGGCTGAGGGTGGCGGGCAGTTCCTCGTCGAGGGCGGGCACGAGCAGGTGCCCGGTCATCACGGCCTGCACCCCGGCCGCCACGGCGGCCCGGAACGGGACCAGCTCGCCGGCGTCGAGGCGGGCTCGGCTGGCGCCGATGCGGGGCAGGTCGTGGTGCGAGTCGACCCGGGTGTCGCCGTGGCCGGGGAAGTGCTTGGCGCAGGCGGCGACGCCGGCGGACTGGAGGCCGCGTACCCAGGCGGCGGTGTGCCGGGCGACCAACTGGGGGTCGGCGCCGAAGGACCGGACGCCGATCACCGGGTTGGCCGGGTTGTTGTTGACGTCGGCGTCCGGGGCGTAGTTGAGGGTGATGCCGAGCGCGGCGAGGTCGGCGCCGAGGTCCCGGGCCACCTCCTCGGTCAGCGCCGGGTCGTCGACCGCGCCGAGGGCGAAGTTGCCCGGGCGGGAGCTGCCCAGCGCCGACTCGATCCGGGTGACGTCGCCGGCCTCCTCGTCGATGGCCACCAGCACGTCCGGGCGTTCGGCGCGCAGGGTCGCGGTGAGCGCGGCGAGCTGCCCGGGGTCGACGACGTTGCGGGCGAACAGGACCACCGAGCCGAGCCCCTCGCCGAGCCAGCGGCAGACCCACTCGGGCGGGGTGGTGCCGACGAAACCGGGCTGTAGGACGGCGGCCGCCAGGCCCGCCAGGTTGCGCTCGCTCATGCGGCCCCCGTACCCCCGTGTGGTCGTCCGACGGCCGGTCGCCGTCGCGGTGCTGCCATGGTCACACCGGGCCAGGAAATAGTCAATAAACCTTACTGTTACCGTCTGGCGCCCTCCGGGGCGGCGTGCGACAGTGCGGGAATGGATCTGTTGCCGCTCGCCGACGCCACCTCGCCGGCCGACGTCCCCGGCGTGCGCCTGCTCGGCGTGGTGGTCGGCGGCCTGCTGCTGCTCGCCGCCATCCGGGCCATGTTCGGCCGCCGCTGACTGATCCCCCGAGTCCGGGGTAGGGCATCCCCTGGTCGGCCCGGCGCGACCGGCGTCGGGCGACGGCGAGGGGGAAAGATGAAGATCGGTTACTTCCTGTCCAGTGAGGAGTCCACCCCGGCGGAGCTGCTGGAGCAGGCGCGCGGCGCCGAACGGGCCGGCTTCGAGGCGCTGTGGATCTCGGACCACTACCACCCGTGGGTGGACGCGCAGGGGCAGAGCCCCTTTGTCTGGTCGACCATCGGCGCGCTCAGCCAGGTCTGCTCGCTGCCCGTCACCACCGCGGTGACCTGCCCGACCGTCCGCATCCACCCGGCGGTGCTGGCCCAGGCCGCGGCCACCAGCGCCGTTCTGCACTCCGGGCGCTTCGTGCTCGGCGTCGGCTCCGGCGAGGCGCTCAACGAGCACATCCTCGGCGACGCCTGGCCGCAGACCGACGTCCGGCTGGAGATGCTGGAGGAGGCGGTCGAGGTGATGCGCGAGCTGTGGCAGGGCGGATTCGTCAACCACCACGGCAAGCACTACACCGTCGAGCACGCCCGGATCTACACCCTGCCCGACGCGCCCCCACCGGTCTACGTCTCCGGCTTCGGTCCCAAGGCGATCGACCTGGCCGCCCGGATCGGCGACGGCTACGTCAGCGTCATGCCGGACGCCGACATGGTCCGCCGGTTCCGGGAGAGCGGCGGCGGCGACAAGCCGTGCCAGGCCGGCTTCAAGGCGGCGTACGCCGACAGCGAGGAGGAGGGCGCGCGGCTGGCGTACGAGAAGTGGCCGAACGCCGGGGTGCCGGGCGAGCTGTCCCAGGTGCTCCCCTCCCCGCGCCACTTCGAGCAGGCCACCCAACTGGTCAAGCCGGAGATGATGAAGGAGTCGTTCGTCTGCGGCAACAGCGCCGACGCGCACCTGGAGATGATCGACAAGTACGCCAAGGCCGGCTTCGACGAGGTCTACGTGGCCAACACCGGCCCGCACACCCAGGCCCTGTTCGACCTCTACCAGCGCGAGGTGCTGCCCCGCCTGCGCTGACAGCCTGGCCTGGCCAGCGGCGTTTCGCGGCTCGTCGCGCCCACGGACGGTGCCCGGCGCCCGGCCCGACACCCCGACGAGCGTGATACCCGTCAGGTATCACGCTCAGGACGGGACGGGGCTGCGCAGCAGCCCGCCGGGCAGCGCCGGAGCCTGCTGCGCGGTGTCCCGGCGGGTGGCCCGCGCGGCGTTACGGCTCTCCCGACCGATCGGCCGCTGTCGACGGTTTCGGCGCTGATCTCCTCGGGTACCTCCGGCCCTCGATGAAGCTGTCCATGCACTCGACGACGTTGCGCCGCGCGGCGCGGAGCCTCTTCGGCTGGACCGCGCTGCGGCCCAACCAACTCGCCGCCATGCGCGCGGTGATGAAGCGACGCGACGCCCTGGTGGTCCTGCCCACCGGCGCCGGCAAGTCGGCGATCTACCAGATCCCGGCCAGCCTGATCCCCGGACCGACGGTGGTGATCTCCCCGCTGCTGGCGTTGCAGCAGGACCAGATCGCCGCCCTCAACGAACGGCAGCGCCCGGAGCTGCGGGCGGTACGGATCAGCTCCGACGAGTCCCCGGCCCAACAGGCCCAGGCGATCGAGGAGATCCGCGACGGCCGCGCCGAGTTCCTCTTCATCACCCCGGAGCAGCTCAGCAACCCCGACCGGATGGCCGAGGTCAGGGCGCTGAAGCCGGCGCTGGTGGCGATCGACGAGGCGCACTGCATCTCCGCCTGGGGGCACGACTTCCGCCCCGACTACCTGGCGCTGGGCCACCTGATCGAGGGCATCGGCCGGCCGCCGGTGGTGGCCCTGA
This sequence comes from Micromonospora sp. L32, assembly GCF_052068055.1. Classification (NCBI taxonomy): domain Bacteria; kingdom Bacillati; phylum Actinomycetota; class Actinomycetes; order Micromonosporales; family Micromonosporaceae; genus Micromonospora; species Micromonospora sp. L32. Next base: position 435,131 of record NZ_JBQHDD010000007.1, on the reverse strand, counting down.
CCGCCACCGCCTCACCCCCGGTACGCGACGACATCATCGCCCGGCTGCGGCTGCGCGACCCGGAGGTGGTGGTCTCCGGGCTGGACCGGCCCAACCTCTTCCTGGAGGTGGCGCACTGCCCCACCGACGACTACCGGTGGCGGCGACTGGTGGCGCTGCTGCGCGACGACCAACGCCCCGGCATCATCTACGTGCCGACCCGGCGGGCCGCCGAGGAGCTGGCCCAGCGGTTGACCGACGCCGGCTTCCCGTCGCAGTACTACCACGGCGGAATGCCCACCGGTGCCCGGCACGAGCTGCACGAGGCGTTCCTCGCCGACCAGGTGCCGATCATGGTGGCGACGTCGGCGTTCGGCATGGGCATCGACAAGCCGAACATCGCCTGGGTGGTGCACATGGCGCTGCCGGACTCGCCGGACAGCTACTTCCAGGAGATCGGCCGCGCCGGCCGGGACGGCGCGCCGGCCCGAGTGCTGCTGCTCTGGCAGGCCGAGGACGTCGGGCTGCAACGCTACTTCAGCGGCGGCCTGCCGGACTCCACCGAGCTGCGCGACCTGGCCGCGCTGCTGCGCAAGGAGGCCCGGACCAAGAAGGAGCTGCGCGAGGTGACCGGACTCGGTGCGCGCAAGCTCGGCCAGTACCTGTCGCTGCTGGAGCAGATCGGCGCCGCCGAGCCGCGGGCCAGGCAGAGGATCGGCGCGCCCCGCTACTCCCCCAGGCCGGTGGACGCCGCCGCGGCGGCCCTGGCCGAGGCGGAGCGGCAGCAGACCGTGACCCGGTCCCGCACCGACATGATGCGCGCCTTCGCCGAAACCACCGCCTGCCGGGGCCAGACGCTGCTGGCGTACTTCGGTGAGCAGATGTCGGAGGTCTGCGGGCACTGCGACAACTGCCACGCCGGCACCAGCACCGCCGACGACGGCGCGGTCGGGCCGTTCCCGGTGCACAGCCAGGTCCGCCACCCGGACTGGGGGACCGGACTGGTGCTCAACTACGAGGAGGACCGGATGACGGTGCTCTTCGACGAGGTCGGCTACAAGACGCTCTCCGTGCCCGTGGTGTCGGAGCAGGGCCTGCTGACGCGGGACTAGCCTGACCGGGGCACCGGGCACAGACGCAACGAAACGAGAGGGGCTCAGTCGTGATCGAACAGCCGGCGTACACCGGGTTCGGGTTCTCCGACGAGGAGTGGGGGCTGCTGGTCGGCCTGCCGCAGGCGGTCCTGACCGCGGCCAGCGCCGCGGAGCACGACGGCAGCCGGCGCACCCGCGCGGAGAACGCCGCCGGGCTGGAAACCATCTCCGCCGGCCGCGAGTCGGCCAACCCGCTGGTCGCGGCGGTCGCCGGGGAGATCGTGTCTCGGGTGGGCGACCCGGAGGCCGGCGAGGAACTGCCGGTCATCGAGCCGGCGGACCCGCATGCCCTGATCGACGACGTGCTGGCCCGCGCCGGTCAGGCGTCGGCGCTGCTGGCCGCCCGGGTGGACGAGGGCGAGGCCGGGGCGTACAAGCACTGGCTGGTGGAGATCGCCGAGCAGGTGGTCGGCGCCGCCCCCACCGGCGGCCTCCTCGGCCTCGGCGGCGACCAGGTCAGCGACTCGGAGCGGCGCTTCCGCGACCGGCTCTCGCACGTGCTCAACGACTGACCGGCACCGCCGCGGATCCGCGCGCCCACCCGGTCGCGCGGATCCGTCGTCTCCGCGCTCTTTCGCCGGCAGGGCCGTCATCGACAATGGGCCGGACACACGCGGAACCATGGAGGCGGGAAAGATGCTGGACCGGAACGTCATCGACACGGAGGCGCTGCCGCCGCGCGAGCGGTTCGGCATGTGGCTGGACCTCGTCGCCCGCACCGCGTCGCCACTGCGGATGCGGTCCGCGCACGCCGACGACTTCACCGCCCGCGCCGAGATCATCCCCCTCGGCCCGATCCAGCTGGTGAACTACCGCTACCCCTCGCTGGACGCCGTACGGACCGCCAAGCTGGCCCGGCAGACCGAGGTGGACTACTTCCTGCTCGCCCTGACCACCACCGGCACCGGCTCGTCCGGGCAGGCCGGCCGGCAGAGCGTGCTCGGGCCGCGCGAGTTCACCTTCTACGACGGGTCGCGTCCCCACCAGGTCAGTCACGAGGGTGCGCAGGGCGGACAGCAGCACGCCAGCTCCGTGGTGGCTTTGATCCCGTACGGCGCGCTGCCGCTGCCCCCCGACCGGCTCGCTCCGCTGCTCGCCGGCCGGATGTCCGGCACCGAGGGGGTGGGCGCCCTGCTGGCCCAGTACCTGGTGCAGATCACCGCTCATCCGGAGCAGTATCACGCGGCGGACGCCGACCGGCTCGGCACGACCGCGCTCGACCTGATCGTCACCATGCTCGGCCGACACCTGGTCGCCGAGGACGCGGTGCCCCGCGAGGTACGCCGTCGGGCGCTGCTCGCGCAGGTGCGCGGCTACATCCAGCGTCACCTGGGCGATGCCACGCTGAGCCCGCAGAGGATCGCCGACGCGCACCACGTCTCCGTCCGGACCCTGCACCGGCTCTTCGAGACGGAGGAGACCACGGTGGCGTCGTACGTGCGCGACCTGCGCCTGGACCGGTGCCGCCGCGACCTCGCCGACCCGGCGCAGGCGCACCGGGCGATCCAGGCCGTCGCCGCCCGCTGGGGCTTCGGTGACAAGGCGGTCTTCAGCCGTGCCTTCCGCGCCGCCTACGGCGAGACCCCGCAGGGGTACCGCGCGGCCCGGCGGGAACAGGCACGGATCGTCAACGACGCGGCATCCGTCGTCAACTCGACGTCGACATACTGAACCCGGATCGGCGGTCGGCAGGCCCGTGCCGGCCACCGATAACGGGGGACCGTGGTGGCGCCCGTGACCTCCTTGTCACGGGCGGCCGCCCCGGTTGCCGCGCGGACGGCCCGCCACCCGGCCACACCGACTCCGGCCCCGTCGCTCTTCCCCCCAGGACCGACGACGGGGCCGGTCAGGCCTCCTCCAGCAACTCCAGGACCGTCCGCTCGGCCTCGGGCTTCGGGGTGTCCGGCCGGACCGGCGCCACCACCCCGTCGTGGTAGAGGTCGACCACCCGGGGATCCACGTAGGACGTCCGGGCCACCGTGGGGGTGTTGCCCAGCAGCTCGGCGACCTCCTTCATCACCCCGGCGACCGCCTTCTTCCGGGCGGTGGCGGACCGCTGCACGCCCACGGTGGCCAGTTCCGTCGCCGCGAGCACCGTCGCGTGCCAGGTGCGGAAGTCCTTGGCGGTCATCTCGCCGCCGCTGGCGTCGCGCAGGTACTCGTTGACCTCGTCGCTGCGCACGTCGCGCCACTGCCGCCCGTCCCAGTAGCCGAAGAGGCGGTCCTCCGTCCGCCGCCGCCGGCGCAGGTTGGTCAGCACCTGGCACAGCTCCGCGTCCTCGATCCGGCGGACCTGCTCGATGCCGCCCTTGGCGGGGAACTCGAAGACCACGCACCCGCCCCGGGAGCGGGCGTGCTCGGGGCGCAGGGTGGAGACCCCGAAGGTGGCGTCCTCGCCGACCGCGTACTGGTCGTTGCCGACCCGGAACATCCCCATGTCCAGCAGCCGGGCGACGGTGGCCAGCACCCGGTCCCGGTTCAGGCCCTGCCGGCCCAGGTCGTCGGCGATCCGCGCGCGCAGCACCGGCAACCGGTGGGCGACCTCCAGCACGTGGTCGAACTTCGCCTCGTCGCGCTTGCGCCGCCACTCCGGGTGGTAGAGGTACTGCTTGCGGCCGGCCGCGTCGACGCCGGTCGCCTGGATGTGCCCGTTCGGGTACGGCGAGATCCAGACGTCCTGCCAGGCGGGCGGGATGACCAGCTCGCGCAGCCGGGACAGTTCCTCGGGGTCGCGGACCGGCTCGCCCCGGGGGTCGAGGAACACCCAGCCCTTGCCGGCCCGGCGGCGCCCGTACCCCGCCCGGCCCGGATCACTACGCCGCAATCGCACCGGAGACCCGCACCGCCTCTTCGGCCTCGTTCACGGCGGCCAGCACCCGGTCCACGGGCAGGGCCGCCAACGTCGGGTGGCTTCCTACCCCGGGCCGGTCCGGCCAATCCCGGGCGCCGCTCCACAGCGCCCGGTGCCGGGGCCGGTCCGGCGGCGGGCCCCACTCGCCCGGCGGGACCGGGCCGAAGAGCAGCACGGACGGGGTGGCGTAGGCGGTGGCGAGGTGGCCGACCCCGGTGTCGCCGCTGACCACCAGGCGGGCGTGGGCGACCAGCGCGGCCAGCTCGCCCAGGTCGGTCCGGCCGGCCAGGACGGCGGGGTCGGGCAGATTCGCCCCGGCGGCCACCTGGCGCGCCAGCTCCCGCTCGTCGGCCGAGCCGGTCACCACCACCCGGTGGCCGCGCTCGGCGAGGGTCCGGGCCAGCGCGGCGAAGCGCGCTGCCGGCCAGCGCTTCTCGGGGATCTTGCTGCCCGGGTGGACGACCGTGACCCCGGTCGGTGTCCGGTCCGCCGCCGGCCGGCGTAGGGCGAGGTCGCCGGGGTCGGCGGGGATGCCGTACCAGGCCAGCAGGCGGCACCAGCGGTGCACCTCGTGCTCCCCGGGACGCCACCGCGGGCCGTCCGGGTGGCCGGCCTCGGGGCAGCGGAACGCCAGCAGCCGGCCCGCGCCGGCCAGCATCCGGTGCGAGTCGGGCCCGCGCCCGTGCAGGTTGACCGCGACCGGCGGGGGCGGCCACGGCGGGGAGCCGAGGCCGTCGGTGGGCACCAGCCGGTCGACGCCGCCGACCAGGTCGACCAGCGGCCCGAGCCAGGCCGGCGCCGCCAGCGCCAGCTCCCGGTCGGGGTACGCGGCCCGCAACGCGCGCAGCGCCGGCACCGCCGTGGCCAGGTCGCCCACGCCGAGGGCGCGGAGCACGAGGATCACGGGTACGAGGTCTCCTGCTCGGCGCAGACCACCATCTCGCGTACCGCGCAGCCGGGCGGCTGGGAGAGGGCGAACATCACCGCGGCGGCGGTGTCGGCCGGGTCGTTGAGCTTGGCCTCCGGGCCGGGCCGGTACTGCGGGTCACGCGCGTCGAAGAAGGCGGTGCGCATCCCGCCGGGAATCAGCAGCGTCACGTTCACCCGGCCGGCGAGTTCGGCGGCGAGCGCCCGGGTGAAGCCGACCACCCCGAACTTCGCCGCGCAGTACGCGGTGGCGTCGCTGACCGCCTTCACCCCGAGGGTGGAGGCCACCGTGACGATCCCGCCCCGGGACGCCTCCAGGTACGGCAGCGCCGCGCGGACCACCGCCACCGTGGCGAGCAGGTCGACCGCGACGATCCGTTCCCAGGTCTCCCGGGGCACGTCGGCGAGCTTGCCGGGCACGTCGGTGCCGGCGGCGGTGACCACCGCGTCGAGGCCGCCGGAACGCTCCGCCAGCTGCCGGGTGGCCTCCTCGGCGGCCCGGGTGTCGGCCAGGTCGCACTCGACCCAGGGCACCCCGTCACCGGGGCGCTGCCGGTCCAGCACCAGCGGCCGCCCGCCGGCCCGGGCCACCGCGGTGACCACCGCCGCGCCGAGCCCGCTCGATCCGCCGGTGACCAGGACGATCGGGCCGGCACCCGGTACACTGCTCATCGCGCTCCCTCCGCCGTCGGACGCTGCGCACCGGCGGCCCTGACGGCGCCGGTGGGTGCGACACGGTACGCCCCGGGGCGCTCACCGCGGGCCGCCGCGATCATGTCGGTGGTGGAGCGTCCGTCCAGGTACGGCACCACCACCGAGTGCCCGCCCCAGCGGCGCAGCGCCTCGGCCTCCGGCAGGCTCGCCGGGTCGCCGCCGCCGGTGGCGTAGTCGCCACCCTTGACCCAGATGTCCGGGCGCAGCCAGCTCAGCACCGCGTCCGGGGTGGACTCGTCGAAGACCAGCACCGCGTCGACGCAGCTCAGCGCCGCGAGCAGCCGGCTACGGTCGCCCTGCGGCACGACCGGGCGGTCCGGCCCCTTCAGCCCGGCGACGCTGGCGTCGGAGTTGAGGCAGACGATCAGGCAGTCGCCGAGCTGCCGGGCGGCCTGCAGGGTCGCCACGTGCCCGGCGTGCAGCAGGTCGAAGCAGCCGCCGGTGGCGACCACGGTGCCGCCGTCGGCGCGTACCTCGGCCACCACCGCACCCGCCGCGGCGGCCCCGATCCGCTCCCCGCCGCCGCCCAGTGGCGCCGGCGCGGCGGCGCGGACCTCGGGCGGCAGCGCGGCCGCCACTCCCCCGCCGGCCACGTACGCCGACGCCTCCGCCACCGCCTCCTGCACCGCCTCGGAGACCAGCGCGCCCCGGGCCAGCGCGAGGCTGGCCGCCGAGGCGAACCGGTCCCCGGCCCCGCAGGTGTCCCCCTCGGCGTTGACCGGGGCGGCGACCACCAGCGGGGTGGCGCCGGCGTGGCAGAGCAGCGCGCCGTCGCCGCCCAGGGTCACCGCCACCGCGCCGGCCCGCCACCGCTCGCGCAGCCCCTGCGCGCCCCGGGAGGCGGTGGCCAGCCGGGACGAGCCCGGCGGGACCTCGGTCAGGTCGCGTACCTCCGCCTCGTTCGGGGTGGCCAGGGTGACCCCGGGCACCGCCGCCGGTCCGCGCGGGTGCGGGTCCCAGACCACCGGCGCGCGGGTCGCGGCGAGCGCCGCGCGCAGCGCGGGCTGCCGGGCGACGCCCCGGCCGTAGTCGCTGACCAGCACGGCGGACGCCTCGGCGATCAGCCGGAGCACCGCCTCGCTCGGCGGCCCGGGGTCGGCGGCCGACCCACCCCGGTCGTGGCGCAGCAGCACCCGGCCGCGGGCCCGCAGCCGGATCTTCTCGGCGGTGGCGCCGGGCAGCGGCAGCGCGTACACCTGCACGCCGGCGGCGCTGAGCAGGCAGCTGAGCCGGGCGCCGCCGGCGTCGTCGGCGAGCGCCGTCACCAACGCCACCTCGCCGGCGCCCTGGGCGGCGGCGAAGACCGCGGCCAGGCCGGCGCCGCCAGGGCGGTCGGCGTACGTCGTCTCGTCGAGCACCGGTACGGGCGAGTCGGGGCAGAGCCGGTTCACCACGCCCTCGACGTCGCGGTCCAGCAGGGTGTCGCCGATGACCACCAGGGGTCCCCGCACGGCCGGCCTCCTCATCCCGCCTCCACCCGCCGGTCGCCGCCGTCGAGCACCACCTCGACGCCGGCGCGCACCGGCGCGGTGGGCCGTTCGACGGGGGCGGGGCCGGCCGTCCCGGTCACCGCCAGCGCGGCCGGCAGGGCCCGGTCGACGTACTCGCAGAGCACGTGGGTGGAGACCAGGTGCAGCTCCTGCACCACCTGGCTCTCGGGCGAGGCGATGGCGAGCGTCTCGTGGCAGGCGTCGGCGAGCGGGTTGGGCGCCGGGCCGGTGAACGCCCAGCAGCGCAGCCCGACCTCCCGGCCGGCGCGGGCGGCGGCCAGCAGGTTGGCGCTGGCCCCGCTGGTGGACATCAGCAGCAGGATGTCGTTCTCCCGGCCGTGCGCGCGGACCTGGCGGGCGAAGACCTCGTCGTAGCCGTAGTCGTTGCCGATCGCGGTCATCGCGGAGGTCTCCGCGTGCAGCGCGATGGCCGACAGCGGCTGCCGGTCGTCGCGGAGCTTGCCGACCAGCTCGGCGGTGAGGTGCTGGGCCTCGGCCGCGCTGCCGCCGTTGCCGGCGACCAGCAGCCGGCCCCCGCCGGCCAGCGTGGCGGCCAGCTCGGTGCCCCAGCGGGCGAGCTGCTGCTCCGCGGACCGGAACGGCAGCAGCGCCTCGGCCAGCAGGGTGAGGTGCGCGTCCAGCAGCCCTTCGGTGGCCGTGGTCATCAGGCGACCACCCGGGTCGGCCGGCGCACGGCGGCCACCTCGCCGTACAGCTCGGCCAGCCGCTCGGCGGTGGTCGACCAGGAGTAGCTGCGCCGGGCCCGTTGCAGCGCCGCGGTGGCGTACCCGAAGCGGCGGATCCGGTCGTCGAGCAGGCGCTGGATCGCCGTGCCCAGGGCCCGGGGGTCCCGGGCCGGGACCAGGTCCCCGGTCACCCCGTCGACCACGGTGTCCTTGATCCCGCCCACGGCGGTGCCGACCACGGGCACGCCGCAGGCCATCGCCTCCAGCGGGGTGAGCCCGAACGGCTCGTACCAGGGGGCGGCGACCAGCACGTCGGCGGAGCGGTACCAGCGCCCCATCTCCTCCCGGGGCACCGCGCCGACCAGCCTGACCCGGTCGGCCACCCCGCAGGTGGTGGCGAGGGCGCGCAGCCGGCGGGCGTACGGGTCGGTCTCCAGCAGGCCGGCCGGCGGGCCGCCCACCACCACGCACTCGGCGTCGGGCACCAGGGCCATCGCCCGGATGACGGTCTGGAAGCCCTTGCGTTCCACCAGCCGCCCGACGGTGAGGATCCGGGGCCGGTCGGGCTCCCGCTCGACGGCCGGGCCGAGCGGGGCGAAGCTGGCGAGGTTGACCCCGGACGGCACGACGGTCATCCGCGAGCGCGGGACGCCGAGGCGGACCAGCTCGCCCACCTCGTCCTGGCACTGCGCGACCACCCGGTCGACCGCGCGGCCCAGCTCCCGCTCGTACGCGATCCGCCGCGCCGGGCTGGTGTCCTGCACGCCCTGGTAGCGCCGCTTGACCGTGCCGAGCGCGTGGTACGTCTGCACCACCGGCACCCCGGTCTGCCGGCTGGCGGCCAGCGCGGCGAGCCCGCTCATCCAGAAGTGCGCGTGGATCACCTCGGGCACCCAGTCGCCGCCGCGCCACCGTTCCACCAGCCAGCCGCTGAACTCCTTCATGTGCGGCAGCAGCGCGTCCTTGGCCAACGGCTCGGCCGGGCCGGCCGGCACGTGCACCACGTCGTACCCGTGCGGGGCGCGGACGGTGACCGGCAGGTCGACCGCGTCGCGTCGGGTGTAGACCCGGACGTCGTGCCCGGCGGCCGCCAGCGCGGCGGAGAGCTCCGCGACGTGGGTGTTCTGCCCACCGGCATCCTCACCGCCCAGGACGGCGAGCGGGCTGGCGTGCTCGGAGATCATCGCGATGCGCATACTTCCTCCTCCAGCAGGCGGTCCCAGTCGGCGAGGAAACGGTCCAGGCCGTAGCGGGCCCGGGCGGCGGTGCGCGCCTCGGCGCCGGCGCGGCGGGCCTCGGCGGGTTGCGTGACGAACCGCCCCGCGGCCTCCAGCAGCGCGTCCACCCGGGTGGAAAGGGCGCCGGCCCCGGGCGGCACGGCCTCGACGGCCTCGGTGGTGGCCAGCGCGACGACCGGCATGCCCATCGTCATGGCCTCGATCAGGCTCAGCCCCAGCGACGTCCACCGGCACAGGTGCAGGTACGCCCGCCGCCGGGCCAGCTCGGCGTGCATCCGGTGCTGCGGCACGTCGTCGTGGCTGGCCAGCCGGTCGGCCGGGAGGCCGAGGTGTTCCGCGAGCCCGGCGACCTTCATGCCGAACACGTCCAGCGGGGCGATCTCGGCGAAGCGGGACAGCAGGTCGGTGCCGGTGACCCGCCAGCGGCGTACCGGCTCGTTGATGACGACGGCGAGCCGGTCCAGCTCGCCGGTCCACTGCACCGCCGGCGGGACCACCCCGTGCTCGACCACGGCGGTGCGGGTGCCGCCGTTGTCCCAGAACAGCTCGTTGAAGTGGGTGACGTGGGTGAGCAGCAGGTCGTCCCGGTCAGCCATCGGGTGGCGGGTGTTGGGCACGTCGCCCTTGGGGGTGTTGTGCTCGACGTAGATCGCCGGCAGGTCCCGGCCGGCCCGCCGGCCCAGCCAGTCGCAGGCCAGGTCCATCTCCTCGGGCCGTTGCAGCAGCACCACGTCGACCTCCTCCCGGCGCAGCTGCTGCGGCGTGACCTCCACCGCGCTGTCCGGCCAGGGATAGGTGCGGGCCCGACCCAGCCCGTACGGGCCGCGGTCGGGGGTGACCGGCACCAGGTAGCGGTGCTTGCCGTGCACGAACGAGGTGGTCCAGGAGCCGTGCACGTGCCACACCAGGATGTTCATCGGGCGCTCCCGCCGCCGGCGATCACCGGATCGATGCCGACGGTGGCCGGCGCCGCGCCCGGCGGGGGCGCGTCGGCGGGTACCCCGAGCAGGCGTACCGCCGCCAGGACGTGGTCCGGCTCGACGGCGGACAGGCAGGGGTGGCCGGGCACCGGGCAGCGGGTGGCCCGGGTGCCCCGGCAGGGCGCGGCGGCGTCGCCGAGGCGTACCGCCGGCACCCGGTACGGCCCCCACTGTCCGAACGGGACGGTGGGGGCGAAGAGGCTCACCACCGGCACGCCCAGCGCGGCGGCCAGGTGCGCCGGGCCGGTGTTGCCGACCACCAGCGCGCCGGCGTCGGCCAGCACGGCGGCGAGCTCCGCCAGACCGGTCCGCCCGCCCAGGTCGACGCCGGTGTCGCCGGCCACCCGGGCGGTCAGCTCCGTCTCGTCCGGGCCGCCGGTGACCGCCACCCGGTGGCCGGCCGCGGTGAGCACCCGGACGATCCGGGCGGCCAGCTCGGGCGGGCAGGCCCGGGTCTGCACCGCCGAGCCGGGGTGCAGCACCACGTAGCCGGGCCGGCCGAGGCGGGCCGGCGTGGGCGGCAGGCCGTCGGTGCGGATGCGCAGCGCCGGGTCGTCGGCGGCCGGGAGCGGGAAGCCGGCGGCCGCGGCCAGCGAGAGCGCCCGCTCGGGCTCGGGCAGCCCGTCGGGCACCCGGTGCCGGACGTCGAGCAGCGCGCCCGGGTAGTCGTCGCTGATCGCGCTGACCCGGGGCACGCCGGCCATCCGCAGCAGCAGCGCGAGCGGGAGCGGTGACTGGTGGAAGGAGGTGAAGACCACCGCCTCGTCGGCGCGCACCCCGGCGAGGCGGTCGGTGAGCCGGCGGATGTCGTCCGGGTCGACCGGGGCGGGGTCGCCGTCGATCCAGGGCAGCGGCCATTCGACGAGTTCGTCGACGCCGGGCAGCAGGGCGGCGGCGTGCCGACCGCGGGGCCCGTGCAGCAGGACGACCCGGTCGGCGCCGGCGGCGACGGCGCGGACGGCCGGGCCGGTGACCAGCACGTCGCCGGCGGAATCGCTGCGGACGACCAGCACGGTGCCGGCCCGGCGGGGCGCGCTCGGGCGCAGCGCGGCCTGCCGCCGCAGGATCTCCTCGATGGCCGCCGGCAGGTCGCGGGCGACGTGCGGGGCGGCGGCCACCTCCTCGGGCCGGGTGACCGGGGTGGGGACCAGCAGGCCGGTGGCGCCGGCGGCGAGCGCGGCGGTCATGTCCCGGCCGATGTCGCCGACCAGCACGCACCGGGCGGGCGTGGTGCCCAGCGCGGCGGCGGCCCGGTGGACCAGGCCGGGGGCGGGTTTGCGGCAGGCGCAGCCGTCGCCGTCGTCGTGCGGGCAGACCTGCCAGGTGTCGAACGGGCCGAGCAGGGCCTCGATCCGGGCGTGCACCGCCCGCATCTGCGCGGCGGTGAACAACCCCTTCGCCAGCCCGGACTGGTTGGTCACCACGCCGAGGCGCAGGCCGGCCGCGCGCAACCGGTCCAGCGCCGCCCGCGCGCCCGGCATCGGCCGCACCTTCTCCGGGTCACCGTTGTACGGCACGTCCTCGACCAGGGTGCCGTCCCGGTCCAGCAGCACCGCGTCGAACAGGACCGGCCGGATCACGGCCCGGTCGACGGCCGGGTCGACCCGGCCTGACCTGCGCTGATCCGGCTCCATCTGGTCCCGTCGCACGGGCGGCGGGTTCCCGGAGCCCCGGGGAGTAAACATCATCTACCGGGCGGTACGGCTCGTCGCCGTCCCGGCCGCGCGGGGCTCGCCGACCCGGCCTTACCCGTCGCCCCGGAGAAGCTAACGCCCGGTCCGCCCCGCCGGTTAGCCCCGGTCGTCGTCGGGGTACTGGACGTCAGTGGCGATTGTGGAGAAAGTGATCGACGCGCCCCCGCAGCGGGTGTTCGACGTGCTGGCGGACGGGTGGACGTACAGCGACTGGGTGGTCGGGACCGTGCACGTGCGGGACGTCGACGACACCTGGCCGCGGGTGGGCAGCCAACTGCACCACAAGGCCGGGCCGTGGCCGCTCTCGTTGCATGACTCCTCGACCGTGCTGGCCTGCGAGCCGCCGCACAAGATGGTCATCAAGGCCGGGCTCTGGCCGGCCGGTGAGGCGATCGTGGTGTTCACCCTCGAACCGGTCGGCACCGACGCCACCCGGGTGCGGATCGGCGAGGACTTCGCCGCCGGGCCGCTGCGCTGGATCCGCAACAAGCTCAACGACCTGGTCCTGCACCAGCGCAACAAGGAGACCCTGCGGCGGCTCTCCGACATCGCCACCCGCCAGAAGGCGGACGAGGCCGCGGAGAGCTGAGGGGCGGGGAGCCTCGACGGGGCCCGACGGGGCACTGGCTACCCTTTGGGGGAAAACCGTCGGCAACCAGAGGATGTCCGTCATGATCGAACCCGTGGAGCTGCCCTCGCCGTGGCGGGAAGCACGCCTGACCGTCGTGGTCCCCACCTACAACGAGGCGGGCAACCTCCCGGCGCTGGTCGAGCGGCTCCTCGCCCTGCCGCTGCCCGGCCTCAAGATGCTGGTGGCGGACGACAACTCCCCGGACGGCACCGGCGAGGTGGCCGACAAGCTGGCCATCGAGCACCCCGACCGGATCCAGGTCGTGCACCGGGCCGGCAAGGAGGGCCTGGGCCGAGCGTACGTCGACGGGATCGGCCGGGCGCTCGACGGCGGGGCCGACTACGTGGCGCAGATGGACGCCGACCTGTCCCACCCGCCGGAGGCGCTGCCGGGCATGCTCGGCGCGCTGCTCTCCACCCAGGCCGGCGTGGTGATCGGCTCCCGGTACGTGCCCGGTGGCGAGCTGGACGAGAACTGGCCGCTCTACCGCCGCGCGCTCAGCGGCTGGGCGAACCTCTACGTGCACACCCTGCTGCGGGTGCGGATCCGTGACCTCACCGCCGGCTTCAAGATCTGGCGGGCGGACGCGCTGCGCGACATCGGCCTGGAGCGGGTGCAGTCCAACGGGTACAGCTTCCAGGTCGAGATGCACTACCTGGCCACCAAGCTGGGGCACACCATCCTGGAGGTGCCGATCCGCTTCGAGGAGCGCCGCGACGGCGACTCGAAGATGACCACCGCCACCAAGGTGGAGAGCGCGCTGATGCCGTTCAAGCTGCGTACCCGGCACCGCAACCTGGAGCGCTGACCCACCCGTCGCACCCGCATCGTCACGCGGCGTGACGGGTGCGGCGGACACCGTCGTGAGCGACCTGTCCGAGGGGCATGCGAATGCCGCTCGGGCAGGTCGCTTGTCTCCGGCAGGGGCAGCCGCGCCGGGTCAGCGGTAGACCGCGCGGTGGGCGGCGCCGATCGCCCGGGCGTACAGGCCGCCGGTGAGGGTGCGGTTGCGGCTCAGCGCCGCCTGCGCCGCGTTCGCGCCCGGCGCGCCGTGCACCCCGCCACCCGGGTTGGCCGAGGCGCTGGCCAGGTAGAGCCGGTCGACCGGGGTGTCCGGCCGGCCGAGCCCGGGCACCGGACGCAGGAAGAGCTGCTGGTACGCGGCGGCCGTGCCGCCGCCCACCGAGCCGCCGACCAGGCTCGGGTTGCGCTCCTCCAGATCGGCCGGGCCGGCCACGAAGCGGCCCCGGACCAGGGCCTTGAAGCCGGGGGCGTAGCGCTCCAGCACCGCCTCCATCCGGTCCACGTGCGCGGCCACGTCCTCGGCCCGCCAGTCCCGTCGGAACGGCAGGTGGGTGTACGACCAGAGCGACTCCGTGCCGGCCGGTGACCGGCTCGCGTCGGCGGTGGTCATCTGCCCGACCAGCAGGAACGGGTCCTCCGGCAGCTGCCCGCAGGCCAGGTCCGCCGCGTAGCGGGTGAGCCCGTCGACGTCCGTGGCCAGGTGCACGGTGCCCGCCCCGGCGACCTGCGGGTTGGTCCACGGCATCGGCCCGTCCAGCGCCCAGTCGACCTTCACCGTCGACCCGTCCCAGCGGAAGTGGTCGAGGTCCTCGACCAGCCGGGGCGGCAGCCGGGCCGCGCCGACCAGGTCCAGGTAGAGCGCCGGCGCCGGCACGTCGGCCAGCACCGCCCGACGGGCCCGCCAGGTGGCGCCGCCCTCGGTCCGTACGCCCATCGCCCGGCCCCGGGCGACGAGCACCCGGTCCACCCGGGCGGAGTAGGTGATCCGGCCGCCCTTGGCGATCAGCCGCGCCACCAGCGCGTCGGTGATCCGCTGCGCGCCGCCCACCGGCACCGGCCAGCCGACCTCCTGGCCGAGCATGGCGAGCAGCCAGCCGTAGATGCCGGAGCCGGCGTCGTCGGGCGACAGGTCGGTGTGCAGGGCGCAGCTGGCCATCAGCGCGGGCGCGCCCTCGCCCCGGAACACCTCGTGGCCGAACTGCCGGCTCGGCAGCACCAGCCGGCGGGCCAGCCGCAGCGCCCCGGCGGTGCGCAGCCGGCCCAGCAGCTCCAGCCCGTCGCGGACCGGCGGGAAGGGGGTGAACAGCGCGTTCACCAGGGGACGGGAGATCGTCCGCCAGTCGTCGTACGTGTCGAGCCAGCGCTGCCCGTCGCCCGGCGCGAACGCCTCCATCGACGCGGCGCTGCGGTCGGGGTCGCGGTTGAGCACCGCCGCCCGGCCGTCCGGCAGCACGTGCGCCAGCACGTCGGGCGCGTGCGTCCAGGCCAGCCCGTACGCGTCGAGGCCGAGCCGGCGCAGCACCGGCGAGGCGTAGCCGAGGGGGTAGAAGGAGCTGTAGAGGTCGCTCAGGTAGCCGGGGGCGGTCACCTCGGCGGACCGGACCGCCCCGCCGGGGGCGCCGGTGGCCTCCAGGACCAGCACGTCCCAACCGGCGTCGGCGAGCAGGTTGGCGGCCACCAGTCCGTTGTGCCCGGCGCCGATGACGACGGCGTCCGCGGTCTCGATGCCGGTCCCGGTCATCCGATCCGCCTACCCGGCCAGCAACCGGGCGAAACGCGTTTGCCTTGCCGGGACCGGGGCATCCACTGCCGCATGTACAGGGTTGAACAGCTCATCGGTGGAGTGTGGGGCGCGGGCGGTGCGGGCGGTGAACTGGTCGTGCACGATCCCGCCGACGGCACGCCGGTCAGCACCGTACCGGTGGCGACGGCGGACGAGGTGGCCAAGGCGGTCGAGGCGGCCCGGGGCGCGGCGGCGGAGTGGGCGGCGACGGCCCCGGCGGAGCGGGCGGCGGCGCTGCACCGGGCCGCGGACGCGCTGGCCGCGGCGGCGGACGAACTGGCCGAGGCGACGACGGCGGAGATGGGCAAGCCACTCGCCGACGCCCGGGGCGGCGTGGAGGCGGGCATCGGCACGCTGCGACAGTACGCCGAGCTGGGGCCGGTGCGGGGCGGGCGGACGCTGCACGGCGGCACGCACGCCATCGACTTCATGGCGCCGGAGCCGCGCGGGGTGGTCGCCGCGATCACCCCGTGGAACGATCCGGTGGCGGTCTCCTGCGGGCTGCTCGGCGCGGCCCTGGTGACCGGCAACGTGGTGCTGTACAAGCCGAGCGAACGGACCCCGGCCACCGGGTGGCTGCTGGCCCGGGTCCTCGACGGCGCGCTGCCGGCCGGGGTGCTGTCCCTGCTGACCGGCGGTGGCGAGGTGGGCGCGGCGCTGGCCGCGCAGGAGGTGGACGTGGTGGCCCACGTGGGCTCCACCACCACCGGCCGGGCCATCGCGGCGGCCTGCGCCCGGACAGGCGCGAAGGCGCTGCTGGAGAACGGCGGCAGCGACCCGCTGATCGTCGACGCCGGGCTGGACCCGGTCTGGGCGGCCGGGCAGGCGGCGATCGGTTCGTTCGCCAACGCCGGCCAGATCTGCGTCGCCGTCGAGCGGATCTACGTGCACCGGGACGTGGCCGAGGACTTCGTCGACGCGCTGGTCGACCGGGCGGAGGCACTGCGGGTCGGCCCGGGCCGGGACCCGGAGACCGAGCTCGGCCCGCTGGTGGACCGGCGGCACCGCGACCACGTGCACGGCCAGGTGACCGCGGCGGTGGCCGAGGGGGCGACGTTGCGCACCGGGGGTGTGCTGCCGGAGGGGCCGGGGGCGTTCTACCCGGCGACGGTGGTCACCGGTTGCCGGCACGAGATGACGCTGGTCCGCGAGGAGACGTTCGGGCCGGTGGCGCCCGTGGTGGTGGTGGACTCGTTCAGCGAGGCGTTGCGCTGCGCCGCCGACTCCCCGTACGGGCTGGCCGGCACGGTGCTCACCGCCTCGATGAGCCACGCGCAGCGGGCCTGGCGGGAGCTGCCGGTGGGCACCGTCAAGGTGAACGCGGTGTTCGGCGGGGCGCCGGGCGGCGCCGCGCAGCCGCGCCGCGGCAGCGGCCAGGGCTTCGGGTACGGCCCGGAGCTGCTCGACGAGTTCAGCACGGTGAAGACGGTGCACCTGGAGGCCCCGGGCGGCGGCCACTGGTGAGCGGGAACGCGGGAGCCCGGGACCGTGCGGTCCCGGGCTCCCGTGCGTCGTACCCCCCGCTCAGCGACCGCTGCGCGCCTTGGACTTCTCGCGGGCCTCCGTGGTCTGCCGAAGGTTCGCCTTCTGGATCGCCTTGACCAGTTCCGGCTTGGTCATCCGGGACCGGCCGGGTACGTCCAGCTTCTTGGCCACCTCCATCAGGTGCTCCTTCTTGGCGTTGGCGTCCACGCCGCCCGCCGTGGGAGCCCGTCGGGCCGGTCCGCCACCCTGCGCCTGGCGGTCGCTGGGTCCCTTGCGTCCCTTCGGCTCCCAGTGGTCGCCGACCTTCTCGAACTCGTGCTTGACCGCGGCGAACGCGGTGCGGTGCGCCCGCTCGCCCTCGCCGTACGTCTCCACCGCCGAGTCGTGCGTCTTCTCCCAGGTGCGCTTCGCCTTGTCCGGGGAGCGCCGCAGCGTGCTGGGCAGTACCTCGCGCCCGGGCATCTCGTCCTCCTCCGCGTCGATGTCTGCGTATGGACGGTTCCCCGGGCCCTCATCGGCAAACTCACCCGCCGGGTTTGTCGATTTCCGGCACCGGGTACCGGCGGGGCCAGCGGGTGCGGGTGCGCCGGCGGGGACGGGAGCGGGAGATGGCAGCGACGACGGAGCCGACCGCGGTCGCCGGTGGCCGGGACGGCCTGCGGGTCCCCCGCCGGGTACGCCAGCTGAGCTGGTCCACCTGGCGCGGGGCGCTGGTGCGCAGCGGGCGCAACTTCGTCAAGGACAACTGCGCGGACTGGGCGGCGGCGCTGACCTACTACGGCGTCCTCGCGCTCTTCCCCGCCACCGTGGTGGTGGTCGCCCTCGTCGGCCTGGTCTCCGACGGCGAGCGCACCGTCGACACGGTGCTGGGGCTGGCCCGCGACATCGGCGCCGGCTCGGTGGTCGCCAACGACGGTTTCGTGTCGGTGGTGCGCACCGTGGTCGACCAGCAGAGCGGGGCGGAGGTGCTGCTCAGCTTCGGTCTGCTCGGCGCGCTCTGGTCGGCGTCCGGGTTCATCGGCGCGTTCACCCGGGCCTCCAACGCGATCTACGGGGTCGAGGAGGGGCGGCCGTTCTACCGGTTGCGCCCGATGCAGATCGGCCTGGCGGCCGTGTCGCTGGTCCTGCTCGCCGTGGTGGCGCTCGGCCTGATCGTCAGCGGGCCGGTGACCGACGCGGTGGGCGACCTGCTCGGCGCCGGCGGGTTGGCCCGCACGGTGTGGAGCGTGGCCAAGTGGCCGGTGCTGGCGCTGGTGATGATGACGCTGCTGTCCCTGCTGTTCTGGATCGCCCCGAACGTCCGGCAGCCGAGGTTCCGCTGGCTGACCCCCGGCGGGGCGGTGGCCCTGCTCTCCTGGATCGTCGCCTCCGCCGGTTTCGGCCTGTACGTCGCGAACTTCGGCTCCTACGACGTGACGTACGGCAGCCTGGGCGCGGTCATCGCCTTCCTGGTCTGGCTCTACCTGTCCAACTGTGCGCTGATGTTCGGCGTGCAGATCAACGCCGAGCTGCAACGGGGCCGGGTGCTCCAGGCGGGGGCGGAGGATCCGGGCGAGCCGGTCCTGCTTCCGAAGGCCCCCGCCGATTCGTGACCGCGTGCCGGGTTCGGCGTTTCCCGGGGGCCGCCAGGGGTAGCACCAAGGCATGGAACTGGAACGTGGCAGCAGCAAGCACGGACCGAGGCTCGACGAGCAGATGAGCCAGGAGGTCGCCGGCCTGGTCCAGGGCCCGGGCACCGGGGGCTCGCGCGCCGAGGAGTTCCGCGAAGCCGAGCCGGCCGGCGAGGATCAGCCGGGTACCACCACGGCGCCGGCGGGTGAGCTGCGCAGCGGCGCCCCGAAGGGGATGAGCTCTCGGGACGTCGAGGACCGCAGCCGGCTCGGGCGGTTCATCACGATGAGTGCCCTGCCGGGCGACCGCGAGACGCTGATCGCCAACGCCCGCGAGAACCAGGCGCCCGCCGACCTCATCGAGGATCTGGAGCGGCTGCCCGACGGTACGCGGTACCGCACCGTTTCCGAGGTGTGGGCCGCACTCGGTCACAAGAACGAGACGACCCGCTGGTGACCGGATCGGCCCACGATCCGGACGAACACCGGCGGCCAGAGGAGGAATCTTCATGAGCGGCGTTACCGAGCACGTGGACGTCTCCGTCCCGATCCGCACCGCGTACGACCAGTGGACCCAGTTCGAGGAGTTCCCCCACTTCATGGAGGGGGTGCAGGAGGTCCGGCAGCTGACGGACACGATGACCCACTGGACCGTCGAGATTGCCGGGGTCAAGCGTGAGTTCGACGCCGAGATCACCGAGCAGCTCCCCGACGAGCGGGTGGCCTGGAAGTCGACCGGCGGCACCCAGCAGGCCGGCGTGGTCACCTTCCACCGGCTCGACGAGGGCAGGACGCGGGTCACCCTCCAGATGGACTTCGAGCCGCACGGCGTGG
Source organism: Micromonospora sp. L32 (assembly GCF_052068055.1). NCBI lineage: Bacteria > Bacillati > Actinomycetota > Actinomycetes > Micromonosporales > Micromonosporaceae > Micromonospora > Micromonospora sp. L32. The sequence goes on along the minus strand of NZ_JBQHDD010000007.1, from coordinate 416,271 downwards.
TGGAGAAGGCCGGCGACAAGCTGGGTGTGGTGGACCGGCGTGCCAAGGGCGACCTGGAGCGGTTCAAGCAGTTCATCGAGCGCCGCGGTCAGGAGACCGGCGCCTGGCGGGGCAAGGTCGACCGCCCGCAGCCGTGATCCTCTCCCCCGCACCTCACCCGTCCGATGGCCGCCGGAGAATCCGGCGGCCATCGCCGTGTCCGGTTCCGGGTGCCGTCGCCGGGCCCGACGAGTGGGCGCGGCCGTTTGCGATCATCAGCCCCGGGTACCGCCAAGGAATGACGGAGAACGACGACAGCGTGTGGCGAGACGAGCAGAAGATCCCGCTGAGGGAGCTGGACCGGGCGATCGCCCGCTCCACGCTCGACGGGCAGAGCGACGACGTCACCGGCAACGACGCCGGCGAGGAGGCCGCCTTCGGTCACGGGCCGGAAGCGGCGGACCGGGGTGCCGGGGAAGCCGAGCGGCGCGAGATGACCGACTCCGAGCGGGCGTACCGCCCCTCCACCACCGGCCGGACCGGCCCCGACACGATGTGACCGGCGGGGCCCCGGGCGGGACGACGTCGGTGCCCCGGGGGTCGAAGGCACTGCCGGGCCGCGCGAGCCTGTCCCGGTGCTGCGGCTGGTCGGCTCACCCCGTGGCGGCCCCCGGTCTGCGCCCGGCGAGGGCGTGCAGGAGCAGCAGCAGCACCGCCGGCACGGTCAGTGCCGGCCCCAGCAACGCCACCGAGGTGTGCCCGAACAGCACCCCGAGCCCGCCGGGGATCAGCGCCGCGCCGAGCCCGGCGGTCCCGATCTGGACGCCGATGGCGCGGTCCGCGTGCGCCGCGCCGACCCGCTCCGGGGTGGCGAGGGTGAGCAGCGGGTAGACCGGCGCGGCGGCGAAGCCCACCAGGACCAGGCCGGCCAGGGCCACCCAGGCCGGAGCGGGCAGCGCGATCAGCAGGGCGCCGGCCGTCATGCCGAGCAGGCTGCCCCGCAGCACCCGACCGACGCCGAGGCGCTCGGCGGCCACGCCCTGCACGACCCGCCCCCAAGCGAAGAGGCTCCCCCATTGACGTTCTCCCTGCCCTGAAGGACGGGGATTCCCTCCGTGCTGCGCGTGGAACAGTGCGTTGAGCCCGGAGTCGACGGCGCCCGAACCGAGCCCGAGGACCAGCGCACAACCGATCATCAGGGCCAGCTCCGGCGTCGAGGCGTACCCGGTGAGCGCCAGGCTGGCCAGTACCGTGCTGCCGGCCAGCAGCCGACCGACGCCGAGTCGGGCCAGGGTGAAGCCGGCGAGCACGCTGGAGGTCAGATAGCCGACGGTGCCCGCGGTGAGCACCAGCCCGACTGCCTCCGTCGGTACCCCGAAGTCGGCGCGGATCGACGGCCAGTCGACCCCGATCAGCCCGTCGGGCAGGCCGAGGCTGACGAAGGCGAGGTAGGCGAGCAGGAGCAGGGAGGCGCGGGGCGGGGTGACGGACACGGGGGGCCATCCTGCCGTACCCGCCGAGAACGCTTCCGGCCGGCGACGACTTCCCCCGAACCGGCAAAAAGCAACGCCCGGACGGGCAGGAATGCGGACAGCCCATCCAGAATCGGCCGATCGGGTGACGGCAACCGGGGGGCGCCGCGTCAGACTTTCGGGATGCAACAGGGCTCCGGCTTCCTCACCCCACGTCAGCGGCGTCTGGCCTGGCTCGGCTTTCTGCTCGCCGCGCTCCAGGCCCCGGTCTCGGCCAAGCTGGTCGCCGACGACTCCTGGCTGTTCAGCCTCTGCGTCGCGCTCATGGTGGCGACCGTCATCATCGCCGACGACACCAGCCGTCGCCGGCCGGCCGACGCGCCGTCCGACTGACACCCACCTGACGGGCGGCCCCGCGACACCCGCGCAGCCGGGGTCACGGGGTCGGGTCGGGGACGTTGCGCTGCGGGCCGGTCGACGGCCTGGCCGGGCCGACCCGGTGCAGGGCGTACGCGGTGGGACGGTGCTGTTCGCGTCAGTCCCGGGGTGAGCCGGGCTCGGCGGGGCGGGCCTCGTGCCCGGGTCGGCCCCGGGTCCGCCGCCGCTCCTTCATCTCCGCCTCGTAGAGATGGCGGCGGCCGTCCACCAGCTGGTCCCGGGCGGCGCGGTCCAGCTCGCGGAAGACCGCGTAGTAGTTGTCGTCGAAGTCCTCGACGATCTGGAACGTCCACCGACCGGCGATCACGTTGCGGCCGAGCAGCTCGGTGCGGACCCGCTCCGCGAGGTCCTCGTGGCCGGCGGCCCGCAACTGCGCGACCGCGTCGTCGAGCATCAGGTCGGCGTGCCCGATCAACTGGTGCAGCGAGTAGAGGTGCCCGCGCGCCCGCTCCACCGTCTCCAGCGCCTCGCTGAGCTTGCCCAGCGCGGCCACCGTCTCGTCGGTCACGCCGTCCGGCCGGCGGTGCTGCTGGTCCGGGCCGTCGTCGTGCTGTCCCATCCGTCCCTCCAAGGTGCCGGCTGCGCCCATTCGCGCGCGGTTCTCCTTCTGCCCACGCTCCGCCGGGTCAATCCCGGCGGAGGAGGGCGGCCGACCGGAAGAGGACCCGGGACCGGCCGAGCGGCCGAGGCCGCCCGGGCCGCCGGGTGACTACCCTCGGTCCCCATGCGTCTGCCGTACTCCCAGGTCGCGACCCGGACCGCCGCGAGCGCGGCGCGGTCCGCCCTCGCCCTGCTCAGCGCCTCGGTCGGCGTCTCCGGCCTCGCCGCGGCGGCCGCCAACCCCGGCCTGCTCGCGATGGTCGACCAGCACGCGGCCGCGGTACGCGACAGCCTCGACGGCGACCGGCGGCGGCTGACCCCGGCGGCGCTGGTCGGCTACGCCGACGGGCTGCGGGCGGCCGCGCTGGAGCACGGCCTGACCCTGCCCACCGGCACGATCGACTGGACCGAGCCGGACTGGCTGCGCATCCGCCTGCTGGCGGTCTGCGCGCTGGCCCGCACGCTCGACCCGCGCCACCTCGAAGCGGCCTGACCCACTCCGGAGACGACGGAGGGGCGTCCGCGCCACGCACGGACCCCCTCCACCGGTACGCCTCCGACTCAGGTCCCCGGACGGCGGAACTGCTGGGTCTCCTCGCCCACGTTGCCGGACTGGTACGTACCCCGGCCCCCGGCCGCCGCCCTGGCCTCCTCGGCGCTCGCCATCGGCTGAACGCGCTCGGCGCCCCGATCGGCCATCTGACGGCTCATGTCGCCCCGCCCGGCCGCCTGGGCCTGGCGGTGCACCTGGATCGCCCGCGACTCCTCGGCCATCCGGTCCAGCCATCGGTCCCAGCGGCTCTGCATCGGCTTCACCAGACCACCGCCGACGCCGACGATCAGGATGCCGGCCACCGTGGCGAGCACCGCGATCAGCACCGGCGTGGTCACCGTGGTGGCGACGCCCACCTGGTTCAGCGCGGCGATGATGCCGAGCGCCAGGATGAAGACCGCCGTCAGGTCGCCGAGGATCCGGCCGTACGAGAGGCCGCCCAGCGCGCCGGTGACCAGGTCCCGGACGGCGTTGGCGATCGCGGCCGCCACGACCACGATGACGATCGCCACGAACGCGCGCGGCAGCCAGGCCACGACGCCCCGGATCAGGTCACTGATCGCGTTGGGTCCCCACACCCCGAAGGCGAACTGCAGGGTGAACAGCAGGACCGCGTAGTACGCGAGCTTGGCCAGGATGTCACTGGCGTCGTACTTCGTGCGTTCCAGTGCCCGTTTGATGCCACCCCGTTCGACCGCCCGGTCGAACCCCACCCGTTCCAGTACCTTGTCCACGATTTTGAGTACCGCTCGGGCGATGATCCAGCCCACCACGAGGATCGCGATGAACGCGATCGCCCTCGGGATGAAGAGCAGCACCGACCTCCACATGTCGGCCACGGCGTCGCCGATGTCGGCCTGCCTGACCGCAAGGGTTTCCGGCATGATGTCCCTCCTGTCGCATGGACTGCGCCGGCCGGATACCCGGTCGCTCAGGGTGCACGCCGCGACACCCAGGATCAATTTCCCGACATATCCCCCGAAAGACCTCCTGACCTGCCCTAACATCACCGCGCCCGGGGCCGTCCGGCACGGTCGGGAGGCATGATCCAAACCTCTGCGCGACGCTCCGGCTAGGCTGCGTGACATGCCAGGCACGGTCGGGCGAGTCCCCACGCCACCACCCGCCGCCCCCGGACCGGCCCCGGTCTCGCAGGTGACGGCGACCGTGCTCGCCCACCCCTGGGCGGGCACCCCGCTCGGGCCGCCGCAGCGGTGGGACCCGGCGGTCCGCGCCCTGGTCGACGTGATCCTCTCCTCGCCGGTGCCGATGGCGCTCTACTACGGCGACGAGTTCGTGCTGCTCTACAACCAGGGCTACTCCGAGCTGATCGGGGACCGGCACCCGGACGCCCTCGGCCGGCCCGCCGGCGAGGTCTTCGCGGACCTCTGGCACACCCCCGGGGTGGGCGACGTGATCGAACGGGCCTACCGGCGGGGCGAGTCCTTCCTCCAGCGGGAGTCGATGCTGCCGGTCGACCGGCACCTGGCCGCCACCGGCGACCACGCCGTCTTCACCCGCGGCCACTCGCCGGTACGCGACAGCACCGGCCGGATCGTCGGCGTGTTCACCGTGGCGGCGCAGACCACCCAGCTCACCCAGCAGTTGCAGAGCCTCAGCGACTTCGCCGCCGCGCTCTCCGGCACGCTCACCCTCGACGACGTGGCCCGGGTGACCCTGCGCTACGCGCTGCACTCCTTCGACGCCGACCGGGTGACCTTCGCCGTCGACGACGGCCCCGGCTGGCGGATGGTCCGGCGGATCCGGGGCGAACTGCTCGACGAGGCCGACGAGCGGCTGCCTCCGCTGTGGCGGCCCACCGCCGCGGACTCCCCCTTCCCGGTGGTGGTGACCGCGCGCAGCGGCGTGCCGTACTTCGTCGGCGACGGTGAACCGCTGCGGGCGAGCGCGATCGACCGGCACGACCAGAAGATCCGCTCGCTGGCCGCGCTGCCGCTGCGCTCCTCGGTGATCCGCGGCGGCCTCGCCGTCGGCTACCGGACGCCGCACGGCTGGTCTGCGGCGGAGCGGGCGTTGCTGGCCGCCTCCGCGGAACTGGTCGGCCAGGCGGCCGAGCGGGCCCGCCGGTTCGAGACCCAGCACGGCACCGCCCAGCTGCTGCAACGCAGCATGCTGCCGGAGCGGCTGCCGGCGCTGCCCCGGCTGCGCATCGCCGCCCGCTACGACCCGGGCGTCGACGGCAACGCCGCCGGCGGTGACTTCTACGACGCCTTCGTGCTGCCCACCGGCGACCTGGGCGTGGTCCTCGGCGACGTCGCCGGCCACGACGTGCAGGCGGCGGCCCGGATGGGCCAGGTACGGGCGGCGCTGCGCGCCCTGGCGCTGGCCGACCCGCGCCCGGACGCCGTGCTCACCGGGCTGGACCGGCTGGTGGCCAGCCTCGGCACCGAGACCGGCACCCAGGAACTCTTCGTCACCGTGGTCTTCGGCGTGGTGGACGCCGACCGCGGCGAGATCACCCTGGCCAGCGCCGGGCATCCGCCGCCGCTGATCCGGCGCTGCCACCCCGACGGCTCGGCGACGGCCGCCTTCGTCGAGCTGCCGGCGGGCGCCCCGCTGGGGCTGGGCTGCCGGCCGCGTACCGCGACCGTGCCGTTCCAGCCCGGGGACACCCTGCTGCTGTACAGCGACGGGGTGGTCGAGCGGCGGCGGCAGAGCCTCACCGCGGGGCTGGACGTGCTGGTCACGGCGGTGGCCGACGCGGCCAGCGGCGACCCGCGCGCGCTCTGCGCGGTGGCCACCGGAGCGGTGGAGGGGGCGACCGAGGACGACGTCGCGGTGCTGGCGGTGGAGCACGCGCGGAAGCCGAGCCGCTCGGCGAGCATGGAGATGCCGGCCGAGCCGACCGCGCCGAGCCGGGTGCGGCACTGGCTGACCGCGCAGCTGACCGACTGGCGGGTGCCGGAGGCGGTGATCGGCGCGGCGGTGCTGTGCACCAGCGAGCTGACCACCAACGCGCTGCTGCACGCCGGCACGGCCGCCCGGGTGGAGATCGACCTGAGCCCGGAGCGGCTGCTGGTGTCGGTCGCCGACTCGGGCACCCGGGGCACCGTGACCCGGGCGCAGACCGACACGTTGAGCAGCCGGGGCCGGGGCCTCGGCCTGATCGAGCAGCTCTCCGACGCCTGGGGCACCGACCCCACGGTCCGTGGTTCGACGGTCTGGTTCGAGATCCTCATCCCGGCGGGGTGAGCACGGGCGTCAGGGCCGCCCGAACGGGGTGCCAGGAGCGAGCTTGTCGAGCCCTTTGGTGTCACCTGGAGCGCTATGGTGTCTTGCGTGAATCTGGCGCAGGGTCGACGGCTGCTGGTCGTGGATCCGTCCGGGGTCGACGACGACCTGGTGCGCGACGTGACGGAGATCCTCACCTCGCTGTGCGCTCGCCTGCACGGCGACAGTGCACCGACCAGCCGCGCGTGGCGGGCGATCAACGCCGCCGCCGAGTCGGGCGAGCCGCCGTGAAGATGATGCAGGCGTACCGCTACGCGCTCGACCTGACTCCACGGCAGGAACGCGCGGTGCTGGCGCACGCCGGGGCGGCCCGGGTGGCGCACAATTGGGCCCTCGCCCGGGTGAAAGCGGTGATGGACCAGCGCGCCGCCGAACGCTTCTACGGCGTGCCCGATGAACTGCTCACCCCGGCGATCGGGTGGACGCTGCCAGCCCTGCGCAAGGCGTGGAACGCCAGCAAGGATGAGGTTGCGCCGTGGTGGCGGGAATGCTCCAAGGAGGCGTTCAACACCGGACTCGACGCCCTGGCTCGAGCGTTGAAGAACTGGGGCGACTCACGTAAGGGCGCGCGCAAGGGGCGCCTCGTTGGCTTTCCCCGGTTAAAGTCGCGCCGCCGCAGTGCGCCGACTGTTCGATTTACCACCGGCGTAATCCGCGTCGAGGCCGACCGGCGGCATATCACCCTTCCCCGGCTGGGTGCGCTGCGCTTGCACGAGTCGGCTCGTAAGCTGGCTCGGCGGGTGGAGGCAGGCAGCGCGCGGATCCTGTCCGCGACGCTGCGACGCGAGGGCAGGCGCTGGTTCGTGTCGTTGACCTGCGAGGTGCAGCGTGCCACCTGCATCCCCGCCCGGGCTGGCTCGGTAGTCGGCGTAGACCTCGGCGTGAAGCACCTCGCGGTGCTGTCCACCGGCGAGCAGATCCCCAACCCGCACCACCTCGTGGCCGCGTCGCGGCGGATGCGGCGCCTCGCCCGCGCGGTGACCCGCTGCGTAACCCCCGACCGACGGGTGCACCGAGCAGGATCAAAGCGGTGGGTACGTGCCCAGGATGCGCTCGCCCGTACTAACGCCCGCGTGGCGAACCTGCGGCGTAACGGCCTGCACCAGTTCACCACCCGACTGACACGGGAGCACGGCACCGTCGTTGTCGAAGACCTCAACGTCGCCGGGATGCTGCGCAACCGCCGTCTGGCCCGGCACATCGCCGATGCCGGCTTCGGCGAACTGCGACGGCAGCTCGCCTACAAGACCGAATGGAATGGAGGTCGGCTGGTCACTGCCGACCGCTGGTATCCATCCTCCAAGACGTGTTCGGGCTGCGGCGCGGTGAAAACCAAGCTGGCCCTGTCCGAGCGAACCTACGCCTGCACCGCCTGCGGCCTCATCCTCGACCGAGACTTGAACGCCGCGCTCAACCTCACCGCCCTGGCGCGCGAGGTTGCCGACGCCCGGAGTGGCCGGGAGTCGTCAAACGGACGTGGAGCCGACCGTAAGACCTTGCTTGCGGGGCTGGTGGCTGCGAAGCGTCTACCCGGCACCGCGAAAGCGGGTCAGACCGGGACCGTCCCACCGCAAGGCGGGACTACCAACCGTGTACTCAGCAAAGCCCACGGAACGGTAACGGTAGGAGGACGCCCATGAGCGCAGAGAGTCCCTCCGGCGTCCTCTTCGACGTCGACGGCACGCTGGTCGACACCACCTACCTGCACACGGTGAGCTGGTGGGAGGCGCTGCGGCAGGCCGAGCACCGGGTGCCGATGTCGCTGATCCACCGGTCCATCGGGATGGGCTCGGACAAGCTCCTGGACCACCTGCTCGGCCCGGAACGGGATCGGGCCGCCGACGGCAAGCTGCGCGACGCGCACGACAGCCTCTTCGCCGAGTACTGGGAGCGCCTCGCCCCGCTGCCCGGCGCGGCGGAGCTGCTGCGCGCCTGTGCCGCCCGGGGCCTGCGGGTGGTGCTCGCCACCTCCGCCGCCGAGCACGAGGTCGGCGCGTTGCGCGCCGCGCTGGACGCCGACGACGCGGTCGACACCGTCACCTCGTCCGCCGACGCGCAGCAGAGCAAGCCGGCGCCGGACATCCTGGTGGCCGCCCTGGAGCAGGCCGGCCTGGACGCCCGGCGGGTGGTCTTCGTCGGCGACTCGGTCTGGGACGTCGCCGCCGCCGCCAGGCTCGACATCCCCTGCATCGGGCTGACCTGCGGCGGCACCAGCCGGGGTGAGCTGGCCGGGGCGGGCGCGGTCGCCGTCTACGACGACCCGGCGGCACTGCTGGCCGCGTTGGCCGACTCCCCCCTCGTCACACCGAGGCGGACGTCACCGCGGGACAAGCCGGACACCGAGGCTTAGCTCCCCGGAGCACGGGGCACAGTCCCCACCTCGCGCGCGGGCGCGGGCGAGGTGCGAGAGGTGGTGGGCGTGGAACCGGTCGATGTCGCGTTCGCGCTGGTGGGCGTGGGCGCCCTGCTGGCCGGGATCCTGCCCCGGGTGCTGGAGCGCCGCCCGCTGTCCATGCCGATCGCGTTCCTCGGGCTGGGCATGCTGGTCTTCCTGCTGCCCACCGGGCTGCCGTCACCGGACCCGCTGGCCCATCCGGAGCTGACCACCCACCTGACCGAGGTCGGGGTGATCGTCGCCCTGATGGGCGCCGGTCTCAAGATCGACCGGCCGTTGAGCTGGCGGCGGTGGTCGTCCACCTGGCGGCTGCTGGCGATCGCGATGCCGGTGTGCATCGCGGCGGTGACGCTGCTCGGCTGGTGGTGGGCCGGCCTGGTGCCGGCCGCCGCGCTGCTGCTGGGGGCGGCGCTGGCCCCGACCGACCCGGTGCTCGCCGCCGACGTGCAGGTGGGCGAGCCCACCGATGTGGAGGACTCCGAGGACGAGGTCCGCTTCGCCCTCACCTCAGAGGCCGGCCTGAACGACGGGCTGGCCTTCCCGTTCGTGTACGCCGCCATCGCCATCGCCACCACCAGCCTCGCCCCGGCGGACTGGCTCGCCGACTGGTTCACCGTCGACGTGCTCTACAAGCTCGTCGTCGGCGTCGGCGGCGGGTTGCTCGTCGGCTGGCTGCTCGGCAAGCTGTTCTTCCGCGCCCCCAGCGAGCTGCGGCTGGCTCGGCACGCCGAGGGCTTCCTCGCCCTGGCCGCCACCTTCCTGGCGTACGGGCTGGTGGAGGTGATCGGCGGGTACGGCTTCCTGGCCGTCTTCGTGGCCGCGCGGGCGATCCGGGCGGCCGAGCGTACCCACGAGTTCCACTCGGTGCTGCACGACTTCGCCGAGCAGGTCGAGCGGCTGCTGACGGTGCTGTTGCTGCTGCTCTTCGGCGGCGCGGTGATCGACGGCCTGCTGGCCCCGCTGACCTGGCCGGCGGCGGCGGTCGGACTGGCCCTGCTCTTCGTGGTCCGGCCGCTGGTGGCCTGGCTGTCGCTGCGCGGCGCGCCCGGCCGACCGGCCGAGCACTGGGTGATCTCGCTGTTCGGCATCCGTGGCGTCGGGTCGTTCTACTACCTGGCGTACGCCACCAGCAGGACCGACTTTCCCCAGGCCGACCTGATCTGGGCGACCGTCGGGCTGGTGGTGGTGGTGTCCGTGGTGGTGCACGGGATCGCCGCGACCCCGGTCATGCAGCTGCTCGACCGGGCGGGCGAGCGCACGAAGGAGCCGTCAGAGCGGGGCGAGCCCGCACTCGGCGGCGTCCGGGGCTGACCGCGGGGCGGGCACCGCGACCGGCGCCGGCAGGTCCAGGTGCACCCGGACGGTGGTGCCACCGTCGACGGTGCGGATGTCGACCAGGTCGCAGAGCTGCTGCACGAGCAGCAGCCCGCGTCCCCGCTCGGCCGACGCCGGGGCCGGGATCCGGCCGGCGAACGGGTCGGTCAGCGTGCCGTGACTGCTGATCTCGCAGACCAGCTCGTCCGGTGCTGCCACCCACCAGCGGGCCGTGGCCGGCCCGCCGGCGTGGGTGATCGCGTTGGCGGCCAGCTCGGTGACGGCGATCCGCAAATCGTCGACGCGGTCGGCGGGCAGTCCGGCGGCGACGGCGGTGGCGGCGACGGCGGCCCGCAGCGCGGCCAGGCCGGCCGCCTCGACCCGCAGCGTCGCCGCGTCGCCCGGGGCCGGGGGCAGCGCCTCGGCGCAGCCGGCCAGCACCGTCTCGGGCTGCTGGTAGCCGGCGCTGGGCCGGGCCAGCGCCCCGCTGCGCACGACGGGGTGGGTCCGCCCCACGTCGGCGAGGGCGTCGGCGGGCAGCCGGAAGCGGTCGAAGAGGCAGAGCGCGCTCAGCGGGTACCTCCGGAGCGCCAGATTGATCATGGCTTCGTGCTCGACGCAGTGCCGGTACGCCGCGGACCGGCGGCCCGGCCAGAGCGACTCCCCCACGATCCGCAGCCGGCGGCCGGGGAACCGGTGCACGAAGTCGCGCAGGGCGGTGGGGATGATCGCCGCCGGGTTGCGCCCGATGGTGCTCATGTCGGCGAGGGTCACCCCGGCGACCGCGCCGAGAGCGGTCCCGACCTGGGCGAGCCGGTACGCGGGGACGGCGACCAGGACCGGCTCGTCGGCGGCCCGGCCGGCCGCCACGAAGGCGGTGATGGCGTCGAGGTAGTCGTGGTCGTCGGCGTAGAGCAGCGCGTCGTGCCGCAGGCCCCGGCCGGTCACGCCGTCCCCCGCCGTCCGGAATCCCCGTCCACGTCGCGCACACCTCCCCCGAGGCGACGATACGCCCCCGCCCGGCGGCGGTGCGCGCACCGGTACCGGTCAGCCACGCACGGCGAGCACCCGCTCGGCCAGGGCGCGCCCCAGGTCCCGCCCGGAACGCCACGCGCTCTGCACCCGGGGCCGACCGAACGCGTCGCCGGCCAGCCCGACCCCGTCGTCGTCGAGGTGGTACGTCCCGTCCCCGCCGGCGGTCGGGCGGGCGTACGTCCAGCGGTGCACGTGCACCAGCTCGGCCGGCTCGGGCAGCCCGAGCAGGTCGCGGACCGCCTCCTCGACGGCCGGCCCGGCGGCGGTGGGCTGGGCCAGGTGGCCGGCGGCGAACTCCGGCGTGGTGTGCGCGACGAGCACCGGGGCGCCGTCGCCGCGCCGGTCGCCGTCATCGCAGACCAGCGCCAGCAGCGGGTGGTCGTTGACGAAGGCGCCCCGGAAGTCGGGCCAGCGGCGGCTCGGGAAGCGCAGCACCGCGGTGAGCGTCGGCGCCCAGCGCTGCTGAAGCGCGGCACGCGTCACGGCGGCCAGCTCCGGGTCGAGCAGCAGCGCCGCCTGGGGGCCGGGCATGCACAGCGCCACCGCGGCGCACCCGGCTCCGTCCACCGTCGGGCCCGGCTGCACCGTCATGACCAGCCGATCCACGTTCACCGGCAGGTCGCGGGCCAGTTCCTCGACCAGTGAGCGCAGGCCGCGCGGGGCGGCCCAGCGGGTCGGACCGGTCACCTCGCGCCGGCCGTCCGGGCCGTACGCCACGAAGGTGTCGGTCCACTCCCGGACCAGCCCGGCGGCCCGCCACCCCCGCACGACCTCGGCGAAGTCGGGGTCGTCGACGGTGAGGTACGCGGCGCCGGTGTCGGCGGGGCGGCCGTCGAAGCGGCGGCTGGCCAGCCGCCCGCCCGCCACCCGGCCCCGTTCCCGGATCTGCACGTCGACGCCCGCCCGGACCAGCTCCGTCGCGCACGCCACGCCGGCGATGCCGGCCCCCACCACGATCACGCCCGAGTTCACCGGGTGATCGTATGTGCGTCGGCGGCGGGCGGCATGAAGGACCACACCGCGGGTAGGGGTACACCTGTTCGAAGAAAGGTGGACATCATGGCCGACCGCAACAGGCAGCAGCCCGATCCGCGGGGCGCGATCAAGGACCCGGACGAGTGGGTGACCGGCGAGGAGCCGCCGACCGCCGCCCAGGAGTCGTACCTGCACACGCTGGCCCGGGAGGCCGGCGAGGAGGTGCCGGACGACCTGACCAAGGCCGAGGCGTCCCGGCGGATCGACGAGTTGCAGGAGGAGACCGGCCGGGGCCGGTGACCCTCAGCGCGGGGGCAGGCGGTGCAGCTCGACCTCGCCGAGCCGCCCCGCCGCCACCCGCGCCGTCAGATAGGTGGCGTACGGCTGGGACCGCCGGTCGGTGGGCGAGCCGGGGTTGAGCAGCCGCAGCCCGCCCGGCGCGACGCTGTCCCACGGGATGTGCGAGTGGCCGAAGATCAGCAGGTCCCGGTCGGGGAAGCGGGCCGCGCAGCGCTCCTCGCGCCGGGTCTTCGGCCCGGTCTCGTGCACCACCGCCACCCGCAGGCCGTCCAGCTCGACCCGGGCCACCTCGGGCAGTCGGGCCCGCAGCTCCGGGCCGTCGTTGTTGCCGTACACGCCGACGAGCCGGCGGGCCCGGGCGCTCATCGCGTCGAGCAGCGCCACGTCGACCCAGTCACCGGCGTGCACCACCACGTCGGCGGCCGCCACCGCCGACCAGACGGGCGCGGGCAGGTCACGCGCCCGCTTCGGTACGTGGGTGTCGGCGAGGATGACCAGGCGCATCCCGCCATTCTCCGCCAGGCATCGGGTGCGGGTGGGCACCCGGCGCGCTCAGGCGCCCTGGCCCTGGTTCTGCATCAGGCCGCCGTCCATGAAGTACGTCGACCCGGTGACGTAGTCGGCGTCGTCGCTGGCGAGGAAGACGGCCAGCTTGGCGATCTCGCCGGGCTGGGCGGCGCGCTTCCACGGGATGGACTGCACCTGTTCCTCCAGGTACTGCGGATCGTCGATGGCCCGCTGGTTGAACGGGGTGAGCACCATCCCAGGTCCGATGTTGTTGACGTTCATCCGCATCGGCGCCACCTCCAGGGCGAGGCTCTTGGCGAACTCCAACATCGCGCCCTTGCTGGTGTCGTAGTCCGCGCCGCCGGCCCGGGCCACCTCCTGGTGGATCGAGGTGATGTTGATGATCTTTCCCTGCCCGCCCTGGTCGCGGCGGTGCCGCACGAACCGGCGGGAGCAGAAGAACGTCCCGTAGACGTTGATCCGGATGGCCCGGTCCCAGGTCTCGGTGTCCAGGTCGGCGACGGGGATGCCGGAAGCGTCCACGCCGGCGTTGTTCATCAGGACGTCCAGGGTGCCGAACTCGGCGAGGGCCTCGTCGAACATCGCCTCAACCTGGTGCTCGACGCTGATGTCGCCCTGCACCACCATGGCCCGCTGGCCGGCCTTCTCCACCTCGGCCCGGGTGTGGTTGGCCCCGGCGTGGTCGTGCAGGTAGTGCACCACCACGTCGGCGCCCTCGCGGCCGAACTCGATCGCCGTGGCCTGCCCGATACCCGAGTCCGAGCCGGTGATCAGGGCGGTCCTGCCTGACAGTCGTCCGGTCATCAGCGTGCTCCCTCCCTGGGTCCCGTACCGGCCGGCACGGGCTGTCGGTCGCCTTCCCTGGCCCTGCGAGCCCGCTCGTCGGCGGCGGTGAGATGACCCGCCGCGTTGATCAGGCCGATGTGCGAGAACGCCTGCGGGAAGTTGCCGAGGTGTTCCCCGGTCGCCTGGTCGATCTGCTCGGCGTACAGCCCGAGGTCGTTCACCCGGGCGGCGAGCTGTTCGAACACCCGGCCCGCCCGGTCCCGCTCCCCCGCCTTGGCCAGGCAGCCGACCAGCCAGAACGAGCAGATGACGAAGCCCGCGGGGTCGTCGTCCCAGCGGCGCAGCAGGCCGTCGCGGGACAGCCGCCGCTCCACCACGTCCATCGTGGAGCGCATCCGCGGGTCGTCCGCCGGCAGGAAGTCCACCAGCGGCATGAGCAGCACCGAGGCGTCCAGTTGATCGGAGTCGAAGGCCCCGGTGAAGGCGCCGAGCCGCTCGTTCCAGCCGCGCGTCAGCACCGCCGCCCGCACCTCGTCGCGGGCCGCCGCCCAGCGGGCCACGTCCGCCGGGTCACCCAGCCGGGAGCCGAAACGGACCGCCCGGTCCAGCGCCGTCCAGCACTGCACCTTGGACGAGACGTAGTGCCGCTCCGCGTCGCGCGCCTCCCACATCCCGGCGTCCGGCCGCCGCCAGTCCGACACCGCCCGGTCGGCCAGCGCGCGCAGCAGGTGGCGGACGTCCGGCGACATCGGGTCCAGGTAGTACCGCATCAGCCAGGCCGCGTCGAGGACCTCGCCGAGCACGTCGGTCTGCCGCTGCCGCCAGGCGTCGTTGCCGACCAGGACCGGCCGGCTGTTGTCGTAGCCGGAGAGGTGGGCGAGGGCATGCTCGGTGAGGTCCCGTCCGCCGTCGACGCCGTACATGATCGGCACCGGCTCGTCGCCGATCCGGCCCATCGCCCGGCCCACCCAGGAGAACTGCCGGTTCGCCTCGTCCGGGCAGGCCGCCAGCCAGAGCGCCTGAAGGGTGAGGCTGAAGTCGCGCACCCAGACGAAGCGGTAGTCGTAGTTGCGGTCACCGCCCAGTTGCTCGGGCAGCGACGTGGTCGCCGCGGCCACCACCGCTCCGCTGGGCCCGTAGGTCATGCCCTGCACCACCATCGCGCTGCGCCGCACCGCGTCGCGGTAGCGGCCCTGGTAGTCGTCGTGCAGAGCCGCCCAGGACCGCCAGCCGGCGACGGCATCGGCGACCACCTGGTCGGCGTCGGGCGTGGCCGGCTGCGCGTCGCCGTAGGCCGGGGCGTGCCCGAGGGTGAAGCGGTAGGTCTCGCCGGCGCGGACGGTGATCCGGGCGGTGGCCCCGTCCTCTCCGCAGTCCAGCGCGACGTCGGCGCGCAGTCGCAGTCGGCAGCCGCCGCCGGCCGCGTCGATCACCCCATCGGAGTTCGTCAGATAGGCGCTGACCCTCCCGTACTCGAACCGGGGCTGGTAGTCCACCAGCATTGGCACCTCGCCGGCGAGTCCCTCGACCACCCGGGCGAGCACCCGCGGGGAGCGCCGGCCGATGTCGTGCCCGCGCGCCCCGGGCTCCAGCGCCAGGGCGTCGGTGACGGCCACCGCGCCGGTCGTGGTGGTGAAGACGGTACGCAGCACCAGCGTGTCGTCCAGGTAGGAGCGTTCGCTGGTGTACCCGCCCTCGGGCTGGATCGACCAGTGCCCCGCCCGGTCGTCGAGCAGCCGCCCGAACGCCGACGGCGCGTCGAACCGGGCGGGGCACCACCAGTTCACCGAGCCGGCACGATCCACCAGCACGGCGCTGCTGCCGTCGGCCAGGAACCCGTGCTCACTGATCCGTCCGCTCTGCACGCCGGTGCCTACCCGGGCCGGCGAAGCAGCATTCCTCGACGTCGGCGGCGGTTGGGCGTTACCGGTGGGGACCGTCGGGAAGACGGGTGGCCGACGAAGGAGGCAGCGATGACCAGACCCTCGAACCCGACCGCGGCCTGGCGTCCCGGGATGCCGGGCGACGAGAACCTCCCGTCCGGTCCGGCCGGCCGGCCGGCCGCGCCCAGCGGTGACGGGCACGGCCCGCAGACCGGGCCGCCCACCGTGACGATCGGCTCGTACCCGGACTATCCGTCCGCACAGCGGGTGGTGGACTACCTGGCCGACAACCGGTTCCCGGTGGAACACACCGCGATCGTGGGGACGAACCTGACCCTGGTGGAGACCGTGCTCGGCCGGTTGACGACCGGGCGGGCCGCGTTGCTCGGCGCGGGCACCGGAGCCTGGTTCGGGCTCTTCATCGGGCTGCTGTTCGGCATCTTCACGGTCGGCAACTGGCTGGCGGTGATCCTGGTCGGGCTGGTCATCGGCGCGATCTGGGGTGCCGTCTTCGGCGCGGTCGCGCACGCCATGTCCGGCGGTCAGCGCGACTTCACCTCGGCCAGTTCGCTGCGCGCCGGCCAGTACGCGGTCACCGTGGACGCGAACCTCGCCGACCAGGCGCGTCAGCTGCTGGGACGGATGCACCTCACCCCGACCGGCGCGACGGCCCGCTGAGCACGTACCCCGACGCCCCGGCGCATCGCGCGCCGGGGCGTCGCGGCGTGGGTCAGGCCCGGTGGTACGCCAGCTCGCCGGCCCGGACCGGCACGTCGACCCGATTCTCCGGCGGGGCGAGCGGGCAGGCCCACCGGTCGTCGTAGGCACAGCTGGGGTTGTAGAGGTAGTTGGCGTCCAGGCGTACCCGCCCGCCGGGCAGCACGGTGAGCCCCCGGCCATACGTGCCCTTGACGGTGTCGGTCAGGTACCGGCCGCCACCGTAGCTCTCCCGGCCGCTGGTGCCGTCGCGCAGCGGCACGAAGAGCCCGCCCCCGTACGCCTCGATCCACCACAGGGTCAGCGGGCCCCACGGGGTCTGCGCCACCGCCACCCGCCGGTAGGTCACCACGCCGTCCGGGCCGCCGGTGTCGATGCTCTCGGTGCCCGAGGCGGGGCGCAGCGGCGCCTCCACGACGGCGTCCCGGTTCGGCGGGAACCAGCCCAGCCCGGTGAAGGCCGCCCGGTCGGCGGCGGGCACCGGACTCTGCGGGTGCCCCGCGAACAGCTCGTCGCGGGCCGTCCGGAAGCCGGCCAGGTCGAGGTCGGAGAGGTAGAGCCGGGCCACCCGCTCCCGCCAGTCGAGCAGTTCGAGATCGTCCACCCGCCGAGCCTAACCGGGCCCGGGTCAGGGGTCGGTGGCCAGCCGGGCGTGCAGGTGCTCGTCGTGGCGGCGGCCGTCGCCGTACCGGTGGGAGTCACGCATGGTGCCCTCGATCGGGTACCCGGCCCGCGCGGCGACCCGGCAGGAGGCCGGGTTGGCGACCGCGTGGCAGAGCTCGATGCGGTGCACCCCCAGGTGGGCGAAGGCCCACCCGCCGAGCGCGGTGACGGCCCGGGAGGCCACTCCCCGGCCCCGCGCGGCGGCGGCCGTCCAGTAGCCGATCGAGGCGTTGCCGTCGTGGATCTGGAAGAGCGAGGCCCCGCCGAGCAGGGTGCCGTCGGCGGCGTCGGTCACCGCCAGGGACAGCCGGTCCACCGCCGTCGGGTCCGCGCGCCGACGCAGCCACTCGCGCGCCCCGGCCTCGTCCCGTACGCCCTGCGGGTTCCACCGCTCCACCTCGCGTTCCCGCAGCGCCCTGAGCACGGCGGCGGCGTCCCGCGTCCGCCAGGCGCGCAGCAGCAGACCGGGGGCGGTCAGCTCGACGGGATCCACGGGCCGGAGTGTGGCACGGCGTGCCGCCGGCCCGCCCGCGCTTTCCGCCGATCGCGTTCCTTCACAACTGAAGCACCCGGCCGCTCGATTGCGCTCCGCCGGTCGTCGACAGCTCGAAGAAAGCTTGTTTAAATTTAAAGGAGTGCTACAGTCGTAGCCGTGACGGAGGGTCTGGACAGCGCGCGGATGGCCGGCTGGCGCGCGTACATCGAGGCGAGCCAGCGGTTGTTCACCCAGTTGGAGGACGACCTGCGCGCCGACCGCGGCCTGAGCTTCGCCGACTACCACGTGCTGGTCCTGCTCGCCGAGGCGCCGGGGCAGCGGCTGCGGATGGGCGAGCTGGCCGACCGCCTGGTCTTCTCCCCCAGCCGGCTGACCTACCAGATCACGTCCATGCAGCGGCGCGGCCTGGTCGCCCGGGAGTCCTGCCCGCAGGACCGCCGGGGCAGCGAGGCGGTGCTGACCGCCGCCGGGCTGCTCGCCCTGCGCGAGGCCGCACCGGGGCATCTGGCCTCGGTCCGCCGGCACCTGATGGACGACCTCGACGACGCCGAGGTCGCCACCCTGACCCGGGTCTTCGAACGACTCGGCCGGCGCCTGCGCGCCGACCGCGACGCGTCGTCCACCCTGAGCGACTAAGGAGTTCGCGATGCCCGCCATCACCGTCGACGACGTCCTCGTCCTGCCCCGCCTGCCCCGGCTCGACGAGAGCACCAGCTTCCGTCCGGTGCGCCGCCTGATCACCGCCCCGCGCGGCTACGAGGGCGAAGGCTTCCCGGTGCGCCGGGCCTTCGCCGGGGTGCCGATGACCGAGCTGGACCCGTTCATCCACCTGGACCAGATGGGTGAGGTGGACTACGCGCCGGGCGAGCCGAAGGGCACCTCGTGGCACCCGCACCGCGGCTTCGAGACCGTGACCTACATGATCGACGGGATCATGGACCACCAGGACTCGCAGGGTGGTGGCGGCACCATCACCAACGGCGACACCCAGTGGATGACCGCCGGCCGTGGCCTGCTGCACATCGAGGCGCCGCCGGAGCACCTGGTGATGAGCGGTGGCCTCTTCCACGGCCTCCAGCTCTGGGTCAACCTGCCCAAGGTGGCGAAGATGAAGCCGCCGCGCTACCAGGACATCCGTGGCCGGGAGGCGGCGCTGCTCACCACGCCGGACGGCGGGGCGCTGATCCGGGTGATCGCCGGCGAGGTGGCCGGGCACCGGGGTCCGGGCTCGACCCACACCCCGATCACCATCGCGCACGTGACGCTCCAGCCCGGCGCCGAGCTGAGCCTGCCCTGGCGGCCGAACTTCAACGCGCTGGTCTACGTGCTGGGCGGCCGCGGCACCGTCGGCACCGACCGGCGGCCGGTGCGCACCGGCCAGCTGGCCGTGCACGGCCCGGGCGACGCGCTGCGGGTCACCGCCGACGCCCGGCAGGACGCCCACACCCCGGCGCTGGACCTCTTCATCATGGGTGGCCGGCCCATCCGGGAGCCGGTGGCGCACTACGGGCCGTTCGTCATGAACACCCGCGCCGAACTGGTCCGGGCCTTCGAGGACTTCCAGGCCGGCCGGCTCGGGGTCGTCCCCGCCAAGCGGCTGCCGCACACCGGCGGCCAGGGCAGGCGTCCCTGATCGCACGCCGGGGCGCCCCGGTCCACCGGGGCGCCCCGCGTCGGTCTCAGGAGACGGCGAAGATTCCGGCGACCCCGAGGATCACCATGAGCAACACCGCCAACAGCGCACCCCGTTCACTCTCCACCGCCTGAGGGCGGTACTCGGTCACGGGGTTCGTCGTCTCGGCGGGCATGCTGTGGCCTCCTCGGTGTGCGCGTCTCGGGTCCGACAGGTGCCACCACCAGGGCACGCGGAGCAGGCCCGGCGTGCGTACCGGCGGCAGGACACCTACCGTGAGGACGTTGTCGACGACCTCGGGGGGCTGGAACGTGGCGACGCAGGATTGGTTCCTGACCGCTGACGAACGCGCCAACCCGGTCTCGGTGTTACCCGTCTGGACGGCGGGAAACCTCGCCGAGCCGTTGATTCACGGTGCGGCGTACTTCGACCGGCTGGTCGACGAGGTGGAGGCGCTGCGCGCCGGTGACCACCTGTTCTTCACCGACTGGCGTGGCGACCCGGACCAGCGGATGCGCCCGGAGGGCCCGACGGTGGTCCAGCTCTTCGCCCGGGCCGCCCAGCGGGGCGTCGTGGTCAAGGGGCTGATCTGGCGCTCCCACCTCGACGCCCTCTCCTACAGCGAGACGGAGAACCGCAGCCTCAGCGAGGCGATCTGCGCGGCCGGCGGCGAGGTGCTGCTCGACCAGCGGGTCCGGCGGGGCGGCTCGCACCACCAGAAGCTGGTGGTGCTGCGACACCCCGGCGCCCCGGAGCGCGACGTCGCCTTCGCCGGCGGCATCGACCTGTGCCACAGCCGGCGCGACGACGCGGCGCACCGGGGCGACCCGCAGGCCGTGCGGATGTCCCCCCGGTACGGCCCGCACCCGCCCTGGCACGACGTGCAGCTCGCCGTCCGCGGCCCGGTGGTCGGCGCGCTGGACACCACGTTCCGGGAGCGCTGGACGGACCCGATGCCGATGGACTCGGAGAACCCGCTGGCCTACCTGCGCGACCGGCTGCGCGGCGCCGACCTCAGTCCCGATCCGCTGCCCGAGCAGCCGGCCGACCCGCCGCCCTGCGGCCCGCACCGGATCCAGGTGCTGCGCACCTACCCGGCGGTACGCCCCCGCTACTCCTTCGCCCCGGACGGCGAGCGCACCGTGGCCCGCGGCTACACCAAGGCGGTACGCCGGGCCCGCCGGCTGATCTACCTGGAGGACCAGTACCTGTGGTCCACCGAGGTGGCCGAGCTGTTCGCCGACGCGCTGCGCGACAATCCCGACCTGCACCTGGTGGCGGTGGTGCCCCGCTACCCGGACGTGGACGGCCGGCTGGCCCTGCCACCGAACATGGTCGGCCGCGAGCAGGCGCTCTCGCTCTGCGACAAGGCCGCCCCCGACCGGGTGCACGTGTTCGACCTGGAGAACCGCGAGGGCGAGCCGGTCTACGTGCACGCGAAGGTCTGCGTGGTCGACGACGCCTGGGCGAGCGTGGGCAGCGACAACTTCAACCGCCGGTCCTGGACGCACGACAGCGAGCTGTCCTGCGCGGTGCTCGACGACACCCGCGACGAGCGCGCGCCCACCGATCCGACCGGCGCGGGCGACGGCGCTCGGGTCTTCGCCCGGGAGCTGCGGCTGCGGCTGTGGCGCGAGCACCTCGACCGCGACCCGGACGGCGGTGAGGACGCCGACCTGCTGGACCCGGAAGCGGCGGTGAAGGCGATCACCTCGGCGGCCGACGCCCTCCAGCGGTGGTACGACGGCGGCCGGCAGGGCCCCCGGCCCCCGGGCCGGCTGCGCCCGCACCGGCCGGAACGGCTGCCCTGGCTGACCCGGCTCTGGGCGCTACCGGCGTACCGGCTGGTCTACGACCCGGACGGCAGACCGCTGCGGGCCCGGCGCGCCGGCACCTGGTGAGGCGTCGCCACGCGCCTCCGCCCGCGCCTGCTGCCCGGGGTACGGGGTCAGCCCACCCGGGTACGCGAACGCGGTGCGTGGGGCGTAGAAGCCCCAGGTGATCAGCAGCGGGTTCTCCGGGCGCAGCGCGTAGACCGGGTGCCCGGGCTCCAGGAACTCCACCGATTCGATCTCGAAGGGGTCGACCGTCTCGGAGATGAACGGGTAGACGGAGCTGACCAGCTGCCCGGCACAGCGGGTGAAGTAGCGGTTGTGCCCGGCGTGGACCACGTGCCCGGTCTCGCCGATCCGCGCCCGGGCGCGGATCAGCGGCGACCCGTCGGCCACGGTCTCGGCGACCAGCGCCTCGCCCCGCACCTCGATGGTGGTCCGGCCGAGCACCGCGGGAGCGCCGCGGGCGGCCGCGTACTCCCGCACCAGCGGGCTCGAGGTGACGTAGTGCGTCCACCAGCCGCCCGGCCTCACGCCGCCGGGCGCGTTCACCCCGTCCAGGGCCACCCCGAGGTAGGTCAGTGAGTAGGCGCCGAAGCCGGAGGTCTGGGCGGCGTCCTCCACCACGTACTGGTTCATGAAGACCTGCCGGTCCCGGCGCGGCCGCAGCCCGGGCGGCACGAGCGCGGCGACGGCGTCCGGATCCGCCGGCAGCCAGCTGAAGTGCAGCGTGCGACTGTCGACGACGAGTTGCGGATCCGCGGGGTCCAGCACGACGCCTCCGTACCGATGGGTGTAGGGCGACGCTACGTGCGGTCCTGTCAATGGGACAAGGACGGAAAGCCGACACTCGTCCGCCATGTCGGTTCCGCGATTGACCGTCCGGTCGAGCAGGCGGGGCCAACCGGACCGGACGAACGGGTGTCCGTCGGACACCGCCATCGGTCGAGCGACCCGGTAACCGTGATCACAAACCCGCGAGTTTATGCCCGGTACACACCTTTGATGGCTCAAAATTACTTAAGTACATCGTCCTTTCGGCTAGATTTCGTCAAGCCGATCAGGCTAAGGTGAGTCCCGAACGGACCATCTGAAGCTAAACCAAAGCGTCACGTCTTTTTGTCCGCGGACGAGGTGCAGGGAGGACCACCCATGACCGCGCCAGCGACCACCGAGCAGCCGGCCACCGCCGCGCCGAGCACCGAGAAGCTGGACCCGCGCGCGCTCACCGACAGCGCCGCCGACCTGCTCAACGCGATGGCCGCGCTGCCCGCCAACCATCCGTCCCGCGCCGCGATGCGGGACCGGGCGATCGAGGCCTGGCTGCCGCTCGCCAACCACCTCGCCCACCGCTACAGCGGTCGTGGCGAGCCCACCGACGACCTGGCGCAGACCGCCGCCGTCGGCCTGATCAAGGCGATCGACAAGTTCGACCCCTCCCGCGGCGTGGACTTCGCCGGCTACGCCATCCCGACCATCATCGGTGAGCTCAAGCGGCACTTCCGCGACCGCACATGGGACATCCGGGTGCCCCGCCGCCTCCAGGAGCTGCGGCTGGCCATCTCCGACGCCAACAGCTCGCTGCTGCAGACCCTCGGCCGGTCGCCGACGGTCGCCGACATCGCCGCCCACCTCAAGCTCACCGAGGAAGAGGTCCTGGAAGGCCTGGAGGGCGCCCGCGCGTACAACGCGGTCTCGCTGTCCACCCCGACCGGCGACGGCGACCGGGCGACCGAGCTGGGCGACATGCTCGGCGGCGAGGACAGCGAGTTCGAGCTGGCCGAGCTGCGGGTGGCCCTCGGCCCGGCGCTCGCCACGCTCGACGAGCGTGAGCAGAAGATCCTCACCCTGCGCTTCTACGGCAACCTGACCCAGTCGCAGATCGCCGAGCAGATCGGCGTCTCGCAGATGCACGTCTCGCGGCTGCTGGCCCGGGCGCTGACCAAGCTGCGGGGTCAGCTCGACGGAACCTACTAGGGTGCGCTGACGGCGGCCGGGTCGGCGGACCCGGTCACCGTCGCGTCCTTCGGGCCCGGTCGGCGGTTCGCCGACCGGGCCTTTCCGTGCCCATACCCCACACCGCGGGCCGCGCGCATCCGGCGAGGCGCCCCGCGCCGCACGGTCTGCGGCGTGTCGCGGTGTCCGGGGCGGCCGACATGCGGGCGCGCATCCGGAGGACGTCCCGCGCCGCACGCTTTGCGGCGTGTCGCGGTGTCGGGGGCGGCGGATACCGCGACACGCCGCAAACGGCGCCGCGTGCCGACGGCCGGCGCTGGCCGTCGCCCGGCGCCGGCCGTCGGGCACCGCGAAGGCCGGCACCGGCGGTCGCGGGTGCCGGCCTTCGGGGCCAGTGCTCAGCGGGCGCCCGGCTCCCGCCACATCGGGTAGAACGGGGAGCCGTCGGGCAGCCGGAACGGCTCGCCACCCCGGTAGCCGTGCCGGGCGTACAGGTCGCGGCTGCGCTCGCTGCTCGCCTCCAGGTACGCCGGCACGCCCGCCGCGTCCAGCGCCGCGTGGTGGTGCCGCAGCAGGGCGGTGCCGACGCCCCGCCCCTGCCGCTGCGGGGCCACCGCCAGGAATGCCAGGTGGTGGTGGTCGTCGTGCGGGTGGTGCGCCTCGAACAACGTGTCGAGGTGCTGGAACCGCTCGGTCCACTCGCCGCAGGCCGCGGCCAGCCGCTCGTCGTAGTCGGCCGGTGGCGGCGCCGGGTCGCCGGACTGCGGGAACCAGACCGCGACGCCGGACCGGTCGACGGTGGCCTGGACCAGGCCGTGCCGCATCGCGTGGTCGACCAGGATCTCGAAGTTGTCCGCCAGCACGGCCTCCCGCTTCGCGGCGTCCGGCACCAGCCACCGCGTCGCCGCCAGGTCGTGGAACGCGCCGGCGATCCGCTCGGCGACCGCCCGGGTCTCCGCCGGCCCGAGCCGCTCGACGGTCAGCCCGGTCACCGCCGCACCCCCGCCCCGGCCGGCGTCGGCTGGCCCGGCTCCGGCAGCACGGCCACCGCTGCGCTCTCCGCGCCCAGGCCGATCCGCGCGTACACGTCGGGCCGGCTGCGCCGCAGGAACAGGCCCCAGAGCACGCCGAGCAGCGCGGCGACCGGGTAGACCGCGGGGATCGCCCAGCGCAGCGGGGAGTCCGGCGCGACGCCGAGCAGATTGGCGAAGTTGTCCAGCGCCAGCACGATGATCACGGCCAACGCGACCGCCGCCAGGCCCGGGGCGATCGCCCGCCGCCACAGGGTCTCCCGTACCCCCTGCCGGGCGAAGAACGAGATCACCGCGACCGAGGTCGCCGCGATCAGCAGCAGCACGCCGAAGCCGCCGCCGGTGCCGGCCCAGTAGAACAGCTTCAGCACCGGATCCCAGCCGTTCACCGCGTAGAGCACGATCACCAGCAGACCGAGGACGCTCTGCGCGAGCGACGCCACCCGGGGCGACCCGGTGCGCGGCGAGGTCTGCCCGAACGCGGCGGGCAGCACCCGCTCCCGGCCGAGCGCGAAGGCGTACCGGGCGGTGGTGTTGTGGAACGAGATCATCGCGGCCAGCACCGAGGTCACGAAGAGCGCCTGGCCGATCAGCACCGCGGTGTCGCCGAGGTGCTCGCCGGCCAAATTGAAGATGAGCAGGACGCTGTCCTCGCCGGCCCGCTCGGCGATCCGGTCCGGCCCGGTGGCGACCGTCATCGTCCAGGACGACAGGGCGTAGAGCGCCGCGATGATCGCGATCGAGAGGTAGGTGGCCATCGGCACCGTCCGGCGCGGGTCCTTGCTCTCCTCGCTGAACACCACCGAGGACTCGAAGCCGACGAAGCCGGTGATGGCGAGGACGAGCACCGCCCCGGCGCCCGGCACGAAGAGGTTCTCCGGCGACAGCGCGGCGACGCTGACCTCTCCGCCGGCCGGGTGGGTGAGCTGGGCGAGGTCGTAGCCGACGATCACCGCGATCTCGGTGACCAGCAGCACGGCCAGCACCAGCCCGTTGATGTCGACCCGCAGCAGGCCCAGCACGGCGACCAGGCCCCAGGCGACCAGGGCCACCACCCACCACTGCGGGTGGCCGCCGAAGAGCCGGTCGAGCACCGGCTCGGCGGCGATGCCGATGGTGCCGTAGAGCCCGACCTGCAGGGCGTTGTACGCGATCAGCGCCACCCAGGCCGCGCCGACGCCGGCCGGCCGGCCCAGCCCGCGGGAGATGTACGCGTAGAACGCGCCGGCGTTGGCGACGCGGCGGGCCATCGCCACGTAGCCGACGGAGAAGAGCACGAGCACCGCGGCGACCGCCAGGAAGGCCAGCGGGATGCCGGTCACGCCGGTGACCGCGTACCCGGTGGTGACCACCCCGGCGACCACCGTGAACGGCGCGGCGGCGGAGAGGACGAAGAAGATGACCGAGGGGACGCCCAACCGGCCACGGGCCAGGGCGTCGGAGACGTTGCTGGGGCGTTTCGGCGTCGACGTGGGAGACATGGGGGCGACTCCGGTTCGAGGGGGGATGAGGGGGGATGGTGGTGGCGCAGATCAGGGGATGCCGCGCAGCACGGCCGCGCCGACCGCGGCTTCGGTGTGCGCGACGAGTTCCCGCAGGGGGGCGGGCAGGGCGGGGATGAGCACACCGAGCCGGTGGTGCGCCCGGGGTCCGGCACTCCAGAGCACCTCCCGGCTCAGCCCGGCGGCGCAGACCAGGCCGAGCAGGACGGCGTCCGGCACTCCCGGGGGATCCGGCCGTTCCAGCAGGGCGCGCAGCCGGGTGGCCGGCCAGGCCACCACGTTGAGGTCGATCGGGACGTAGCTGACGCTGGTGCGCAGCAACCGCCGGCTCTCCTGCCGGCGCAGCACCCCGGCGCGGGCCAGCCGCTCCCCCACCGACGTGGTCGCCGTCTGGGCCAGGAAGCTCAGCCAGGTACGCAGCGACTGGTGCTGCGACTCGCCGTTCAACTGGTCCAGCACGGTGTGCGCCAGGGCGTCCGGCGGTGGACGCCGGTCCAGCACCGTGACGAGCCCGCCGGAGACGGTGATCTGTCCGAACAGGATCAGTTCGCCGAGGAGGGCGCCGGCGAGCCCCAGCCCGGTCGCGGCCGGGTGCAGTTTCGCCTTGCCCCGGCTGTCGTTGTGGGCGATGAGGAAGAACTCGTCGGCGATGAGCAAACGAGCCTCCAACGCGGGTTGTCCACAAGTGATCGACGCCGGGTGACAGGATGCCCGCACCCTCCGGCCATTGCAACTCCCGGATTCGATGGTTGCACTCCGTACTGGCGCGACCTGCGGATCTTGCCGTGCCAGACTCAGAGGGTGACCGCCAGCCCCACCGTCCGCCGCCGCCGGATCGCCCGCGAACTTCGTCAACTGCGCGAGCGCGCCGGCATGACGCTCGACGTCGCCGCCCGCCAGCTCGACATGTCCAAGAGCAACCTGTCCCGGATCGAGAACGCCCAGATCGGCATCAAGCCGCGCGACGTACGGGCCGCCCTGGCGCTGTACGCGGTCACCGGCGCGGACGCGGAGGCGCTGATCGAGATCGCCCGCGGGGCGCAGCAGCGCGGCTGGTGGCAGAACTACAGCGACGTCCTACCGGAATGGTTCGAGTTCTACGTCGGACTGGAGGCCGAGGCGGCGACGCTGCGCACGTACGAGGCGGAGTCGGTGCCCGGTCTGCTCCAGACCGAGGCGTACGCGCGGGAGATCTACCGGCGCACCGCGGGCGAGGAGGGGCTGGAGCGCAAGGTCGCCGCCCGGCTGCGCCGACAGGAGGTGCTGCGCCGGGAGTCCCCGGTCCAGCTCTCCGTGGTGCTCAACGAGGCGGTGCTGCTGCGCCCGGTCGGCGGGGCGGCGGTGATGGCCGAGCAGCTGACCCACATGGCTCGGATCGCACAATCACCGAACGTGACTATTTACGTACTTCCATTCACGGCCGGGGCGCATCCGGCGATGAGCACCCCGTACGTCATCCTGCAGTTCGCCGACGCCGCCGACGCCTCCGTGGTTTACCTGGACAATCTCACGATGGGGCTGGCTCTGGAGGATGCCGGTCACGTGCGCGGGTATAGCCTTGTGCACGAGGAGCTGTGCCGGATGGCACTGGATCCGGCGGACTCCGTGGCCCGCCTGGAGGCCGCTTCTCGTAACTTTGCGTGACCGCATCGCGGCACGCCCGCAGAAGACGAGAGGTACGGGGATGACCGCGCTCGACCTGACCCGGGCGGACTGGCGCACCAGCACGCGCAGCAGTGGCAACGGAAACTGCGTGGAGGTCGCCACCGTCGACGGTCGGGTCGCCGTCCGCGACAGCAAGGACCGGGGCGGGCCGGTGCTGGTCTTCTCGTCCGCGACCTGGGTCGCCTTCGTCACCGGCGTCGACGCGGTGCGCCCCGGCTGACCGCCGGGTGCCACAGTGGGCACCGTGCTCTCCGACGTACCCCTGAGACTGCCGGTCAGTCCGGTCCTGCCGGCGCTGGTCGCGGCGCTGGCCGAGGCCGGCGGCGCGGTGCTGGTGGCGCCGCCTGGCACCGGCAAGACCACGCTCGCGCCCCTCGCGGTGGCCGACCGGGTCGAGGGCCGGGTGGTGGTGGCCCAGCCGCGTCGGGTGGCCGCCCGCGCGGCGGCCCGCCGGATGGCCGACCTGCTCGGTGAACGGGTCGGCGGACGGGTGGGGTACGCGGTGCGCGGGGAGCGCCGGGTCGGCCCCGGCACCCGGATCGAGGTGGTCACCACCGGCCTGCTGGTCCGCCGGCTGCACCACGACCCGGAGCTGCCCGGGGTCGGCGCGGTGCTGCTCGACGAGGTCCACGAGCGGCAGCTCGACGCGGACCTGGCGCTGGCCTTCGCGGTGGACTCCCGGGCCGCCCTGCGCCCCGACCTGTGGCTGCTGGCGATGTCGGCGACGCCGGAGGCGGACCGGTTCGCCGCGCTGCTCGGCACGGACCGGCCGGTCCCGGTGGTCCGGGCCGAGGCGGCGCTGCACCCGGTCACCCGAATCTGGGCGCCCCCACCCCGGCCGGTGACCCCACCCGGCGCCGGTCGGGTGGACCCGGCCCTGCTCGACCACGTGGCGGCCACCGTCCGGCGGGCGCTGCACGAGCGCGAGGGGGACCTGCTGGTCTTCCTGCCCGGGGCCGGCGAGATCGCCGGCGTCGCCCGGCGGCTGGCGGACCTGACCGACCGGGTGGCCGTCCTGCCGCTGCACGGGCGGCTGCCCGGCGCCGCGCAGGACGCGGCGCTGCGGCCGGCCGACCGCCGCCGGGTGGTGCTGGCCACCTCGGTGGCCGAGAGCAGCCTCACCGTGCCCGGCGTCCGGGTGGTGGTGGACGCGGGGCTGAGCCGGGTGGCCCGCACCGACCTGTCCCGCGGCCTGGGCGCCCTGGTCACCGTCCCGGTCTCCCGGGCCGCCGCCACGCAACGCGCCGGCCGGGCCGGGCGGGAGGCACCCGGCCACGTCTACCGCTGCTGGTCCGCGGCCACCCACGAGCGGCTGGCGGCGCAGCCGGAGCCGGAGATCGCCACCGCCGACCTGACCGGCTTCGCCCTGGAACTGGCGGCCTGGGGCAGCCCGGACGGCACGGCGCTGGCCCTGCCCGACCCGCCGCCGCCGGCGGCGCTGACGGTGGCCCGGGAGACGCTGGCCAGCCTCGGTGCCGTCGACGCGGACGGCCGGATCACCGGGCGGGGCCGGGCGATCGCGGCCGCCGGCGCCCATCCCCGGCTGGGCCGGGCCCTGCTCGACGGTGCGCCGCGGGTCGGCGCCGACCGGGCGGCGGAGCTGGTCGCGCTGCTGGCCGAGGAGGGCCTGACCGGCCGGGACGACGACCTGGTCGCCGGCTGGCGGCGGCTGCGCGGCAACGCCGATCCGGGGGCCACCGCCCGCTGGCGGGCCGAGGTACGCCGGCTGCGCGCCGCCCTGCCCACCGCTCCCGGTGCCGGGGGCCGGGACCACCTGCCCGACGACCTGGCCGCCGGGCTGCTGGTGGGGCTGGCGTACCCGGAACGGCTGGCCCGGGTCCGCCGGGCCGGCGGGAGGTCGTACCTGATGGCGGGTGGGACCGCGGCGGAGCTGGCGCCCGGGTCGGGGCTGGCGGGCGTCGACTGGCTGGCCGTCGCGGTGGCCGACCGGTCACCCGGGGCGCCGACCGCCCGGGTGCGGCTGGCGGCGGGGTTGGACGAGGCCACCGCCCGGGAGGCGGGCGGACCGCTGCTGCGCGAGGCGCGGGAGGTCGGCTGGGTCGACGGTGACGTGGTGGCCCGGGAGGTGGTCCGGCTCGGTGCGATCGAGCTGCTGGCCCGCCCGCTGGCCCGGCCGGAGCAGACGTTGCTGGCGGCGGCGCTGCGCGACGGGCTGCGCCAGGAAGGCCTGTCGGTGTTGACCTGGACGCCGGCGGCCCGCGCGCTGCGGGAGCGGATGGCGTTCTGCCGGCGGGCGCTCGGCGAGCAGTGGCCCGAGGTCAGCGACGACGCGCTGCTCGCGGCCGTCGACGACTGGCTCGGCCCGGAGCTGGCCGCCGCGCGACGGCGGGCCGACCTGGCCCGGATCGACGTGGCCGCCGCGCTGCGCCGGCTGCTGCCGTGGCGGCAGGCGGCCCGGCTGGACGAGCTGGCGCCGGAGCGGATCGAGGTCCCCAGCGGCTCGAAGATCCGGGTCGACTACGCGGACCCGGCGGCGCCGGTGCTGGCGGTGAAGCTTCAGGAGACGTTCGGCTGGCCGGCGGCGCCCCGGATCGCCGACGGCCGGGTGCCGGTGCTGCTGCACCTGCTCTCCCCGGCCGGCCGGCCGGTGGCGGTCACCGCCGACCTGGCGTCGTTCTGGCGTACCGGATACCCGCAGGTCCGCGCCGAGCTGCGCGGCCGCTACCCGCGCCACCCGTGGCCGGAGGACCCGGGCAGCGCCACGCCCACCCGGCACGCCACACCCCGGCGCCGCTGAACCGGCTCCGGCTCACTCCTCGACGATGTCGGCGATCAGCACGGTGACGTTGTCCGGGCCGCCGGCCCGCAGCGCGAGGTCGATCAGACGGCGGGCGCACAGCTCCCGGTCGGCGGTCTCGGCCAGCACCTCGGCGAGGGTGTCCGGGCGGACCACGTTGGAGAGGCCGTCGCTGCACAGCAGCCAGCGGTCCCCCGCCCAGGGGACCATGGTCGCGTACGTCGGGGAGACGTCCTCGCCCTGGAGCGCCTGGGTGACCACCGCCCGCCGGGGGTGGCTGGCGGCCTCCTCGGGGCTGATCACGCCCTGGTCGACGAGCATCTGCACGAAGGTGTCGTCCCGGGTGATCTGCTTGAGCGTGCCCTCGCGGAACAGGTAGGCCCGGGAGTCGCCGATGTGGGCCAGGGCGAGGCAGCTGCCGGTCCGGGAGAAGAGCAGGGCGGTCAGTGTGGTGCCCATGCCCTGCCGTTCCGAATCCTCGGCGACCGCCTGGCGGATCCGCGTGGTGGCCAGCTCGATGCCGCTCTGCAGCGCCGCCACCAGAGCGTCCTCGGGGGTCTCCACGTCCAGGGGCGCGATCGCGTCGATGGCGATCCGGCTGGCCAGGTCGCCGGCCGCCATCCCGCCCATGCCGTCGGCGACGGCGACGAGCCAGGCACCGGCGTGCAGGGCGTCCTGGTTTCCGCTTCGGATCAGCCCACGGTCGCTCGTCCCGACGGAACGAAGCTTCAGGGTCATGGGAGGCAGCCTGCCAGGCGAAGGCCGCTGTTGTCTCTAGGAGATCAGGACGACGGGTCGTGGCGCGGCGAATCTCACTGTCCTTCACGTTCCCGGGGGTCGTCCACCTCGGCCGGAAGGTCATCCAGCCCGATCAATTGACATCGACGAGATGCGCTGGAAACATCGGGCGGTGGTGGGAGCGCTCCCAGGTACCGCTCCCTCCCGACCCCCACCGCTCCCCCGCCCGGAAGGAATCCCCCGTGATCCCAATCCGACGCCAACACCTCGCGTTGCTGGCGGCGACCGCCCTGGCCCTCACCGGCGCCGGCACCGGCGTGGCCCGCGCCGAGGTCCCGCCGGACGCCCCCGAACAGCTCAGCAACGGCGACTTCAGCGCCGGTGTCTCCCCCTGGTTCTCCTACGGCACGGGCGCGCTGGACGCGGCCGACGGCCGGCTCTGCACCACCGTCCCCGGCGGGTCGGCCAACCCCTGGGACGCCGGCATCGGCCAGGACGGGGTACGGCTCAACGCCGGCGCGGAGTACCGGCTCGGCTTCGACGTCTCCGCCACCCCCGGCACCGCGATCAAGGCCGTCCTCCAGCTCGGCAGCGCTCCCTACACCACGTACGCGGCCGTGGGCGCCACCGCCGGCCCCGAGAGCACCCGGGTCGAGCAGACCTTCACCGTGCCCGACGACAACCCCGCCGCGCAGCTGATCTTCCAGGTCGGCGGGTCCGCCGCCGAGCAGCGGATCTGCCTCGACAACGTCTCGCTGCGCGGCGGCGAGGCGGCCCCGCCCTACCAGCCGGACACCGGCCCCCGGGTGCGGGTCAACCAGGTCGGCTACCTGCCGGGCGGGCCGAAGAACGCCACGGTGGTGACCGAGGCGACCGACCCGCTGCGCTGGGAGCTGCGATCCGCGGCCGGCGCGGTGGTGGCCAGCGGCGAGAGCACCCCGCGCGGGGTGGACGCCGCCTCCGGGCAGCACGTGCAGACCGTCGACTTCTCCGCGTACCGCACGCCGGGCACCGGCTACACGCTGGTCGCCGACGGCGAGACCAGCCACCCGTTCGACATCTCCGGCGGCCTTTACGACCGGCTGCGTGCCGACTCCCTCCAGTTCTTCTACGCCCAGCGCAGCGGCACCCCGATCGACGGCGACCTGATCGGCGCCGAGTACGCCCGCCCGGCCGGCCACGTCGGCGTCGCGCCCAACCAGGGCGACACCGAGGTGCCCTGCCAGCCCGGCGTCTGCGACTACTCCCTCGACGTGCGCGGCGGCTGGTACGACGCCGGCGACCACGGCAAGTACGTGGTCAACGGCGGCATCGCCACCTACCAGCTGCTGAACACCTTCGAGCGGACCAAGACGGCGGAGACCGCCGACGGCGGCGCGGCGCTGGGCGACGCGACCCTGCGGGTGCCCGAGCGCGGCAACGCGGTTCCCGACGTGCTCGACGAGGCCCGCTGGGAGCTCGAGTTCCTGCT
Source organism: Micromonospora sp. L32 (assembly GCF_052068055.1). NCBI lineage: Bacteria > Bacillati > Actinomycetota > Actinomycetes > Micromonosporales > Micromonosporaceae > Micromonospora > Micromonospora sp. L32. Next base: position 384,299 of record NZ_JBQHDD010000007.1, on the reverse strand, counting down.
GCGCATGCAGGTGCCGGCCGGCCGGCCGCTCGCCGGGATGGCCCACCACAAGATCCACGACCGGAACTGGACCGGGTTGCCGCTGGCCCCACACGAGGACCCGCAGCCGCGCGAGTTGCACCCGCCGTCCACCGCGGCCACCCTCAACCTGGCCGCCGTCGCCGCCCAGTGCGCCCGCCTCTTCGCCCCCTACGACGCGGCCTTCGCCGCCCGCTGCGGCACCGCCGCGAGGACCGCGTACGCGGCCGCGAAAGCACACCCGGCGATCTACGCCAGCGCGGCCGACGGCACCGGCGGCGGGGCGTACGACGACACCACCGTCACCGACGAGTTCTACTGGGCGGCGGTCGAGCTGTACCTGACCACCGGGAAGAAGAGCTACCTGGACGACCTGACCGCCTCGCCGCACCACACCGGCGACGTCTTCGCCGCCGGCGGGGCCTTCGGCTGGCAGAGCGTGGCCGCCCTCGGCCGCCTCGACCTGGCCACCGTGCCGAACGGCCTGCCGGCCGCCGAGAAGGCCCGGATCCGCGCCTCGGTGACCGAGGCCGCCGACCGGTACCTGGCGGCGCTGCGCGCCCAGGCGTACGGCCTGCCGCTGCCCGCTGACGCCGGCAACTACGTGTGGGGCAGCAACAGCAACGTCGTCAACAACGCGATCGTGCTGGCCACCGCCTTCGACCTGACCCGGAAGGCGACCTACCGGGACGGGGCGGTGCAGGCGACGGACTACCTGCTCGGCCGCAACGCGCTCAACATGTCGTACGTGACCGGCTGGGGCGAGCAGCACGCACGCAACCAGCACAGCCGCATCTTCGGCCACCAGCTGAACCCCGACCTGCCGAACCCGCCGGCCGGTTCGCTGGCCGGCGGCCCGAACGCCGCCCTCCAGGACCCGTACGCCGCCCAACTGCTCGCCGGCTGCAAGCCGATGTTCTGCTACGTCGACGACATCAACTCGTACGCGACCAACGAGGTGGCGATCAACTGGAACTCGGCGCTGGCCTGGCTCGCCTCGTTCCTCGCCGACCAGGGCGACGCCGGGGCGGTACCGGCGCAGAGCTGCGCCGCCACGTACCAGGTGCACGGCGCCTGGCCGGACGGCTTCAACACCCAGGTGACGATCCGCAACACCGGCACGAGCGCGGTGAACGGCTGGACCGTCCGGTACGCCTTCACCGGTGACCAGAAGGTCGAGCAGGCGTGGACGGCCCAGGTCAGCCAGTCCGGCGCCACCGTGACGGCCCGGAACCTGGCGTACAACGGAAAGATCCCGCCCGGCGGCAGCGTCACCTTCGGCCTGCTCGGCAAGGCCGGTACCCTCGCCAACCCCACCCCCAACCTGATCACCCTCAACGGCGCCGCCTGCACCCCGTCCTGACCCCTCATTCCGGCACGCCACGCGCCGGTCACGATCCGCGCACGTTCAGGGAAAGAGTGGCCTCCCGGCTCCGGGAGGCCACTCTTTCCGTGAAACTGCCGCCACTCCGGGCCGGCGGTCGGCGACCGCCCGCTCGCCCGTCGCCCTGCGCATCGCGACCCGGTCGGTCATGTCGAGGCCCAGCGCCGCCTCGGCCGCCAGCACCTCCGCCAGGCCGGGGCCGACCTGTGCCGCTGACAGCTCCACGAACCCGCACCGGGCGTAGTACGGCGCGTTCCACGGCACGCTGCGGAAGGTGGTCAGGGTCAGCGCCGGCAGGCCCCGCCGCCCCGCCCAGCCGGCAACGTGGTCGAGCAGCCGCCGGCCGACGCCCCGGCGGGCGTGGCTGGGGTGGACGCTGAGCTGCTGGACGTGGGCGCAGCCGTCGACCAGGTGCGCCACGGCGAAGGCGATCGGCTGGTCGTCCGGCCCGAGGGCCACCCAGACCCGGCCGGCCCGCTGGCAGTCCCCGAGCACATCCAGGTCGAGCGGCGGCGCGTCGGCGATGTCGACCATGCCGATCTCCCGGAACGGCGCGCCGGAGGCCACCTCGATCCGTTGCAGGTCGGCGAGTTCGTCCATCCGGGCCGTTCTGATCCGCTCCACGGCCCAGACCCAACCAGCTGCGGCGCATGCCGCCCACCGAATTTCGGGCCGCCCGGCCGACCTGGACCGCCCGGCTCGGACCGGCAGCGGTCACGCCGCCCGGCCCGCGCCCGGGCGGCGGCGGTCAGGCCGACGAAAAACGGCGGCGGTCGGGGCGGCCCGGTGGGGCGTCCGCGCCCGCTGCGGAAGGAACGGACGCCCCAGGGTGTACGGGTCGTACTCAGGCGGGCAGGCCGCCCACCTGGGTGTTGATCCAGGAGCGGATCGACGGCAGGTCGACGTAGATGGACGGGCCGGTGGCGCAGGTGGGGTTGTTGTTGCCGGCCCGGCTGGTGGCGCCGATCAGGTTCCACACTCCGTTGATCCGCCGCACCTGCGGGCCGCCGGAGTCGCCGTAGCAGGCGCCGGAGTTGCCGTTCGTGTTGTTGGTGCAGATCTCGTACGTCGCGTTGATGCCGATGCAGCGGCTGTCGGCGACGATGGAGGTGTCGAGCTCGTTGGCGACCGCGGGTGCGGAGCCGCAGCCCCGCTGCGGGCAGGTCTGCCCCCAGCCGATGATCCGGGTGGCCGTGCCGACGGCGCCGGAGGTGCCCGGGATCGGCGCCGGGGCGTAGCTGACCGAGCTGGCCAGTTGCAGCAGCTTGACGTCCACGGACGGGTGGCTCACCGCCCTGGTCACCCGGACCACGGTCCCGCCGGTGGTGCGGTTGACGCTGCCCACCCGCACCGACGACGGGGTCGAGCAGTGCCGGGCGGTGACCGCCCAGTTCGCCTTGATCAGCGTCCCGGTGCAGCCGGAGACGTAGACCATCCACGGGTAGTTCTCGCTGGCCGGGCGGCCACCGACCACGAACGGCCCGGGGTCCTCGGCGCCGGTCCAGGTGTAGCTGACCCCGGTGGGCGCGGTGAGCGTGCCGCCGAACAGCGAGTTCACCCGGGACGCCTCGGCGGCGCTCGGGTACGCATTCCTGCAGGACACCGGCGCGCTGCTGCCGGACATCAGGTCGGAGCAGAGCCCGGTACGCCGGTCGGGCAGGCCGAGGATGTGGCCGATCTCGTGGGTGGCGATCCGGGTCCGGTCGTACCCCTGGTTCACCGCCTGCCGGCCCATCCACACCCGACCGGAGCCGAGCCCGGTCGGCTGCGCCCGGGGCCAGCCGTCGTCGACGTAGATGGTGACGTTGCCGGGGGTGCGCGGCGCGAGCCGCACGGTGCTCACCGAGCTGTTCCAGATCGTGGCGGCCTGGTCGAAGTTGGTGCGGAACTCGCCGGCCCGGCTGGCGTCGTAGTAGACGGTCCGGACGGCCGCCGAGGCCGCCGTCGTCTCGACCGCCACCAGGCCGAGCGCCGCCAGCACCATCGCGAGCAGGGCGCCCGCCGTACGCGGAAGATTGTGTCGTCGGAACATCCGACCTCCCATCGATAGATGTCCATTGATGCTAGATGTATCGATGGGTGTCTGTGGAATACCGGATTCGTCATATGCTGGCCGTGGCACGGCGGGCGGGCGGTCGAGGTGGGCGAAAGCTCCGGGTATCGCGCGATCCTGGTTGGCGGATCCGCGCCATGGCAGAAGACCGTCGTCACCAGCCCTTCACGCGGTCGCCGGCGTACCGCTAAACCCGTGACATGTCCTCACCCTCAAAGCCATCTCGCCGGCGCCGCGGTCGCTGGCAGCTGGTCGCGGCGGCCGCCATGGTCCCGGTACTGGCTGCCAGCGCCGTCGTCGCGCAAGCGCCCGGGCAGGCCGCGCCGTCCAGGCCCACCGTTCCCCCCAAGCCTTCCGCGACCCACAAGGTCACGCTGGTCACCGGCGACGTCGTCACGATCACCACGCTGGCCGACGGCCGGCAGATCGCCGACGTCGACCGGCCCGACGACGCCGTCGGCGGCGTACGCATGCAGGAGATCAAGGGCGACCTGTACGTCGTCCCCGACGAGGCGGCGGCGCTGCTGAGCGCCGACAAGCTGGACCGCCGGCTGTTCAACGTCTCCGACCTGGTGGAGATGGGCTACGACGACGCGAAGGCCGGCGGCGTGCCGCTGATCGCGACCTACGCCGGGCCGACGGCCCGCGCGGCGGTCCAGCCGACCGCGCCCCGCGGCAGCAAGGTGGTCCGCAAACTGGCGGGCATCCACGGCGCCGCGCTCGCCGCCGACAAGAAGCAGGCCCGCACCTTCTGGTCCGCCGTCGCGCCGGCGGCCGGCCCGGCGCGCGGCGGCAAGGCGGAGCTGGGCGCCGGCATGGCGAAGCTGTGGCTCGACGGCCGCGTCAAGGTCAACCTCAAGGAGAGCGTGCCGCTGGTCGGCGCGCCCGAGGCCTGGTCGGCGGGGTACGACGGCAAGGGCGTCAAGGTCGCGGTGCTCGACACCGGCGTCGACGTCGACCACCCCGACCTGAAGGACCAGATCGACGGCACCGCCAGTTTCGTGCCGGGTGAGGCGATCACCGATGTCAACGGGCACGGCACCCACGTGGCCAGCACGATCGTCGGCAGCGGCGCCGCCTCCGGCGGCGAGCTCAAGGGCGTCGCCCCCGGCGCCGACCTGATCGTCGGCAAGGTGCTCGGCGGCGAGGAAGGCTCCGGCCAGGACTCGTGGATCATCGCCGGCATGCAGTGGGCGGCCGAGTCCGGTGCCGACGTCGTCAACATGAGCCTGGGCGACACCATGCCCTCCGACGGCAGCGACCCGATGTCGCAGACGGTCGACGCGCTGTCCGCGCAGTACGGGACGCTGTTCGTCATCGCCGCCGGCAACGCCGGCCCGGAGACGATCTCCACCCCGGCCGCGGCCGCATCGGCCCTGACCGTCGGCGCGACGGACAAGCAGGACGGTCTGGCGGGGTTCTCCAGCACCGGCCCGCTGGCCTGGTCCGGTGGCATGAAGCCGGACATCTCGGCGCCCGGCGTGGACATCACCGCAGCGCGCTCGCAGGCGATGACCGACGGCGGGGACGGCCCGTACCGCACCATCAGCGGCACCTCCATGGCCACCCCGCACGTCGCCGGCGCGGCGGCGATCCTGGCCCAGCAACACCCGGGGTGGACCGGCGCTCAGGTCAAGGAGCACCTGATGAGCAGCGCGAAGGGCCTGGCGGAGTGGTACTCGCCGTACGAGGTCGGCACCGGCCGGCTCGACGTCGCCGCCGCCACGCGCACCACGGTGACCGCCACCGGCTCACTGTTCTTCGGCAACTACGACTGGCCCCACGAACCGACCGACGTCGCCGTCACCAAGGACCTCGTCCTCACCAACCACGGCGCCACCGACGTCACGCTGAACCTGGCGCTGACCAGCACCGGCGGCCAGTTCACCCTCGGTGGGTCCACGGTGACGGTGCCGGCCGGCGGCAAGGCGACGGTGCCGGTGACCGGTGACCCGCGGGCCGCCGACTTCGGCCGGTTCACCGGCTACGTGGTCGGCACAGACGCGGCCACCGGCCGAGCGGTGACCCGCACCTCGGTGGCCCTGGTCAAGGAGGAGGAGCGCTACGACCTGAAGATCAAGCTGGTCGGGCGGGACGGCAAGCCCGCCGCCGGCTGGGTCGGGATCAGCAAGTCCGGCGACTCCTGGCCGTGGGCGATCCACGTCGACGGCGAGACGACCATGCGCATGCCGGTCGGCACGTACCTGGTCGCGGCCAACCTCGACGTGGCCGGCGAGCGGGCGGACCGGTCCGGCCTGGCGGTGCTGGTCGATCCGGAGACCGTGCTCCAGCGCGACACCGAGGTCGTCCTGAACGCGAGCGAGGCTCGCCTGCTGCAGACCGACGCGCCGCAACGCACCGAGGACCGGCAGCGCAAGGTCGACTTCAGCGTGGTGGACGGCTTCGGCCTGACGTTCCGCAACGCGTACCTGGTCCCACCGAACTACGACGACCTGTACGTCTCGCCCACCGAGCCGATGACGCAGGGCCAGTTCACGCTGACCACCCGCTGGCGCAAGGGCGAGCCCATGCTCGGGCTCAGCGCACCGGATGGCCAGCCGGCATTCGAGACCCTGGTGCAGCGGGGCAGCACGCTGGCGGACGCCCGCGACACCGTGGGGTCGGCCTATGCGGGCACGGGTGCCGCCGACGACTACCGGAAGGTCGACGCGAAGGGCAAGGTCGTCGTCGTCAGACGCAGCGACGCGGTCACGCCCGAGGAACGCACCGCCGCCGCTGTCGCGGCCGGCGCCAAGGCGCTCATCGTCGTCAACGACGGTGTCGGCGGCCTGACGGAGTACGTCGGCCAGTCGCCGATCCCCGTCGCCACCGTGCACCGCGACGCGGGCAAGGCCCTCATCGCGCTGGCCCGGCTCGGCCGCAAGCTGACCGTCACCCAGTCCGAGTACAGCGACTTCGTCTACGACCTGACCCGGGACTACCCGGGGCGGGTGCCGGACCGGCCGCTGGTCTACCGGCCCAGCCAGCACGACCTCGCCCGGATCGACGCCCGCTACTACGGCGTGCGCGACGGTGAGGGCTCCGGCTACCGCTACGACATGACGCTGATCCCGACGCTCGGCGAGCACGAGCGCGAGTGGCACCCGGGCACCAGGACCGAGTGGGTCAGCCCGGACCAGGTCTGGGCCGAGTCGCACGCCCAGAACATCCACGGCGCCCTGCCGTGGGAGGTGGTGTCGGGCGTCAACACCTTCCCGGCCGGCGCCACCACCCGGCTGGACTGGTTCGCCCCGGCGGTGCGCCCGGCGTTCAGCGACGCCTTCTCGGTGACCAACGAGCGCTGGCAGAACTTCATGACCTGGAACGTGCAGCCGTGGAGCTCGTCCAGCGAGGTCCAACGCCTGGGCGGCTACCTGCCGTGGGGTGAGACCCCGACCCATCTGCGGGTCTTCCAGGGCGACACGCTGATCCACGACAACCCGTTCAGCACGGACATGCAGTGGATGGAGGTGCCCGCGGGCGACCTTCCCTACCGCGCCGTCCTCGACGCGGAACGCCCCGGCGACGTGTTCCGGCTGTCGACCCGCACCCACACCGAGTGGACGTTCCGCTCCGACACGGTCGACGCGGACTTCATCCGGCCGTTCTCCGTGCTGCAGCTGGACTACCGGCTGGCGACCGACCTGCGCGGCGACGTCCAGGCGAACGCCGTCCACCAGATCGCCGTGCGGCCGCGACCCTCGGACGCCGGCACCATCCCGGGCAAGATCACCAGCGTCACGCTGGACGTCTCGTCGGACGACGGCGCCACCTGGCGGTCGGTGACCCTCACCAGGAACGCCGACGGCTGGTGGAACGGCACCTTCCGCGCGCCCGCCAAGGCGAACGGGTTCGTCTCGGTGCGCGCCGGCGCCGCGACAGACAGCGGGTACGGCATCGAACAAGAGATCATCCGGGCCTACGGCCTGCGATGAGCCAGCTCAGCGGGCCCTGGGGCGACCACGTCCCAGGGCCCGTCCCGCCGGGCACCGGCTCGTGCCGACCTACCGAAGTCAGCAGCCATGGCGCATACTCTCCCCGCTACCGCGTACGGCGAGAGGGACGGGTACCGATGCTGGCCGCGCTCGGGCTGGAGCCCGCCGAGGAGGCCATCTACCGCGCCCTGCTCAACCGACCCAGCGCCACGGCGCTGCGGATCGCCGAGCTCCTCGAACTGGCGGAGCCGGACGCCGCCAGGGCGCTGGCCCGGCTGGAGGACGTCGGTCTGGTCAACCGCGACCCGACCGGCGCGTACCGGGCGACGCCACCTGCCGTCGGGCTCGGCGCGCTGATCACCGAGCGGCGGGACTCGCTCCGGATGGCCGAGCACGCGCTCGTCACCCTCGCCGAGGAGCACCGGGCGGCGGTGGCCGGACGCACGATCGGCGAGCTGATCGAGGTGGTGACCGGGGTCGACGCCATCCGGCACCGCTTCCTCCAGCTGCAACAGGCCGCCCGCACCCAGCTGCGTCTGTTCATCACCGCGCCGTTCATCGCCGTGCCGCCCGGCGAGAACACGGCCGAGACGGCGGCCGTCGAGCGCGGGATCCGCTTCCGCGCCGTGCTCGAGCGTGCGGTGCTGGAGCAGCCCGGTCACGTCGAGGAGACCGTCGACTCGCTGGGCCGCGGCGTCGAGCTGCGCGTGGTCGACGAGTTGCCGATGAAACTGGCCATCGCCGACGCCGACCTGGCGTTGGTGCCGCTCGCCGTGGCGCCCGGTGGTGAGCCGGGAGCGGTGCTGCTGCACCGCAGCGGACTGCTGACCGCGATGGAGGCGTTGTTCGACGCGGTATGGCAGCGCGCCCATCCGCTGGAGCTGTCCACCGTCGGGGCCGGCCCGGCGCAGCTCGCGGAGCTGGCCACCGACGAACCCACCGACCTCGACCGTAAGATCATCGCGCTGCTGCTCGCCGGGCTCACCGACCAGGCGGTCGCGACGCAGCTCGACCTGTCGCTGCGTACGCTGCAACGACGGCTGCGCCACCTGATGGACACGGCCGGTGTCCGCACCCGGATGCAACTGAGCTGGTACGCCGTCCAGAACGGGTGGGTGGGCCACGCCTGAGCGCCCGCCAACCGGGCGTTCTCACGGCGGACAAACACCGCCAGGCCCCGAGTGCGGCGAAGGTGTGACCGGCGTCGCCCGCCGCGGGTCCCCGCAGGCGGCGGCCGGTCCCTACGGTCGAGCCGATGACCGTTCCCGGGCGCTGGTCGCCACTGCCGCCGCCCGGTCGGCTGCGCACCCTGGCCCTGGCCACGCTTGCCAACACCGTCGGCTCGGGGCTCTGGCTGGCCGGCGCGCCCCTCTACCTGACCCGGGACGTCGGGCTGAGTCCCGCCTCGGTCGGGCTGGGGCTCACCCTCGCCGGGCTGCTGGGGCTGACCGCCGCCGTCCCGCTCGGCGGCCTGGCCGACCGCCGCGACCCGCGTACGCTGCGCGCGCTGCTGCAACTGCTGCAGGCCGCGGTCGCCGGGGCGTACCTGCTGGTGGCGTCCTTCCCCGCGTTCCTGATGGTGGCGGTGCTGGACGCGCTGCTCACCGCCGGCAACCTGGCGGTCCGCGCCGCCCTGGTCGCCGCCGTCGGCGGACCCGCGGGGCGGGTGCAGGCGTTCGCCACCCTGCGCGCGGTGGCGAACCTCGGCATCGCGCTCGGCGCCGGCCTGGCCGGGTTCGCCCTGGCGGCCGACACGCACCTGGCGTACCAGGTGCTGGTGGTCGGCAACGCGACCACCTATCTGGTGTCGGCGGCGCTGCTGATGCGCCTGCCCGGCTACCCGCCCCCGGCGGCCCCGGCGCGGCCGGCCACGTCGGGTCGGGCGCGGGCGCTGCGGGACCTGCCGTTCCTGGCCGTCAGCGGAGCGTCGGCAGTGCTGGCACTGCACGCCACGGTGCTCACCCTGGTCGTGCCGCTGTGGACGGTGAGCCGGACCGGTGCCCCGCCGGCCGTGGTGTCGGCGGTGCTGCTGGTCAACACGTCACTCACGGTGCTGCTGGCCGTGCGGCTCGCCCGGGGCGCGGACACCGCCGTCCCGGCCGCCGCCGCGATGCGCCGGGCCGGCCTGGTGCTGGCGGTGGCGATGCTGCTGTACGCGGCCACCACCGGCACACCGGCCGGGCCGGCGACGGGCCTGCTGCTGCTCGCCACCGCCGTCTACACCGTCGGCGACCTGTGGCACAGCAGCGCCGGCGCGGGGCTCGCCTACGGGCTGGCCGCGCCGGAGTCGATCGGGGCGTACCAGGGGGTGGACGGGTTGCTCGCCGGCCTCGCCCGGGCCGGCGGACCGGCGCTGCTGACCTGGGCGGTCCTCGACGGCGGGGTCGCCGGGTGGTGCGCGCTGGCCCTGCTCTTCGCGCTCGTCGGGCTGCTCGTCCCGACCCTGACCCGGCGGGCTCTCGCCGGCGGTGCGGGGCAGGCGGCGAACGACCTGCCTGCACCGGCGCCCCATGCTGCCGGGCGACGGGGAGCCGCCGGCCGCCACTGATCCGGGCAACCGGACCGGTCAGCCGATCTCCTCGTCGACGAAGCACCAGCGCCAGGTCTCCCCCGGCTGGATCGAGCGCATCACCGGGTGCCCGCTGGACTCGAAGTGCTTCGTCGCGTGCTGGTGCGGCGAGGAGTCGCAGCAGCCGACGTGCCCGCAGGTCAGGCAGGCGCGCAGGTGCACCCAGTAGTCGTTGCCGATGGCGACGCAGTCCGGGCAGACGTCCTCGGCCTGCGGCTCGGCGTCGCCCGCCTCGGTCAGGTGCTGGCAGCTCACTCGTCGGCCTCCCGGGTCAGCAAAGACTCCTCCAGGTCCAGGTCACGGTACGCCCGCACCAGCACCTCCTCCGGTATCCGGCCGGAGTCACGCGCGGCCCGGTACACCTCCCGCTCGGCGTCGATCATCTCCTGCCGCAGCCGGCCGTACGCCTGGGACGGGGTTTCCCGGCCCTCGCCGCCCAGCTGCTCCCAGGCCAGGTTGGTCCGTGCCTCCAGCAGCTCGCGCAGCCGCTCCACCACCGACGACGGCGCGCCGGGCGCCAGCTCGTACAGCCGGTCCCGGGCCGCCTTGCTGGCCTGCTGCTGCACCGCCGCGGCGGAGAGCGCGTCCTGCACCGGGTCGTCCGGCGGCAGCTTCAGCCGGCGAGCCACCATCGGCAGGGTGGCCCCCTGCACCACCAGGGTCACCACGATCACCGCGAAGGCCAGCCAGATGAACAGCTCCCGCTGGTAGGGCCGGCCCCCGGCCAGGGTCAGCGGCAGGGCCAGCGCGGCGGCGAGCGTCACCACCCCGCGCATCCCGGCCCAGCCCAGGACGATCGGCACCCGCGCCGGTGGGGCCGGGTCCCGGCGTCGCACCCGGGGCACCAGCCGGGCCAGGTAGGTGGCGGGGAAGAGCCAGACGAACCGGGACAGGAAGACGGCGAGCAGCACCGCCAGGGTGACGCCGGCCAGCCGGCCGATCGGTTCGTCGAGGTCGCGGACCACCTCCCGTAGTTGGAGGCCGACCAGCAGGAAGACCAGCCCCTCCAGCAGGAACCGGGCCAGCCGCCAGAACGCGCCGACCTGCAGCCGCGAGGCCGCCGACATCAGCAGCGGCATCTTGTGGCCGATCCCGAGCCCGGTCACCACGACCGCGACCACCCCGGAGGCGTGGATCTCCTCGGCGGCGAAGACCACCGCGAACGGCACGATCAGCGACAGCGCGTTGTCCAGCAGCGCGTCACCGGTTCGCTTGTGCAGATAGCCGAAGACGACCACGCCGAGCAGGCCGACCAGGATGCCGCCGCCGGTGGAGCGCAGCACCTCCCAGGCCACCTCCCCGAACTCCACCCGGCCGCCGCTCACGGTCGCGGCGATGATCGAGACACGGAGCAGCACCAGCGCGGTGGCGTCGTTGACCAGGCTCTCGCCCTCCAGGATGGTCACGATTCGGCGGGGCAGCCCGACCCGCCGGGCCACCGCCGTGGCGGCCACCGCGTCGGGCGGCGCCACCACCGCGCCGAGCGCCAGGCAGATCGCGTACGGCAGGCCCGGCATGAGCAGGTACACGACGGTGCCCACCACGAACGCGGTGAACAGCACCAGTCCCACCGCCAGCAGCAGGATCGGCCGCAGGTTCAGCCGGAACGCCGGCACCGACGTCTCCAGGGCCGCGACGTAGAGCAGCGGCGGCAGGATGCCGACCAGGACCAGGTCCGGGTCGAGCCGCACCTGCGGGAAGCCGGGCAGGTAGGACAGGGCGAGACCGAGGACCACCAGCAGGATGGGCGCGAGCACGCCGAGCCGCCGGGCCAGCGCCGCGCCGAACGTCGCGATCGCGAGGAAGACCACGACCTGGAACAGAGCCTCCATGGGTACGAGCCTAGGGGGCCCGCCGGCGGGACGAGATCAGGCCGTGGTCCGCAGCTTCGGCAGCACCTGCGCGCCGAACGTGTCGATGAAGGCGCGCTGCTCCTGCCCGACGTGGTGCAGGGCGATCTGGTCGAAGCCGAGTTCGACGTACTCCTCCAGCCAGCCGACGTGCCGGCCGGTGTCGGCCGAGATGTTGACGACCTCGGCGACCTTTTCCATCGGCACCTGCTCGGAGACCGCGTCGAAGTGCTCCGCGGTGTCCAGGTCCCAGCAGACCGGCGGGGCGAAGACGTTGCTGCGCCACTGGTCGTACGCGATCGCCTCGGCCTCGGCCTGCTCGGGCGCCCAGCTGACGTGCACCTGCAGGTGCAGCGGGCCGCGCCCGCCGGCGTCCCGGTAGGCGTCGATCATCTGCCGCAGGTGTGCGGTGGGGGCGTTGACGGTGATCAGGCCGTCCGCCCACTCGGCGCACCAGCGCGCGGTGGCGGCGCTGACCGCCGCGCCGATCAGCGCCGGCGGCTGCTCCGGGCGGGTCCAGAGCCGGGCCCGGTCGACCCGGACCAGGCCGTCGTGGCTGACCTCCTCGCCGGCGAGGAGCGCCCGGATGACGTCGACGCACTCGCGCAGCCGGGCGGCGCGCACGTCCTTGCGCGGCCAGCCGTCGCCGGTGACGTGCTCGTTGCTCGCCTCGCCGGTGCCCAGCGCGGCCCAGAACCGGCCCGGGTACATCGCGCCGAGGGTGCCGATCGCCTGCGCGATGATCGCCGGGTGGTAGCGCTGGCCGGGCGCGTTGACCACGCCGAACGGCAGGCCGGTGGCCTGGAGGGCGGCGCCGAGCCAGGACCACGCGAAGCCGGACTGGCCCTGCCGGGCGCTCCACGGCGAGAAGTGGTCCGAGGACATGGCGGCGTCGAAGCCGGCCCGCTCGGCGTGGATCACCGCATCCAGCAGCCGGCTCGGGTGGATCTGCTCGTGGGAGGCATGGAAGCCGAACACCGTCATGGGCTATCCCTACCCATGACGGTGTCCGGCCAAAAGCGGGCTACTCGGCGTGCGCGCCGGCACCGGCCGATGCCGCGCCCTCACCCACCCAGACGGTCTTGGTGTTGCAGAACTCCCGCATGCCGAGCGCGGACAGCTCCCGGCCGTAGCCGGAGTTCTTCACGCCGCCGAACGGCAGCTCCGGGTACGAGGTGGTCATCCCGTTGATGAACACGCTGCCGGCGTCCAGGTCGACGGCGAAGCGCTCCTGCTCCTGAGTGTCGGTGGTCCAGGCGTTCGAGCCGAGGCCGAAGGCGGTGCCGTTGGCGACCTCGATCGCCTCGGCGTAGGACGACACCCGGAACAGGCCGGCGACCGGCCCGAAGACCTCCTCCGACCACATCCGCATCTGCGGGTTCAGGTCGGTGACCACGGTCGGCGGGTAGAACCAGCCGGCGCCAGCGGGCTTCTCGCCGCCGCAGAGCACGGTGGCGCCGTGGTCGACCGCGTCCTGCACCTGGGCGTGGATCTCGTCCCGGCCGCGCTCGCTGGCCAGCGGCCCCACGTCGGTGTTCTCGTCCATCGGGTCGCCCACCCGCAGCGCGGACATGTTGGCCGCGAACTTGTCGGCGAAGGCGTCGAAGGCGTCGGTGTGCACGATGAACCGCTTGGCGGCGATGCAGGACTGGCCGTTGTTCTGGCAGCGGGCGGTGGTGGCGACCTCGGCGGCGCGGTCCAGGTCGGCCGACGGCATCACCACGAACGGGTCGCTGCCGCCGAGTTCCAGCACCGTCTTCTTCAGCTCCCGCCCGGCGATCTGGCCGATCGAGCGGCCCGCCCCCTCGCTGCCGGTCAGCGTGGCGGCGCGGACCCGCGGGTCGCTGAGGATCGGGTCCACGGCCTCCGAGCCGACCAGCAGGGTGGTGAACGCGCCCTCGGGGAAGCCGGCCCGGCGGAACAGCTCCTCCAGGTAGAGGGCGGTCTGCGGCACGTTGGAGGCGTGCTTGAGCAGGCCGGTGTTGCCGGCCATCAGCGCCGGCGCGGCGAACCGCATCACCTGCCAGAGCGGGAAGTTCCACGGCATCACCGCGAGCACCGGCCCGATCGGCTGGTACCGCACGAAGGCCCGCCTGGCCTTGACCGCGCCGGCGTCGGCCGGCTCGTCGGCGAGCATCCGCTCCGCGTTGGCGGCGTAGAACCGGCAGGCGGTGGCGCACTTGGTCACCTCGGCCTGCGCCGCGACGTACGTCTTGCCCATCTCGGTGGTCATCAGCCGGGCGGTGGCGTCCCGTTCCGCGTCGAGCAGATCGGCCGCGGCGTTCATCCACTGCGCCCGCTGGGCGAGCGTGGTGCCGTGCAGGTCCCGGAACGCCACGTCGGCCCGGTCGATCGCGGCGTCGATCTGCTCGGCCGACATCGGCTCGTACGACTTGAGCAGCTGCCCGTTGGCGGGATTGGTGGTGGCGATGGGCATCTCGTACTCCTGTCACTCGAAGAGTGAGTGCCGCACGCCCGGCTCCTCACGGCGGCGCGCGGCGCGGCGGCGCTGGATGACGACCAGGTCGACCACGGCGACCACGGCGAAGACCGCGCACACCACCCCCAACCAGACCACGTCGGCCCAGAACGCCAGCACCGCGAAGACGGTCATGGTGACCAGGCCGAACAGGGCCAGCGCGAGCCGGAGGTTCAACGCGCTGTACGCGTGGCCGACCGTGCCACGGGCACGCCGGGGCTGCGATCTCGTCATTCCTCCGGCCTACCCCCGCAGGACGGGCCCTAACCGCCCGCCCCAGCCGCCGCACCGACCGCCGCCGTCCCGCCCGCCGCCCGCCCGCGAACCGGACCTCGGGGCCCCGTTTGCGGCGTGTCGCGCCATCCCGTCCCGACGTCACCGCCACACGCCGCAAACAGCGAGTCACGCCACGGCGGCCGCTGCAGGACAACGCGTCTCGGCCATCGCGGCCGCGGCACGCGCTTTGCGGCGTGTCGCGCCATCCCGGCCCGACGTCACCGCGACACGCCGCAAACCGGGCCGGGACCGACGCGCTCAGGGGTCCGGGGTGGCTCGGGAGGGCGGGGCGGTGATGCCGGCCACGGAGCGGGTATGCCGCGGATGCGGCCGGCGGTGGGTTGCGTTACACCGACGCGCCACGACCGGGCCGGCCCCGGCGCGGGCGGGAAGGATGAGGGCATGACCATGACCCACGCGGTGCCGGTGACCGTCGCCATCGCCCGGCGCGCCGACCCCGCGCGCGCCCACGAAATGGTCGCCTGGATGCGGGCCGGCAGCGCGCTGGCCGAGAGCTTTCCGGGGTTCCTCGGCATGGGCTGGGTGCAGAGCGCGCCCGGCTCGCCGGAGTGGCACATGCTCTACCGGTTCGCCGACCACGAGACGCTGCGCCGCTGGGAGGAGTCCCCGCAGCGGAACTGGTGGCTCACCTCGGCGCAGGGCATCGTCGAGCACACCCGGGTCGAGCGGCGCACCGGGATCGAGGGCTGGTTCGACCCGCCGGTCGACCACGTGGTCGAGACCCTGGCGCCGGCCGTCGGCGAGCCGGCCGCGCCGGTGTCCCCGCCGCGCTGGAAGCAGGCGGTGACGATCTGGCTGGCGTTCTTTCCGCTGAGCCTGGCCGCCACCCTGCTCACCGCCCGGTTCATCGGCGGGGTGCCGCTGGCCGCGCGGACGCTGCTCATGACGCTCTGCCTGACCCCGCTGATGACGTACCTCGTGCTGCCCCGGATCACCCGGGCGCTGCACTGGTGGCTGCACGGGCAGCGGCCGCCGTGGCGGGCGTCCCGCTGACCCGTCCTATCAAATCCATGTTTCTAAATATTTACTCTGCCTGAAAGTCGACACGAACGGCCCAACCCGGCCGGCCGCCCCCGTAGAGTTACCGCGCTGTCGCTCTGCGCCGCCGGACCGGGGGAACACAATGCCTCGACGCTGGGTCGCCGCCGTCGCCTGCCTGCTGGCGCTGGTCGCCCTCGCGTGCGAGGAGGGCGGCAACGCCTCGCCCCGGCCGACGCGGGAGCCCGGCCAGTCCGGCCTGCCCACCACCATGGCCGCGCTCGGCGACTCGGTCACCACCGGCTTCGGCTCCTGCCTCGTGCTCACCTCCTGCCAGCGCAACTCCTGGTCCACAGGGGACGGCATCCGGGTGGAGAGCCACTACCGCCGGCTGCTCGAGGCCAACCCGGACATCCGCGGCCGGGCGCACAACCATGCCGTGCCCGGGGCGCGGGCCGAGGCGCTCGCCGGGCAGGCGCAGGCGGCCGTACGCGACAAGGCCGACTACGTGACCGTGCTGATCGGCGCCAACGACGCCTGCCGCGACGACATCGACACGATGACGCCGGTGGCGACGTTCCGCACCCAGGTCGACCGTGGCCTGCGGGTGCTGCGCAAAGGGCGACCGAAGGCCCGCGTGCTGGTGGTGAGCATCCCCGACCTGTACCGGCTCTGGGAGGTCGGGCACACCGACTCGCGGGCCACCCGGATCTGGCGGGCCGGCATCTGCCCCTCACTGCTGGCCAACCCGACCTCCACCGCCCCGGCCGACCGGGCCCGCCGGGCCAGGTTCCGCGACCGCATCGACGACTACAACGCCCAACTGAAGGCGGCCTGCCGGGCGTACGGGACACGCTGCCGGCACGACGGCGGGGCGGTGCACCGGGTGCGCTTCACCCTGGACGAGGTGAACGGGCTCGACTGGTTCCACCCCAACGTGGCCGGGCAGAACCGGCTCGCCGACGTCAGCTTCTCCACCGCCGGCTGGCGACTCTGACGAGCATTCCGAGCGGGTCACCGGGACGCTCGGGCCGACCGGCAGAGCCTGAGGTGGAACGGTCGGCCGCCGACCGCGGGCGGCGTGGACCGCTGTTGCCCACCGGGCACGCGAAACGGCGGTGCCCCGGAGACCGGCGCACCGCCGTCCTGCCGTGCGGGTCAGGAACGGCGAGGCTGCGGCACGCCGCCCAGACCGGCCCGGTAGAGCGCGCAGGCGCGCTCGGCGAGGTCCTTGGTGGCCGAGGAGTTGGCCCAGGTGCCGAGGATGATGGCAGCGCCCGGCACGACCTTGGCGAACATCCGCTTCGCCGCACGGACCCCGGCCATCTGGGCCAGCCGCACGCCGAGGCGGAGCATCACCTTGCCGAGCGGGTTCTGCGCGCCGTGGCCGAACAGGGCTCCGGCGCGTTCCCGGCCCGCCGCCACGCCCAGGGCCAGCCGGGCGCTCTCGGCGACCTTGTGCACCTTCTGCAGCACCAGCAGGTCGGTGGCCCGGTCCGGATGCACCGGGTCCACCCCGTACGCGGCGGCGATGTGCAGCACCAGCCGGGCCTGGGTCCAGGCCAGCACGCCGACGTCGATCACCGCGCCGGGCAGCCCGGCCACGCCGGAGACCGCCCCGGAGAGGCGGGCCCGGTTGACGAACTTCCGGACCGCCTGCTCGGCGAGGTCGTCGGCGGAGACGTCGGGGCGCTCGGCACGGGCCCGAGCCGCCCACTCGGCGGCCTCCGGCCCCAGCCGGCGCACCGCCTCCAGGGCGAGGTGCTCCGGCGCGTACTGCGGGTCCTCCCGCATCCGGTCCCAGAGCCGGGCGGGCGGCGCCTCGGGGGCGTCCGGCTCCCCCGCCCGGGTGGCCGGCGGGGTGACCGCCGCCGCCGGGCTGGCCGGCGGCGGGGTGGGGGTGGTGGGTTCGTCGTCGACGGGGGCGGAGTCGGTCACGGGGGCTCCCGGTGTCGAGGGCGAGCGGGGGACGATCAGCGGCGGCGGCTGGAGAACCGGTTGGCCACCTGCCTGAGCTTGGCCTGGTTCTCCGGCTTGGCCAACTCACGCCGGCCCCGGTCGACCAGCTGTTGCCCGCGCGGCGAGCGCAGGAACGCCCTGATCCGTTGCACCAGTGACATGTCGTCCTCCGTTCGATGGTCGTGCATCATGTGTACCCCGAACGGACAACCGGCAACCGACAACCCGGGACGATCAGGCCAGGATGGCCTCGACCACCTCGGTCGCCCGCCACTCGTGCTGGGCGTAGGCCCACGGGAACGCCGAGACCTGCACGGCCTGGGCCGCGTCGGTCAGCGCCAGGTTCTGCCAGCCGGGGATCTCCAGCAGCGCGGAGAGGAACGCCTGGGTGGCGTACTCGGGGTCCATCAGGTCGCGGACCTCGCCCCAGCCGCTGCTGGGCCGCTGCTGGAACAGCCCGACCGAGTCGTGGTCCCAGCCGATGGCCTGGTGGGGGTAGTTCTGGGACTCGGGCAGCACGCCGCTGGCGTAGTTGTAGAGGTTGCTCTCCTGCATCGCGGTGGCCACGGCGATGATCAGGGCCTGTCGGGGCACGCCCATCTTCCGGCCGGCCTTGACGATGGCCTTGGCGTTGTCCATCTGGGCCTGGTCCAGGCCGGCGACGGGGGCGATCCGCTTCGGCTTCGGCTTGGGCTTCGGCGTGGCCTTCTTCGTCGCGGTCGGCGACGGCGAGGCGGTCCGGGTGGCGGCGGGGGTCGGGGTCGCGGTGACCGGGGTACGCGCCTGGCCTCGGGAGGCCACGCCCTCCTGCGCCCGCTCGGTGAGTGCCGGCTGGGCGGCGACCGGATCGAGCCGGTCGGCCGGCAGGGCCTGCACGCCGGCGAAGGCCGCCACGCCGAGGCAGCAGACCACGCCGGAGGCGAGCGCCACCCGCGACGGGCGGCGGGCCAGGGGGTTAACGAGGGCGCCGAGGCGGGTACGGAGCGAGGGAGCGGCCTCGCCGCCACGGAGAACGCCGACCTGAACGGACGAGGGGGTATCGTCCGAACGGCCAGTCGGGCCCTCGTGGGCGTACTGGTCGTCGATGGTGTCGTCGTCACGCATCCGACGACGTTAGGCAGGCGTTTTACGGGCCACCCACCGTGAGCGAGTGGCCCTCGCCACAATCCGACGGGTCGAACCGGGACGCGTCGGTGGTGCCCCGTGGCGGCAGGGCGTAACCCCGCAGAACCGGCATCTCGGGAAGACCCCCCGGCGGCGGGAGTTCCGGAACGACGGGGTCGACATCGCCGCCCCGGCCCGCATGATCGACCATATCCCCCGTTGGTATGAGCGATTGGTAGACCAACGGACAACCGCGCCTCGGATGATCGGCGAAATGCGCGCTTCGTCCGTCTTTGCTCGCCAGGATCGCCGCGAGCCGCCCGTTGCTGGAATGGATACCGCGGGCGGGTACGTTCGGCGAACCGGGAGCCGTGCGCGCACGGCGGCCCGTACGCGCGTTTCCTCAGGAGGTCCGACCGGTGCTCGACCCACACGAGCTCTACCAGCTCACCGACGACCTGCCCGACCTCGGGCAGCCGGTGCTGATCCAGGCCCTGACCGGCTTCGTCGACGCCGGCAACGCGAGCCGCCTGGCCCGTGAGCAGCTGCTCACCTCGCTGGAATCGCGTCAGATCGCGACCTTCGACGTCGATCAGCTCTTCGACTACCGCTCCCGCCGTCCGGTGATGACCTTCGTCGAGGACCACTGGGAGCACTACGACGCGCCGGAGCTGGCGCTGCACCTGCTGCACGACGACGACGAAACCCCCTTCCTGCTGCTCACCGGCCCGGAGCCGGACCTGCAGTGGGAGCGGTTCGTGGCCGCGGTCGCCGCCGTGGCCACCCGACTCGGCGTCCGACTGACCGCCGGGCTGAACTCCATCCCGATGGCCGTGCCGCACACCCGCCCCACCGGGGTGACCGCGCACGCCACCCGGCGCGAGCTGATCTCCGGCTACGAGCCCTGGCTCCAGCGGGTGCAGGTCCCCGGCAGCGTCGGCCATCTGCTCGAGTACCGGCTGGGCGAGGCGGGCCGGGACGCGATCGGCTTCGCCGCGCACGTGCCGCACTACGTCGCCCAGACCGAGTACCCGGCCGCCGCCGAGGTGCTGCTCTCCTCGGTCTCCCGCAGCACCGGGCTGCTGCTGCCCAGCGACAGTCTGCGCACTGCCGCCGAGGTGGTGCGGGTCGAGATCGACCGGCAGGTCGCGCAGACCGACGAGGCCGCCGCGCTGGTCCAGGCCCTGGAGGAGCAGTACGACGCGTTCGCCCGTGGGCGCGGCGAGAAGAACCTGCTGGCCGCCGAGGCCGGGCCGCTGCCCACCGCCGACGAGCTCGGCGCCGAGCTGGAGCGGTTCCTGGCCGAGCAGACCCGACCCGGCGACACCCCGAACGGCTGACCCGGCCGACCGCTGAACAACCGGCGGTCGGCGCCGTCACCAACCGCGCCGACCGCCCTGCCTGGCCCCGCCGGGCACTGAGCCCGGATACGGCAGACCGCCCGCCCGCGCGCGGCCGGCTCCATAGCCGATCATGCGGCGCGCCGGGCCGGCTGGCCCGGCGCGTCGGGGCCGGATACGGCAGGCTGAAGGCATGCGTCTGGCGACCTGGAACGTGAACTCGGTGAAGGCCCGCCTGCCCCGGCTGCTCGACTGGCTGGCCACGACCGGCCCGGACGTGGTCTGCCTGCAGGAGACCAAGTGCCCCGACGGTTCCTTCCCCAGCGCCGAGGTGGGCGAGCTGGGCTACGAGGTGGCCAGCCACAGCGACGGCCGGTGGAACGGGGTGGCGATC
This sequence comes from Micromonospora sp. L32, assembly GCF_052068055.1. Lineage (NCBI taxonomy): Bacteria > Bacillati > Actinomycetota > Actinomycetes > Micromonosporales > Micromonosporaceae > Micromonospora > Micromonospora sp. L32. The sequence continues at coordinate 363,939 of NZ_JBQHDD010000007.1, read as the reverse complement.
CTGTCCCGGGTCGGGCTGGCCGACGTGGCGGTCGGATTCCCCGGCGAGCCCGGGTTCCCCGAACCGGAGGCCCGGGCCATCTCGGCCACCTGCGACGGGGTCCGGGTCTGGTCGGTGTACGTCCCGAACGGCCGCTCCCCCGACGACCCGCACTACGCGTACAAGCTGGCCTGGTTCGCCGCGCTGCGGGACGCGCTGGAGCCGGAGCTGGCCGGCGGGGCGCCGGTGGCGGTCTGCGGCGACTTCAACGTCGCCCCCACCGACGCCGACGTCTGGGACCCGGCGCTCTTCGTCACCTCCACCCACGTCACGCCGGCCGAGCGGGCCGCCCTGGCGGCGCTGCGCGACCTCGGGCTGGTCGACGTGGTGCCGACCCCGATGAAGGGCCCGCACCCCTTCACGTACTGGGACTACCGGGCCGGGATGTTCCATCAGAACAAGGGCATGCGGATCGACCTCGTCTACGCCTCCGCGCCGTTCGCCCGGGCGGTCCGCTCCGCGTACGTCGACCGGGAGGCCCGCAAGGGCAAGGGCCCGTCCGACCACGCCCCGATCGTGGTCGACGCCGAGCTGGTGCCGGCCGTCGAGTCGTTCTGAGCCCTGCCTCGACGCGGGTGGTCCGGCGGCCCCGGCCGGCGTCGGGGAGCGGGCGGGGCGTCCACCCGGCTGATCGGCCGCTGGTTAGGGTGGAGCCATGGCAGTCGTGAAGATCAACGCGATCGACGTCCCGTCCGGCGCCGGCGAGGAGCTGGAGAAGCGGTTCGCCGCCCGGGCCGGCGCGGTGGAGAACTCCCCCGGGTTCCTCGGCTTCGAGCTGCTGCGTCCGGTCGCCGGGGAGAGCCGCTACTTCGTCTACACCCGGTGGGAGAGCGAGGAGGCGTACCAGGCGTGGGCGGCCGGCCCGGCCCGGGCCGCGCACGCCGGCGGCGCGGGCGGGGAGCAGCGGCGGCCGGTCTCCTCGGGCGCCACGCTGCTGGAGTTCGAGGTCGTCCAGCAGGTCACCGGCAAGGGCTGAGCGCCCGGCCGATCAGGGCTGCCGGGTCTCGGCGAGCGAGGCGAAGGCGATGACGTTGTCCTCGTAGCCGGTCCGGCCGCCGACCCAGGCGCCGCCGCAGGTGATCAGCCGCAGCGCCGGCGGCCCGTCGTCGCCGTAGACCCGGTCGGCCGGCAGGTGGGACTTGTCGAAGTACTCGACCGAGTCGACGGTGAACACCGCGACCTTGCGATCCTCGCGGGTCACCTCGATCCGGTCGCCGGGCTTGAGCTTGCGCAGCTCGTAGAAGACGGCCGGGCCGCTCTTGGAGTCGACGTGCCCGACGATGATGGCCCGGCCGGGCTCACCCGGGGTCGGGCCGCGGTCGTACCAGCCGGTCTCGTGGTGCCGGTTCAGCGGCGGCACGTCGATCGACCCGTCCCTCGCCTTTCCCACCGGGGCCACCGGGGCGGTCACCTGAATGGCCGGCACCGCCAGGCTCACCGGCCGGCTGGCCGGCAACCCGCCGCCGCGCCCTGCGTCGGGCCGCTCCTGCGCGTCCGCCGGGCGTTGCTGGCCGGCCGCCCAGTCCAGCGGCCCGACGGTACGCCCGAGGCCCGCGCCGGTCGCGAAGACGCCGAGCAGCACCAGGGCCGCCGCGAGCGGCACCGACCAGGGGCTGCGTGCCGAGGCACGGTCGCCGCGGGCGGCCGGTGTCGAGGCGGGTTGCGAGGCCATCGCGCCGCTCAGCCTCGGGCGGCGCCACGGGGGCGGCGGGCCGCGATGATGCCGACCGTCGCGCCGGCGATGGTCAGGGCCAGGCCACCGGGTACGAGAAGGCCGGTGAGGTTGGCGCCGGCGGAGCCGCCGAAGCCGGTGTGCGGGCCGGGGCTGGGCTTCATCGACTTGACCACCTGGAGCATCGTCGAGGCGGTCGCGCCGTCGCGGCACTCCAGCTTGACCCGGTAGTTGCCCGGCCGGGTCCGCTCCCGGACCTCGGCCGAGGCGGTCAGCTCACCACGCTGGGGGTGCACCTGCACCCGGCCGAACGCGTCGGAGACGACCGTCGCCGGGATGGAGTTGTCCCGGCAACTGGCCCGGATGCCGACCAGGAAGCCGGGCTGCACCGGGGTCGGGCGTACCTCGACGAAGACCACGTTGGGAGTCGGCTGCGGCTCGCCGGCCTGCAGCGGCCAGACCTCAGCCGGCTCGCTGGGGGCCAGGGCCGCCGCCGCGGGTGGCGGGGCGGCGAGCGCCGCGCCCGCCCCGAGCAACGCCGGGCCGAGGGCACCGAACGTGATGGCCAACGCGGTGCGCTGGAGCGTGATCGACATCCTGCCCCCTTCCGGCCGCCTCGGGCAGCGCCGGGACAGCGAGCGCCGGCCTGCCGTACGGGATGAATCGTCTCACCCCCGGGCGTACATCACATCCGATACGACGGAACCGTCGCGTACGCTCGGGTCGCTGTGACCTCCACCGACCAGAACCCCGCCGTCCCGGCGGCCCCGCCGGCCGCCCGGATCCGCACCTTCCACCCCCGCCGCGGCCGGATGAGCGGCCGCCAGACGGACGCGCTGGAACGGCTCTGGCCGGAGTACGGCGTCGACATCGCCGAGCTCGACGGCCCCTTCGACCCGGCCGCGCTCTTCGGCCGGGGCGCCCCCGTGGTGCTGGAGATCGGCTCCGGCATGGGCGACGCCACGGCGGCGATGGCCGTCGCCGACCCGGACCGGGACTACCTGGCCGTCGAGGTGCACACGCCCGGCCTCGGCAAGCTGCTGGAACTGGTGGAACGGCATGGGCTGACCAACGTCCGGGTGGCCAAGGGCGACGCGCTGGACCTGGTCCGTGCCATGCCGACCGACGCTCTGGACGCGGTGCACGTCTTCTTCCCCGACCCCTGGCCGAAGGCCCGGCACCACAAGCGGCGGATCATCCAGCCGGAACACGTGGCGTTGCTCCGCTCCCGCCTGCGGCCGGGTGGCATCCTGCACTGCGCCACCGACTGGGCCGAGTACGCCGAGTCGATGCGGGAGACCCTGACCGCAGACCCCGGCCTGGCGGACCCGCACGGAGACTTCGCCCCCCGCCCCGCACACCGCCCGGTCACCAGGTTCGAGCGCCGCGCCCTGACCGCCGGCCGCCCCGTCTTCGACCTCATCCACCCCCGCCACCCCTGACCCACCCCACCCCTCCCCTCCCCGCCGCCGCGCCCACCCGGCCGACGCCGGGTGCTCTTTCCGAGAAAGAGTGCCTATCGGGGCGGGAATAGCCACGCTTTCTCTGAATCTGCGACGCGCGAAGGGCTGGGGGCGCGTACCCGGTTGGCGGGCGGGGGTGCGGGGCGGGCACGATGGAGCGGCTATGACGCTCACTGCCGCGCTGCCTCGAAGCGCCGACCCCGACACCCTCTACGACGCGTTCGCCGGCTGGGCGAAGGAGCGCGGCCTCGACCTCTACCCCCACCAGGAGGAGGCGGTCATCGAGATCGTCTCCGGCGCGAACGTGATCATGAACACGCCGACCGGCTCCGGCAAGAGCCTGGTCGCGATCGCGGCGCACTTCGCCGCCCTGGCCGACAACCGGACCACCTTCTACACCGCGCCGATCAAGGCGCTGGTGTCGGAGAAGTTCTTCGCCCTCTGCGAGGTCTTCGGCGCGGAGAACGTCGGCATGCTCACCGGCGACGCCAGCGTCAACGCCGACGCCCCGATCATCTGCTGCACCGCCGAGATCCTGGCCAACCTCGCGCTGCGCGAGGGGTCCCGGGCGGACGTCGGCCAGGTGGTCATGGACGAGTTCCACTTCTACGCCGAGCCCGACCGGGGCTGGGCGTGGCAGGTGCCGCTGATCGAGCTGCCGCAGGCGCAGTTCGTGCTGATGTCGGCCACGCTCGGCGACACCACCCGGTTCGTCGACGACCTGTCCCGGCGCACCGGGCGATCCACCGCCGTCGTCCGCTCCGCCGAGCGGCCGGTCCCGCTGCTCTTCTCGTACGCGATGACCCCGATGCACGAGACCCTCGAGGAGCTGCTGGAGACCAAGCAGGCCCCGGTCTACGTCGTGCACTTCACCCAGGCCGCCGCGCTGGAACGCGCCCAGGCGCTGATGAGCGTCAACGTCTGCACCCGGGCCGAGAAGGACATGATCGCCCAGGCGATCGGCAACTTCCGGTTCACCTCCGGCTTCGGCAAGACCCTGTCCCGGCTGGTCCGGCACGGCATCGGCGTACACCACGCCGGCATGCTGCCCAAGTACCGCCGACTGGTGGAGACCCTCGCCCAGGCCGGCCTGCTCAAGGTCATCTGCGGCACCGACACCCTGGGCGTCGGCATCAACGTGCCCATCCGCACCGTGCTCTTCACCGGCCTGTCCAAGTACGACGGGGTGCGTACCCGGCTGCTCAAGGCCCGCGAGTTCCACCAGATCGCCGGGCGGGCCGGGCGGGCCGGCTTCGACACCCTCGGCCGGGTGGTGGTGCAGGCCCCCGAGCACGTCATCGAGAACGAGAAGGCCCTGGCCAAGGCCGGCGACGACCCGAAGAAGCGGCGCAAGGTGGTCAAGAAGAAGCCACCGGAGGGCTCGGTCGGCTGGGGGCAGCCCACCTTCGAGCGCCTGGTCGAGGCCGAGCCGGAGCCGCTGACCTCCAGCTTCCAGGTCAGCCACTCGATGCTGCTCAACGTCATCGGCCGGCCCGGCGACGCGTTCGCCTCGATGCGGCACCTGCTGACCGACAACCACGAGGACCGGGCCGCCCAGCGCCGGCACATCCGCCGGGCCATCGCGATCTACCGGGCGCTGCGCGCCGGCGGGGTGGTCGAACAGCTCGACGAGCCGGACGAGGCCGGCCGGCGGGTCCGCCTCACCGTCGACCTTCAGCTCGACTTCGCGCTCAACCAGCCGCTGTCGCCGCTGGCGCTGGCCGCGATCGAGCTGCTCGACGTCGAGTCCCCCTCGTACGCCCTCGACGTGCTCTCGGTCGTCGAGTCGATCCTCGACGACCCCCGGCAGGTGCTCTCCGCGCAGCAGTTCAAGGCCCGCGGCGAGGCGGTGGCCGCGATGAAGGCCGAGGGCATCGAGTACGAGGCCCGCCTCGAACTGCTCGACGAGGTGACCTGGCCCAAGCCGCTCGCCGAGCTGCTGGGGGCCGCGTACGAGATGTACCGGCAGGGCCACCCCTGGGTCGCCGACCACCAGCTCTCCCCCAAGTCGGTGGTCCGGGACATGTACGAGCGGGCGATGACCTTCACCGAGTACGTGCAGTTCTACGGGCTGTCCCGCTCGGAGGGCCTGGTGCTGCGGTACCTCGCCGACGCGTACAAGACGCTGCGGCAGACCGTGCCCGAGGACGCCAAGACCGAGGAGCTGGTCGACCTCATCGAGTGGCTGGGCGAGCTGGTCCGCCAGGTCGACTCCAGCCTGATCGACGAGTGGGAGCGGCTGCGCAACCCGTCCGACGTGGCGGAGCTGGCCTCGTCGCTGGCGGACAAGCCGCCGGCGGTCACCCGCAACGCCCGCGCCTTCCGGGTGCTGGTGCGCAACGCGCTGTTCCGCCGGGTCGAGCTGGCCGCGCTGCGCCGCTGGTACGACCTGGGCGAGCTGGACTCCGCGTCGGGCTGGGACGGCGACGCGTGGGCCGAGGCGCTGGAGCCGTACTTCGAGTTGTACGACTCGATCGGGGTCGGCCCCGACGCGCGCGGGCCGGCGCTGCTGATGATCGAGCAGGGCCGGGAACGCTGGACGGTACGGCAGATCCTCGACGACCCCGAGGGCGACCACGACTGGGGCATCAGCGCCGAGGTGGACCTCGCCGCGTCCGACGAGGCGGGCGCCGCGGTCGTCCGGATCACCGACGTCGGGCAGCTGTAGAAAAGAGTTTCGCGGGGCCGTCCGGAGTGTCCGGGCGGCCCCTTTCGTTCCCTGGGCGATGTCACTCCTGTCGATTAGAATGTGTGTACTAATCGAGGTTCCTGACCTGGGAGGACGCTCGTGACCGCGCCCACCTCCGCCGCCCCGCTCACCCCCTACGCCACGCTCCTCGGCTTCACCCGGTACGTCGACCGCACCGGGCCGACCAAGGCCACCTTCGTCGGTGGGCTGCGCAAGCAGCGGGCCAGCCGGCACGGGTTCAACCCGCACGGCCAGTTCGTCAAGGCCCTCAAGGCCGACATCGCCTTCCACACCGGCGGCACCCACCTCGCCGGCGTGGCCGACGTGGTCAAGCCCCGGTGGCGCCCGCTCTACCAGGCGCTCGTCCCCGGGGCGACGGCCTGGCTGGAGTCCCTCGGCGAGCCGGCCGGCATCGACCTGGCCCAGACCCGCGACGCGCTCGCCATGCTGGGCGACCTGCCCGTCAAGATCAATCCGCACTTCGGCGTCCGGTACGCCGACGGCCACGCCGAGGCCGTCCGGCTGCACTTCGACGAAGCCCCGCCGAGCGAGGAGGCGACGCTGGCCACGCTGCACCTGATGGCCCGGCACATGGACGCGGTGCTGCCGCACGCCGAGCCGGTCCTGGTCGACGTGCGGCGGGGCGAGGCCCACCGGATGCCCGACACGATCAAGCCCGAGCAGGTCGAGCAGTGGCTGGCCGGCGAGGCCGCCGCCTTCCGCGCCATCTGGTCCACCGCCGCCTGACCCGACGCTCCCGCCGGGCCGGCCACGATCCGGCCGGGTGCGGGCGTGGTACCCCCGCCCGGGCCGGCCACCGGTCCGGACGGGACGGGCGTGCTGCTCCGGCGCGCCGCCACCTCGGGACCGGTGGCGGCGCGCCGGGTCAGCCGGCGGGTGGGTCCGGGGGATCAGCCGGTGCGGTCGGCCCTGTGCAGCAGCCCCGCGGTGACGAGGCCGCCGACGAGAACCGCCACGGCGCCCACCGTCTGGCCGGTCTCCAGTGCCGCGCGGAACGCATCGGAGACGGCCTGCCGTTCGGTCTCCGACCGGGCGGCGGCCACGGCGGCGGGGAGCGATCCCGCGCCGGCCAGGGCGGGTGGCAGCAGCGCGGCGAACCGGGCGTTCAGCACGGCCCCCAGCACGGCGATGCCCAGGCTGCCGCCGACCTCGGTCATGGTGCCGTCCACGCCCGCGCCGACGCCGGCCTTGCGCGCCGGCACGGCGCTCATCACCGCCTCGACGATGGCCGGGTTGGCCAGCGCGCAGCCGGCGCCCATCAGCAGCAGCCCGCCGAGCAGCACGGGGTAGCCGTCCCCCGGTGCGTGCGTGACGACCGTGAGTCCGCCGGCCAGCAGCGCCATCCCGACGGCGATCGCCGACGGCGACCCGAGCCGGCGGATGACCCGGGCGGCGACACCGGCGAGGTTGAGCACGACGATGGAGAGCGCGAAGGGCACCATCCGCAGTCCCGCCTCCCACGCCGAATAGCCGCGCACGAACTGGAGGTGCTGGGTCAGCAGGAACAGTGCGCCGGTGGCGCCGAAGGTGATCAGGACGACCCCGCAGACCGCGCCGACGAACCGGCGTTCGGAGAACAGGCTCATGTCCAGCATCGGGGCCGGGATCCGCCGCTCCCACGCCACGAAGAGCAACAGCAGGAGCACGCCGGCGCCGGCCGCGCCGAGCACCGCCGGCGCCGCCCACCCGTGCTCCGGCCCGGAGATGATCGCCCAGACCACCCCGGTGAGGCCGGCCGTGGAGAGCAGCACGCCGAGCAGGTCGAGGCGGCCGTCCACCGGATCGCGGGACTCCGGCACCAGCGCCCCGGCGGCCAGCAGGCAGACCAGCACGATCGGGACGTTGACCAGGAAGATCGCGTTCCACGGCAGGTGGGCGAGGATGGCGCCACCGATCGGCGGCCCGGCCGCGAAGCCCAGCGCGCTGGTGGCCGCCCAGAGACCGATCGCCCGGGTCCGCTCGGAAGCGTCGAAGATCTGCATGGCGACCGCGAGGGTGGCGGTGACCAGGAGGGCGCCGCCGATCCCCATGCCGGCCCGGGCGGCGATGAGCTGCCCGCTGGTCCCGGCGAGCCCGGCGGCCAGCGAGCCGGCGCCGAACAGGACCAGGCCGGCGAGCAGCATCCGCCGCCGCCCGTACCGGTCGGCGGCGCTGCCGGCGGTGAGCAGCAGGCCGCACTGCACCAGCGCGTACGCGTTGATCATCCATTGGACGTCGGCGGTGGTGGCGTCCAGTTCGCCGGTGAGCACCGGGATCGCCACGGTCAGCACGGTGTTGTCGAGGACCACGGTGACCTGGGCCAGGCAGAGCACGGCCAGGATCAGCCAGCGGTGTCGGACCGGGCCGGCCGGCGGGGTCCCCGCCGCCGGGCTGCCGTCGCGTACCGCGCCGGGGGCGCTCATCGCGGCGGGGCGAAGCGGGCGAGCGGGTTGGCCAGGGTGCCGACGAACTGCAACGCGGCCGACGGGTCGGCGAGGTCGACCATCTGCCGGTTGTTGCGCAGTTGCAGCCGGTTCAGGCAGGACAGCGGGAACTCGGCGGCGAAGAGGTCGTGCCGGCGCAGCCGCTCGGCCAGGTGCGGGACGCCGCGCTGGTAGTCGGCGGCGCACTCGGCCGCCGTGCGCCAGAACTCGTCCTCGGCCAGGACGCCCTCGGTGACCAGGATGGCGTTGAGGTGGCGCAGGAAGCAGTCGAACACGTCGGTGAAGATCGACAGGATCTTCTCCTCGTCGGGAACCGCGACCCGGATGCGCCGCACCGCCGGTGGCAGGTCGGCCTCGGGGTCCATCACCGCGATCTCCTCGGCGATGTCCTTGAAGATCACCCGCTCCACCGCCCCGTCGTGCAGCACCAGGATCACGTTCTCCCCGTGCGGCATGAAGGCCAGGTCGTGGGCGTAGAGGCTGTGCAGCAGCGGGACCAGGTAGGCGTCGAGGTAACGGCGCAGCCAGACCGTCGGCGCCAGCCCCGACTCCGCCACCAGCGCGCCGGCGACCGACCGGCCGCCCCGGTCGACGTGCAGCAGGGACGCCATGGTCGCCAGCCGGCGGCCCGGCTCCAGCCCGGCGACCGGGCTCTCCCGCCAGAGCGCGGCCAGCATCTTCCGGTACGGGGAGTACCGGTCGGTCGCCGCCTCGTACTGCCGGTGGCGGTAGCCGATCGCGGCGCGTTCCCGGATGATCGTCAGCCGGCTGCGCCGGAACACGGGGTCGGTGGCGACGAGGTCGGCCAGCCAGTCGTTGATCGCCGGGGTGTGCTCCATGTACGCGGCGGACAGCCCGCGCATGAAGCCCATGTTGAGCACCGACAGGGCGGTCTTGACGTAGTGCTTCTCCGGGTGGGTGACGTTGAAGAAGGTGCGGATGGACTGCTGGGCGAGGTACTCGTCGGGGCCCTCGCCGAGGCAGACCAGCTGCCGCCGGGCCACCTCGCCGGCGAAGGTGACGGAGAGCTTGTTCCACCACTGCCACGGATGCACCGGGAGGAGCAGGTAGTCGGCCGGGTCCAGGCCCAGCCCGGTGAGGGTACGGGCGAAGCCGGCGAGCGTGTCGTCGCCGAGTTCGGCGCGGACCAGGGTGTCGTAGTCCAGGTCGGCGGCGCAGCTGAAGGTGGTGTGGTCGCGGTGTGCGGCCAGCCAGATCAGCCGGACCGGCCGGGCGGCCTCCGGGGCGTACCGGTGGTACTCGTGCACCCCGAAACCGATCCGGCCGTTGTTGGCCACGAAGCAGGGGTGCCCCTCGGTCATCTGCGTCTCGACGTCCTGGAAGTCCGCCCGGGCCAGCTTGGTGGCGTCCATCGCCGGCTTGCCGAGCTTGTACGCGGTGCCGGCCAGCGTCGAGGTGATCTCCTCGAGGTAGACCGGCAGGATCTCGTCGGTGAGGCCGAGCGCCCCGCGCAGGTCGAGGCAGAGGTCGACGGCGTCCAGCGGCAGCTCCCGGCCGTCGGAGTGCCGGGTGATGCTGGCCGCGTCGACCTGCCAGTGCCGCAGGGCGAGCAGCCGGGCGGTGAACCGGTACTCGACGGTGCCGTCGTCGCCGGGTACCCGGTAGCGGTCCGCGCCCAGCGGCTCGGGGGTGATCAGTCGTTCGTGGGCGAACTCCGCGAGGGCCTTGCGGACCAGCAGCCGGTTGGCCTCGGCCCAGTGCCCCGGGGTCAGGTGGTCCACGGATGCGAGCGGGTTCACGCGGGCAGGTCTCCTCGGGTGGCGGCCAGGAACTTCTCACGGGTGCAGACGCTGAGCAGAGCGTCCTTCTCGGGCTTGCGGATCGGGCCGACGACGGTGAAGCCCACGGCGGCGTTGAGCGCGTGCACGGCGTGGTTGCGCACGTCCGGTTCGACGACGACGCGGCGGACGGCCGGGTCGGCGAAGAGCCACGCCATGACCGTGGTGATCACGGCGCGGGTGAAGCCGTGCACGGGGTTGTCGGCGGGCGCGCAGAGGAAGTGCATGCCGACGTCGCCGTCGGCGGCGCCGTACAGGCCGACGAGTTCGACGTGGGCCGGGTCGTACCGCTCGGCGAGGAACGCCGGCCGGCCGCGCCACGAGCCGAGGTACGCGTCGTGGTGCGGGTGCGCGGCGATCCGCCGGTACTCCTGCGCCACCCGGGCCACGTCGGCGTCCTGCATCAGCCAGAACCCGGCCTTGGGGTGGGTGACCCAGCCGTGCAGCAGCGCGGCGTCGCCGTCCGGATCAAGGGTACGCAGGGCGAACTCGCCGAGCCGGTCGTCGACCCGGCGGAACACCGTCATGCGGTCACCGCCACCGGCGCACCGAACTCCTGGAAGGCGATGCGCCGCTCGATCGGGTAGTGCTCGCGCCCGGTCAGCTCCCGGATGATCCAGGAGTTGCGGTACGCGCCCATGCCGAGATCCGGCGAGGTGATGCTGTGCGCCTGGGTGCTGGCGTTCTGGAGGAAGACACCCCGGCCGGTCTGGTCGACCGAGTAGTTGCGGGCGACGTCGAAGCGGCCGTGCGAGTCCCAGCGGAGCCGGTCGCGGATGGGCTCCAGGAAGTCGGGCACCCGGTAGTGGTAGCCGGTGGCCAGCACCAGCCCCTCGGTGGTGAGGGTGAAGTCGCGGCCCTGCTCGACGTTGCGCAGGCCGAGCGTGTACGTCCCGCTCGCCGGGTCGTGGGTGGCGGTGCTCAGCGCGGTGTTGGTCATCAGCCGGGTGGGCACCGGGCCGGCCACGCTGCGGGCGTAGAGCAGGTCGAAGATGTCGTTGACCAGGTCGGCGTTGATGCCCTTGAACAGGCCCTTCTGCTCGGCCTCCAGCCGGTACCGGGTCGCCTCGGGCAGGGCGTGGAAGTAGTCCACGTAGTCCGGCGAGGTCATCTCCAGGGTGAGCTTGGTGTACTCCAGCGGGAAGAACCGCGGCGAGCGGGTGACCCAGTTGAGCTGGTAGCCGTGGGTGCCGATGTCGGAGAGCAGGTCGTGGTAGATCTCGGCCGCGCTCTGCCCGCTGCCGACCACGGTGACGCTGCGCTTGGCCCGCAGCGCCGCCCGGTTCTCCAGGTACCGCGAGTTGTGGATCACGTCGCCGCCGAGGTCCCGGCAGGCGTCGGGCACGTGGGGCGGGGTGCCGGTGCCCAGCACCAGGTGCCGGGCTCGGTGGATGACCCGCTCGCCGGCCGCCGTGGCGTGCACGACGTACCGCTCGTCGGCCGGGTCGTACTCGATGGAGGTGACCTCGTGGCCGAACCGGACGCTGGACAGCTTCGCCGCCGCCCACCGGCAGTAGTCGTTGTACTCGCTGCGCAGCGGGAAGAAGCTCTCCCGGATGTAGAACGGGTACAGCCGCCCGGATTCCTTGAGGTAGTTCAGGAACGAGTAGGGCGAGGTGGGGTCGGCCAGGGTGACCAGGTCGGCGAGGAACGGCGTCTGCAGGCGGGTGGACTCCAGCAGCATGCCGGGATGCCAGTTGAACTCGTCGCGGGCCTCGAGGAAGAGGCCGTCGAGGTCGCGGATCGGCGCGGTCAGGCAGGCCAGGCCCAGGTTGTACGGGCCCAGCCCGACGGCGATGAAGTCGTGGGTCGACATGGGGTTCTCCAGGGCGGGACGGCCGGTCAGCGGATGGGGCAGGACAGCTCACCGGCCGTGCGGGTACGCACGTACCAGCCGGCGTGTTCGGCGATCAGGTCGAGGACGTGGGCGATGTCGTCCACGGTGGTCTCGGGGTTGAGCAGGGTGAACTTCAGGTGGTGCGCGCCGTCCACGGTGGTGCCCGCGACGAGGGCGGCGCCGGACGCGGCCAGCGCCTCGCGGGCGTACAGGTTGGCCTCGTCGACGAGTGCCCGGCCGGGACCGGAGGGCAGGTAGCGGAAGACCACGGTGCTGAGCTGGGACCGGGTCACCACCTCGAAGCGGGGGTCCTCGGTGAGCAGTTGCCAGGCGGCGGCGGCCCGGTCGATCACCTCGTCGAAGAGCGCCCCGACCGCGTCCGGGCCCATGATGCGCAGGGTGAGCCAGAGCTTCAGGGCGTCGAAGCGACGGGTGGTCTGGATGCTCTTGTCGACCTGGTTGGGGATGCGCTGCTCGACCGCCCGGGCGGGGTTGAGGTAGTCGGCGTGCCAGGTGGCGTGCCGCAGCACCCGGCGGTCGCGCACCAGCAGCGCGCTGGAGCTGACCGGCTGGAAGAAGGACTTGTGGTAGTCCACGGTCACCGAGTCGGCCCGCTCGATGCCGTCGAGCAGATGCCGCCGGGTCGGCGAGACCAGCAGCCCGCAGCCGTACGCGGCGTCGACGTGCAGCCACACGCCGGCCGCCGCGCAGATGTCGGCGATCTGCGGCAGCGGGTCGATGGTGCCGAAGTCGGTGGTGCCGGCGGTCGCCACCACGGCCATCACCCGCAGCCCCTCGCGGCGGCAGCGGTCGATCTCCCGGGCCAGTTCGTCGGTACGCATCCGGCGCTCGGCGTCGGTGCCCACCGCGACCACCGCGTCGGCGGCGAGGCCGAGCAGCTTCGCCGCCTTCTGCACGCTGAAGTGGCCGGCCGCCGAGGTGAGGACCCGCAGCCGGGACAGCGCTTCGGGGCGGGCGGCCGCGCCGCCGTCCGCGGCGACGGCCTCCTCCCGGGCGAGCAGCATCGCCTGGAGGTTCGACTGCGTCCCGCCGCTGGTGAACACGCCGTCGGCGGCCGGGCCCAGCCCGACGCGGTCGACCGTCCAGTCGATCAGCCGGCGCTCGATGAGGGTGCCGCCGGCGCTCTGGTCCCAGGTGTCCATGGAGGAGTTGACCGCACTGAGCACCGCCTCGCCGAGCAGCGCGGGGATCACCACCGGGCAGTTCAGGTGCGCCAGGTAGCGCGGGTGGTGGAAGTACACGGCGTCGCGCAGGTAGACGTCCTGGAGTTCGTCGAGCGCCGCCCCGGTGTCGCCGAGCGGCCGGTCCAGGTCGATGCCGGCGATCCGGGGAGCGAGGTCCTGGGGGGTGACGCCGGTGAAGGGACGGTCGGTGGCGGCCACCCGCTCGGCCACCCGGTCGATCCCATCGGCCAGCACCCGGCGGTAGTGCGCGACGGAGCCGGCGGTGAACAGGTGGGCCCGGTCGGCGGTCGCCGGAGCGGGAACCGCTGCGGTCGGGAGAGCCTGAACGGTTGCTCCGGGCAGCTTCATGGCAGTCCTCAATGGTCGAGAGTGGACACGGCGGGAGGACGGGTGACGGCGCGGCGTCCACCAGCGGTCCCGAGTTGATCGAGTGAAGTTAGGTTACCCTAACCTAAGTTGCGGTCAACGCCGCACCGGCTCGGCGCGCCGGAGTTCGGCCGTCGGCTCCGGCTCTGCCGCAGGGTCGGAGCCGGACGCGGGGGCGAACCGCCGCTGGCGGGCGACGCCCACCACGACGCCGAGCAGCACCAGGACCACGCAGGCCGCCGCGACCACGGGGTACCCCGCCCCGTCGGCGGCGGCCAGCCCGACCGAGGCCGCCACGAACGAGCAGACCAGCCCGAAGGGCGGTGAAGTCGGTTGCCGCCGGTGCCGGGCCGGGAGTAGTCCATGGTGACCGACGGTGATGAAGCCGTCCCGACACCTTGAGCACCAGAGGGCCTCCCAGTTGCGTCTCACGCCCCGGCCTCCAGTAAGGTTCGCCTTAGTTAGGGGAGGGTAACCTAAGTTGATATTCGTGGAGCACGCGGCTCACCGGGGCTCCGGACCGGCCGCACGATGACCGGCGTCTACCGCGACGCCCGGGGCGTGCCGCACCTGCGCGCCGATTCGGCCGACGAGCTGGCCCGGCTGCAGGGCCGGGTGGCGGCCCTCGACCGGGCCTGGCAGATCGAGGTCGAGCGGTGGCGCTCCGAGGGGCGACTCGCCGCGCACGTCGGCCCCGACGCGCTGGGCTGGGACCGGTTCGCCCGGCGCGCCCGACTCGACGACACCGCCCGGCGGTGCTTCCACCGCCTCTCCCCCGGCACCCGGCGCTGGGTCGCCGCCTACGCGGCCGGCGTCAACGACGGGCTCGCCGAGGGCGCCGCCGGTGCCCCCGAGTTCGCGGCGGTCGGGGTGGCCCCCGGACGCTGGCAGCCGTGGTCGCCGCTGGGCGTCTTCACCGTCCAGCACATCCTCTTCGCCACCTTCCCGAACAAGCTCTGGCACGCCCACGTCGCCGCGACCCTCGGCCCGGACGCGACCGACCTCTTCGCCGTCGAGGGGCCCGGCGGCTCCGGCAGCAACGCCTGGGCGGTGCCCGGGGACACCGCCACCGGCCGGGCGCCGGTCATCGCCGGCGACCCGCACCGACTGCTCGAACTGCCCGGCATCTACCAGCAGGTACGCCTGGCCTGCCCGGAGTTCGACGTGCTCGGCTTCGCCTTCCCCGGCGTGCCGGGACTGCCCCACTTCGGACACGCCGGCGAGGTCGCCTGGGCGGTCACCAACGCGATGGCCGACTACCAGGACCTGTACCGCGAGCAGCTGCGGCGCGACAGCGACCGGGTGCTGGTCCGCGACGCCGACGGCTGGGTGCCGGCGCGGCGGCACGTCGAGCGGATCGACGTACGCGACGGCGACCCGGAGACCGTGGAGGTGATCGAGACGCCGCGCGGGCCCGTGATCGACCACGACCGGCACACCGGCGAGGCGATCAGCCTGCGCATCCCGGCCCGGGTCGAGGCGGACCTCGGCTTCGAGGCGCTGCTGCCGCTGCTACGCTCCCGCACCGTCGACGACGTCGCCGACGCGCTGCGCGCCTGGGTCGAGCCGGTCAACAGCGTCCTCGTGGCCGACCGGAGCGGGGCCGTGTACCAGCTGGTCGCCGGGCTTGTGCCGAAACGCGACGAACGGTGCCGGCGGGAACCGGTGCCCGGCTGGGACCCGCGCTACCGCTGGCGCGGGGGCTACGCCGAGACCAAGCCGGTCGCGGTCGACGGCATCGCGGTCTGCGCCAACGACCGCCGCCCCGACGTGGCCGACCTCGGTGCCGACTTCGCCCCACCACACCGCGCCGACCGGATCCGCGCCCTGCTGGCCGACGACGTCGCGCCGGACGACGTACACATGGACACCCGGCTCGCCGCGACGCCGCTGCGCGCGCTGCTCCACCGGCTCGATCCCGGCGACCTCGACCCGCCCGCCCGGGAGCTATGGGACCGGCTCACCGCCTGGGACGGCGCGATGCGAGCCGACAGCACCGACGCGGGCGCCTTCGCGGCCTGGCGTACCGCCCTGGCCCGCCGGTTGCACGAGCACCCGAGCCTGCGCCCGTTGCGCGCCCCCGGCGCGTACGACGAGCTGTTCACGCCGTGGACGGACCCGCTGGCGCGCATCGGCCACGCCCTCGACGGCGTCGTCGCCGGGCTGCACCGCCTCGGGGTCGACGTGGCGCCGGTGGCGGCCGCGGCCCTGACGGACGTGGCCGCCGAGGGGCCGCCGACGCCTTGGGGCCGGCGGCACCTGCTGCATCCGCTGCACCTCGGCGTGGCCCCCGCCGTCGACGCGGCGGTGGCCGCCATGCGGGCCGCGACTCCGCTGGCCGGCGACACCGACTGCGTGCTCGCCACTACCAGCGTCCCCGGGGTCTCCGACGCCTGCTGGCGCGGGCCGGTCGCCCGCTACGTGTGGGACCTCGGCGACCGCGCCCGCAGCCGCTGGATCGTCCCCTTCGGCGCGTCCGGACGCCCCGACGACCCGCACTTCGCCGACCAGCTGCGCCGCTGGGCGGCCGGCGAACTCGACCCGGTGGACACCGATTGGCGACACCTGACCCGAGAAGCAGGAGACGAGAACACGTGACGTACCAGCAGGACATCCCCGGCTTCGGCGAGCTGCGGCTCGTCGTGGTCGACCCGGCCGCCCACGCCGAACTGCTGCACGGCTGGGTGACCCAGCCACGCGCGAGGTTCTGGGGCATGGGCGGGTACACGGTGGACGAGGTGCGCGAGGTCTACGCGTTCATCGACGGGTTGACCACCCACCACGCGTACCTGATCATGCTCGACGGCACCCCCGCCGGCCTGTTCCAGACCTACCAGCCGGAGGCGGACCCGGTCGGCGAGCGGTACCCGGTGCAGCCCGGCGACATCGGGATGCACCTGCTGTTCGCGCCCGCCCCGGAGGCACCGCGCGGCCTGGCCACCGCCGCCTTCCCGGCCCTGGCCCGCTTCCTGTTCCGCGACCCGACCCGGCAGCGGATCGTGGTCGAACCGGACGTCCGCAACCACCGGTCGCTGCGCCTCTTCGAACGCGTCGGCTTCACCTTCGACGAGGAGATCGAGATGCCCGACAAGCGCGCCCGACTAGCCTTCCTCACCCGCTCCCGCTTCGAATCCGACCACCCCACCCCCTGACCGTCCCCCAACACGGAAAGGGTGCCTATTCCACGTGGAATAGGCACCCTTTCTCGGTAAGTGCGCGCCGAGGTGGGCGCGAGGGGGTCAGGCGGTGAGGTACTTGGCGAGGTCGTCGAGGATCTTGTTGGCGGCGCCGACGCCGATGCCGGTCATCCAGACCTCGTCGGAGACGACGTGCGCCTTGCCGGCCTTGACGGCGGAGAGGCCCTGCCAGAGCGAGCCGGCGGTGACCTTGGCCTGCTCGGCGGCGGCCTTCTCGCCGTACGCGGTCACGAAGATGACGTCACCGTCGACCTCGTTGATCCGCTCGGCGCTGACCAGGTCGAAGCGCTTGTCCTCCTTGCCCTCCAGGCGCTGCCGCTCGGGGCGGCCCAGCCCGGTGTCCCCGACGACGATGCCGGAGAACGAGTCCGGGCCGTACACCCGGATGTTGCCCGGGATGAAGCGCACGATCGACACCTTGCGGGAGGGGGCGTCGCCCAGCTTCGCGCCGAACTCCTTGGCCCGCTTCTCGTACGCGTCGAGCAGGTCGCGGGCCTGCTGCTCCTTGCCGAGCGCCTTGCCGTCGAGGAGCAGGTTCTCCTTCCAGGTGATGCCGACCTTCTCGGTGAAGACGGTGGGCGCGATGGCGCTCAGCTCGTCGTAGAACTTCTCCTGCCGGAACTTGCTGCCCAGGATCAGGTCCGGCTTCAGCGCGGTGATCGCCTCCAGGTCGGGCTCGGTGAGCACCCCGACCGCCTTGATGCCGGCGAGCTTCTCCTCGCCGAAGTAGGTCGGCCAGCTCTTCGCCTCACCGGCGGTGGCGGCGCCGACCGGCGTGACGCCGAGCGAGAGCGCAGTGTCGATCTTGTCGGTGTCGAGGACCACCACGCGCTTCGGCTCGGCCGGGACCTTGGTGCTGCCCATGGCGTGGGTGATCTCCCGGGTCTCCCCGGTGGCGGTGCCGGCGACCGGGTCGCTCTCCCCGCAGGCGGTGAGGCCCACGCCGAGGGCGAGGGCCGCGGTGAGGGTGGCGGCGAGACGACGCATCAGAGTCCTTTCGAGGGGTACGGGCCGACGCGCGGGATGTCCGCGTCGTCGATGGGAGTGCGGGCCGCCGGAGCGGTCGGGCCCACGGGATTCGAGCCGGCCGGGCCGGCAACGGAGGGTGTGCCGGCGGCCGGAGCCGGATCGGCGGGCAGCGGGGCGCCGGGCAGCGGGGCCAGCGACGGGCTGGTGAGACCGGGCACCACCAGCGGGGCGCCGGTGACCGGGCAGGGCACCACCACGCAGTCGAGCCCGAAGACGTCCCGGACCAACTCCGCGGTGAGGATCTCCCGTGGCGGCCCGGCGGCGACCACGGACCCGGCCCGCATCGCCACGAGGTGGTCGGCGTAGCGGGCGGCCTGGTTGAGGTCGTGCAGCACGGCGACCACGGTGCGGCCGCGCTCGGCGCGCAGCCGGTGCAGCAGGTCCAGCACCTCGACCTGGTGGGCCAGGTCGAGGAAGGTGGTCGGCTCGTCGAGCAGCAGCGCCTCGGTGTCCTGGGCGAGGGTCATCGCGATCCAGACCCGCTGCCGCTGGCCGCCGGAGAGGGTGTCCACCGGCCGGTCGGCCAGCCCGGCGACGTCGGCGAGCGCCATCGCCCGGTCCACCGCGACGGCGTCCTGCTCCGACCATTGCCGCCACCACCGCTGGTAGGGCTGCCGGCCCCGCCCGACCAGGTCGGCCACGGTGACGCCCTCCGGCACCAGCGGGCTCTGCGGCAGCACACCCAGTCGGCGGGCCACCTCCCGGGTGGGCAGGTCGCGGATGGCGGTGCCGTCCAGCAGCACCGCGCCCCGGCGGGGCGTGAGCAGCCGGGCCATGGTGCGCAGCAGGGTGGACTTGCCGCAGGCGTTCGGCCCGACGATGACGGTGAACGCGTCGGCGGGCAGCTCCAGGTCGAGCCCGTCCAGCACGGTCCGTTCGTCGTAACCGGCGACCAGGTCGCGGGTGGAGAGCATCGCGCCTCCTGTGCCAGGGGTGGACGTCACGACGACCGCCGACGGCCGCGGACCAGCAGGAACATCAGGTACGGCCCGCCGATCGCGGCGGTGAGCACGCCCGCCGGCAGTTGGGTGGGGGCGAACAGCCGCCGGCCGGCGAGGTCGGCCAGCACCAGCAGCAGGGCGCCGAGCAACGCGGCGCACACCATCGGCGGCCGCTCGGCCCGGACCAGCCGGCGGGCCACCTGCGGGGCGACCAGGGCGACGAAGTCGACCGCGCCGACCTGGGCGGTGACGGTGGCCGCGACGACGACGCCGGTGGCGGCCAGGCCGATCCGGCGGGCCACCGGCCGCAGCCCGATCCCCCGGGCGGTGTCGTCGTCCAGGGCGGAGCCGTTGAGCGCCCAGCCGGCCCAGGCCAGCACCGGCAGCAGCACGGCCAGGGTGAGCGCGATCCAGACCGTCTCGGTCCAACCCTTGCCGGCGAGGGTGCCGATCAGCCAGATCTGCGCCCGTAGCCCGTCGATCGGGTCGGCGGAGAGCATCACCACCTCGGTCAGTGCCCGCAGGGCGAACGCGACGGCGACGCCGGCCAGCACGAACCGCTGCGCGGCCAGCCCGTGCCGGGCGCCGAGCGCGAGCAGCAGGACCGCGGCGGCCAGCCCGCCGACCAGGGCCGCCGGGGCGACCAGCACGGCCGCCGCACCGGTGGTGATCGCGACGGTGGCGGCCAGGCCGGCGCCCTGGGTGATGCCGATGACGTCGGGGCTGGCCAGGGGGTTGCGGGCCACGCTCTGGATCAGCGTGCCGGCGATCCCGAAGGCCGCACCGGCCGTCGCGGCCAGCACGAGCCGGGGCAGCCGCAGGTCGAGCACCACCAGGTCGTACGGGGTGCCGGCGCCGGAGAGCGCGCGCAGCACGTCGGCCGGCGCGACGTACGGGGTGCCGAGGCAGAGGCTGAGCAGCGCGGCGAGGGCGAGCAGCACGGTCGAGGCGAGCGCGACGAGCACCGCGCGGCGGCGCACCTGGAGGCTGACCGGCCCGACCCGCACCAGCGACCGCCCGGGCAGCCCGGTCAGGCCGGTCGGAGCGGCGGCGGTCAGGTCGTGGACGCTCACGGTGCCAGCCTCAGTTCGCGACTGCGGGGCTCGCAGACCCGGCTCACTCCTCGCGCTCACGCGGTCACCACCTTGGCGCGGCGGACCAGGTACGCCAGCAGCGGCGCGCCGATCAGGGCGGTGATGATCCCGGCCGGCACCTCACCGGGCGGGGCGATCAGCCGGCCGACGATGTCGGCGCCGAGCAGCAGGGTGGGGCCGAGCAGGGCGGAGACGCCCAGGGTCCAGCGGTGGTCGGCGCCGACCAGGGCGCGGGCCAGGTGCGGCACGGCGAGCCCGACGAAGGCGATCGGCCCGGCCGAGGCGACCGCGGCGCCGGTGAGCAGCACGGCGGCCGCGCCGCCACCGAGGCGTACCAGGCCGATCCGATGGCCCAGGCCACGGGCGACGTCGTCGCCGAGGGCGAGCGCGTCGAGGCCCCGGGCGACCACCGCGGCCAGGGCCAACCCGGCCAGGACGAACGGCAGCACCTGGGCGGCGACGCCGAGATCCCGCCCGGTCAGCCCGCCGACGACCCAGAACCGGTACTCCTCGAAGGTGCGCGCGTCGATGCTGAGCAGCGCGTACACCACGGAGGCGAGGCTGGCGTCGAGGGCCGCGCCGATCAGCGCGAGGGTGACCGGGCTGGCGCCCTCGCGGGTCCGGTTGGCGACGGCGAAGACCAGCAGGCCGGCGCCGAGCGCGCCGGCGATGCCGAACCAGACGTACCCGGCGAGGCTGCCGACGCCGAGGACGGCGATGGCCAGCACGACGCCGAAGGAGGCGCCGGCGCTGATGCCGAGGATCCGCGGCTCGGCGAGCGGGTTGCGGGTGAGCGCCTGGAAGAGCACCCCGGCGACCGCGAGGGCGAGGCCGACGACCAGCCCCAGGGCGGTACGCGGCATCCGCAGCTCGCGCACGATGGTGCTCGCCGTTCCCCCGTCCGGGGCGACCAGGGCGGTCCAGACCTGGCCCACGCCCAGCGGCCGGCTGCCGAGCGCGAGGCTGGCCAGGACGGCCAGGAGCAGCGCCAGCGCGGCCGCGACGGCGACGGCGGTGCGGCGGCCCCGCTGTGCGCCGGTGCGGCGGGCGGCGCCGACCGGACGTGCGGCGAGGGTGGTCACGATGCTCCCGAGCTGGAACTAAGGTACGCCTTACCTTAGCCGAGAGGCCGAGGGTGACCTAAGAGAGCAGCGTCGATAGGCCGTGGACCCGGGCAGACAGGAACCAACCGGGGAAAATCACCCCTACCCTGGGTCCATGCGATTCGACCAGCACACCCTCGTCCTCTTCAGCCGCCCGGCGGACGCGCCGGAGCTGCCCCGGGACGCGGCGGATCTGCTGCACGACACCCACCTGGCCCACCAGGCGGGGCTGGTGGAGCAGGGACTCCTGCTCGCCGCCGGCCCGTTCGTGGACCCGGACGATGCGACCCTGCGCGGTCTCGCCGTGCTGCCGATCAGCCCGGACGAGGCCCGCGAGCTGTACGCCAACGACCCGGCGGTGCGCGCCGGCCAACTCGTGGTGCGGGTGGCGAGCTGGCTGGTGCCGGAGGGCAACGTGCGCTACGAGAGCGTCGGCGTGCCCCGCTCGATGCTGGAGGCCGCCGCCGGCGACTGACCGGCCGGCGCGGAGGGCCGAGGCGCCGCCGGCGACTGACCCGCCGAGCGGAGGATCAGTCCTCGGAGGCCGGCCGGCTGCTCGGCACGGTGGGCATCGGCCACTGCCCGGTGCGCACCGCCATCGGCGCGTCGAGCTGGTGGTCGCCCCAGACGTACGTCTCGGGCAGCAGGTCGGCGACGGGCACCGGGCGCAGCGCGTCCATCGGCCCGACGATCACCTTGATCGACGGGAAGTAGTCCAGCAGCACCTGGCGGCACCGCCCGCAGGGCGGGATGACGCCCCGCCCCCGGTCACCCACCGCGACGATGGCCTCCAGCTCGCCGGCCCCCTGGGTGGCGGCGGCGCCGATCGCGACCACCTCGGCACACGGGCCACCGGTGAAGTGGTAGACGTTGACGCCGGTGAAGACCCGGCCGTCGGCGGTCCGGGCCGCGGCGGCGACGGTGTGATTGTCGCTGCGGCAGCGCAGCTTGGCGACCGCGGTCGCCGCCTGCACCAGCGCGCGGTCGGTGTCCAGCATCGTCATGTCGCCGCCCCCGGATCGGTGTCGCCCGGCCGAAACTCTAGCCTGGCCGGCCCGCCGCCCCGGGCAGCGACGCCGACGGGGTACGGCGCGACCGGAGGTAACCCGGGGGCGCTCGGGCGGCGGGCTGCCTATCCTTGGCGACGACATGCAGAATCCAGCCGTACCCGCCGAGGCCGTCACCGTCCGCGACCTGCACCGCCGCCTCTCCTCGCTGATGTTCCGCGACCAGCGCCGCCTGCAGCGGCGGCTGGACGGGGCACGCAAGCTGCGGGAGCCCGAGCGGCGCGACGGCGCGCTCGCCGAGATCGCTGTGGACGTGGCCCGCGCCGAGGCGCGGCTGGCGGACCGGCGGGCCGCCGTGCCGATGATCACCTATCCGGCGCAGTTGCCGGTCAGCGAGCGCCGGGACGACATCGCCGCCGCGATCCGCGACCACCAGGTGGTGATCGTGGCCGGCGAGACCGGCTCCGGCAAGACCACTCAGCTGCCCAAGATCTGCCTGGAGCTGGGGCGCGGGGTGCACGGCCTGATCGGGCACACCCAGCCCCGCCGGCTGGCCGCCCGGACGGTCGCCGACCGGATCGCCGAGGAACTCGGCACCGAGCTGGGCGACGTGGTCGGCTACAAGGTGCGCTTCAGCGACCAGGTGAGCGACCGCAGCCTGGTCAAGCTGATGACCGACGGCATCCTGCTGGCCGAGTTGCAGACCGACCGGATGCTGCGCCAGTACGACACGTTGATCATCGACGAGGCGCACGAGCGCAGCCTCAACATCGACTTCATCCTCGGGTACCTCCGGCAGCTCCTCCCCCGCCGCCCCGACCTGAAGGTGGTCATCACCTCGGCGACCATCGAGACGGACCGGTTCGCCCGGCACTTCGCCGACGCCGACGGCGAGCCGGCCCCGATCGTCGAGGTCTCCGGGCGGACGTACCCGGTCGAGGTGCGGTACCGGCCGCTGGTCGAGGTGAGCGAGGCCGAGGAGGACGAGAGCGACGACGAGGAGAACGTCCGCGACCAGATCCAGGCGATCGGCGACGCGGTCGAGGAACTGGCCGCCGAGGGGCCGGGCGACATCCTGGTCTTCCTCTCCGGCGAGCGGGAGATCCGGGACACCGCCGACGCGCTGGGCAAGCTGGTGGAGAAGAAGCGGTCGCTGCTCGGCACCGAGATCCTCCCCCTGTACGCCCGGCTGTCGACCGCCGAGCAGCACCGGGTCTTCGCCCCGCACCCCGGGCGGCGGGTGGTGCTGGCGACCAACGTCGCCGAGACGTCGCTGACCGTCCCCGGCATCAAGTACGTGGTGGACCCGGGCACGGCCCGCATCTCCCGCTACTCCAGCCGGCTCAAGGTGCAGCGGCTGCCCATCGAGCCGGTCTCGCAGGCCTCGGCCAACCAGCGCAAGGGCCGCTGCGGGCGTACCTCGGACGGCATCTGCATCCGGCTCTACGACGAGCAGGACTTCCTCTCCCGGCCCGAGTTCACCGACCCGGAGATCCTGCGCACCAACCTCGCCTCGGTCATCCTCCAGATGACCTCGATCGGGCTCGGCGACATCGCCGCGTTCCCGTTCATCGACCCGCCGGACCGGCGCAACGTCACCGACGGCGTCAACCTGCTGCACGAGCTGGGCGCGCTCGACCCGACCGAGTCCGACCCGGCGAAGCGGCTCACCCCGCTGGGCCGGCGGCTGGCCCAGCTGCCGGTCGACCCCCGGCTGGCCCGGATGGTGCTGGAGGGCGAGCGCAACGGCTGCGCCACCGAGGTGATGGTGATCGCCGCCGCGCTCTCCATCCAGGACCCGCGCGAGCGGCCGGCGGAGAAGCAGGCGCAGGCCGATCAGGCGCACGCCCGGTTCGCCGACAAGGAGTCCGACTTCGTCGCGTTCCTCAACCTGTGGCGCTACCTGCGGGAGCAGCAGCGGGCGCTGTCGTCGAGCGCGTTCCGCCGGATGTGCAAGGCGGAATACCTGAACTACCTGCGGGTCCGCGAGTGGCAGGACATCGTCAGCCAGTTGCGCCAGGTGCTGCGTACCCCGGATCAGGGCGGCGGCGGGCGCGGCCGGCGCGGCGCGGCGGAGGTCCCGGCGGACGGCGGACGGCGCGGCCCGACCGCGGACCTGCCGGAGGAGATCGACACCCCGAAGGTGCACCAGTCGCTGCTGCCCGGCCTGCTGTCCCACGTCGGGCTCAAGGACGCGCAGAAGCACGAGTACCTGGGGGCGCGCGGTGCGAAGTTCGCGATCTTCCCCGGCTCGGCGCTGTTCCGGAAGCCGCCGCGCTGGGTGATGGCCGCCGAGCTGGTGGAGACCTCCCGGCTCTGGGGCCGGGTCGCCGGGCGGGTCGAGCCGGAGTGGGTCGAGCCGCTGGCGCAGCACCTGGTCAAGCGCAGCTACAGCGAGCCGCACTGGGAGAAGAAGCAGGCCGCGGTGATGGCCTACGAGAAGGTCACCCTCTACGGCATCCCGCTGGTCACCTCCCGCAAGGTCAACTTCGGCCGGATCGACCCGGCGCTGTCGCGGGAGCTGTTCATCCGGCACGCGCTGGTGGAGGGCGACTGGCAGACCCACCACCAGTTCTGGCGGGACAACCAGCGGCTGCTCACCGAGATCGAGGAGCTGGAGAACCGGGCCCGGCGGCGGGACATCCTGGTCGACGACGAGACGATCTTCCACTTCTACGACCAGCGCATCCCCGCCGACGTGGTCTCCGGCCGGCACTTCGACTCGTGGTGGAAGAAGACCCGCCGGGAGCAGCCGGAGCTGCTCACCTTCACCCGCGAGCTGCTGATCAACGCCGGTCGCGCCGGGCTGGACGAGGCCGACTACCCGGACGAGTGGCAGGCCGACGGGGTCGCCCTGCCGCTGACCTACACCTTCGACCCGGGCACCCCGACCGACGGCGTGACCGTGGACATCCCGCTGCCGCTGCTCAACCAGGTGCCGGCGGAGACCTTCGACTGGCAGGTGCCGGGGCTGCGCGAGGAACTGGTCGTCGCGCTGATCCGGTCGCTGCCCAAGGCCGTCCGACGCAACTTCGTCCCGGTGCCGGACTACGCCCGGGCCGCGCTGGCGGCGATGCCGGCGGGCGAGGAACCGCTGCTGGACGCGCTGACCCGGCAGCTGCGCCGGATGACCGGCGTCACCGTGCCGCGCGACGCCTGGGACGTCGACCGGCTGCCGGCCCACCTGCGGGTCAGCTTCCGGGTGCTCGACGAGGAGAACAAGCCGGTCGCCGAGGGCAAGGACCTGCCGGCCCTGCAACGCCAACTCCGCCAGGAGGTACGCCAGGTCGTGGCCGCCGCCGCGCCGGACGTGGCCCGGACGGGCCTCCGTGAGTGGAGCATCGACGATCTTCCTCGCACCATCGAGCAGGTCCGGGCCGGTTACGCGGTGACCGCGTACCCGGCGCTGGTCGACGAGGGCGCGACGGTCGGGGTGAAGGTGTTCGACTCCGAGGCCGAGCAGGCCGCGGCGCACTGGGCGGGCACCCGGCGACTGCTGCGGCTGACCGTGCCCTCGCCGGCCAAGTTCCTCCAGGGCCGGCTCTCCAACGAGGCGAAGCTGGCGCTCAGCCGCAACCCGCACGGCGGGGTGCAGGAGCTGATCTCCGACGCCGCCGGGGCCGCGATCGACAAGCTGATCGCCGACGCGGGTGGGCCGGCCTGGGACGCCGAGGGCTTCGCCGCGCTGCGCGAGCGGGTCCGTGCCGATCTGATCGACACGGTGGTCGACGTGATGGACCGGGTCCGCCGGGTCCTCGCCGCCGCGTACGCGGTGGAGCAGCGGCTCGGCGCGACCCGGAACCTGGCCGTGGTGGCCGCCCTGGCCGACATCCGCAACCAGCTCTCCGGGCTGGTGCACAAGGGGTTCATCACCGAGGCCGGGTATGCGCGCCTGCCCGACCTGCTGCGCTACCTGACCGCGATCGAGCGGCGCCTGGACCGGCTGCCGGGCAACCCGCAGCGGGACAAGCAGCAGCAGGACCGGATCGCGGTGGTGCAGAAGGAGTACGCCGACATGCTCGCCGCGCTGCCGCCCAGCCGGCGCAACTCGGCGGCGGTACGGCAGATCCGGTGGATGATCGAGGAGTTGCGGGTGAGCGTCTTCGCCCAGGCCCTCGGCACGCCGTACCCGGTGTCGGAGCAGCGGATCTACCGGGCGATGGACGACGCCGAAGGGCGCTGACCCGCGCCCCTCACGGCAGCACCCGGGCGGCGAGGTCGGCCCCGGCCGCCCGCAGCGCGGCCAGGTCGTGGTCGACGAGCCGCCCGTGGCGTTTGACGAACCGGCCGGCGACCAGCACGTCGGTGACGTCGGCCGGCCCGGCCATGGCCACCACCGCGCCGGCCAGCCGCCCCGGCTCGGGGCGGCCGACCAGGTGTTCCAGGCCGCGCAGCAGCACCACGTCGGCCTGCTTGCCCGGGGTCAACGAGCCGGTGCGGTCAGCCAGTCCGATCGCGGCGGCGCCGGCGACGGTCGCGGCATGGAGCAGGTCCCCGGCGGCCGGGGCGAGCGTCGTGGGGTCCCGCCCGACGTCCAGTGCGGCCCGGTGGTGACGGTCGCGCTCCAGCACCAGCGTCGCGCGCAGCTGGTCGAAGAGGCTGTGCCCGGCGGTGACGGCCACGTCGAGGCCGACGGCCGGCCGGGCGCCACGGGCGGCGAAGCGCCCGTACGCCGAGGGCCCGTGCCCCATCATCGCCTCGACGCCGGGGGTCACGGTGACCCCGGCCCCGCTGTCCACCAGCAGTCCCACCTCGGCGTCGGTGATGGTGTTGCCGTGCACGAAGTGCAGGTCCGGCCCGAGCAGGCCGGCCCGGTGCAGGGCGGCGACGGCGCCGGCCCGACCGCCGTGGGCGCCGCAACCGACGTGCATCGAGGCGACCAGGCCCAGCTCCCGGGCGACAGCGAGGTGCCGCCCGGTCTGCTCCATGGGCGCGTGCTCGTTGCTGAGCATGGCGACCGCCCCGGTGACCAGCCCGGCACGCGCGGCGAGGTCCGCCAGGCCGGCATGCCGCTCCGGGTCGCCGTGCCCGTACACCGCGCGGGCTCCAGACTCCGCCAGACCGGCGACGGACGCGTCCGCGTGCTCGTCGCTGCGGGTGGCGTTGCAGTAGTCGAAGACGGTGGTGACGCCGGAGTGCAGGGCCTCGGCCGCGCCGAGCAGGGCGCTGAGCCGCAGATCCGCCGGTTCCATCCGGGACGCCACGGTGCCGAGCAGCAGCGGCAGGTACGCCGACAGGCTGAGGTCGGCCCCGATCCCGACCAGCGCCGACTGCCAGAGGTGTCGGTGCGAGTCGACCAGGCCGGGCAGCACGACGTGTCCGCGGACGTCCTGGACCGCGGCGTCGGCCGGGTCGAGCCCGGGGCCGACCGCGACGATCCGGTCGCCGTCGATCAGCACGTCGGCGCGGGGCAGCTCGCCGAGGGCGTCGTCCATGGTCAACAGGTGGCCGCCGCGCAGGAGCAACTTGGGCATCGATCCCCCTTTTAGAAAAGCTTTCCTGAAAGCTTTTCCGAAAGGTATCAGGGTGTCGTCGGCCCGGCAATCCCCGCGCGGGTCGCTATCCTCGCCTCGTGGACAAGCCGGATCAGGGTCGGGACACCGTCGACGAGATCGTCGCGGCGTGGCAGCGGGAACTTCCCGCCGTCGCGACCCTGGAGCTGGAACTCACCAAACGCGCGACTCGGCTCGGCGCACTGCTGGCGGAGGCGGCGAACCGGAAGCTCGCCGAGTCGGGGCTGACCAAGGCCGAGTACGAGGTCCTCGCCGCGCTCAGGGCGACCGGGGCGCCGTACCGCCTGCGCCCGACCGAGCTGGCGAGCCGACTGCTGCTCTCCTCGGGCGGGACCAGCAATCTGCTGCGCCGTCTCACCGCCAGTGGACTGGTGATACGGGAAGCCGACTCGCGCGACGCCCGCAGCTCGTGGGTGCGGCTCACCGATGCGGGGGTCACCACCGCCGAGACCGCCGTACGCGCGGCCACCGCCGCCCAGCGGGAACTGCTCGCGGTCGTGCCGGAGAGCACCGGCCGGGTGGTCGCCGACCTGCTCCGCGAGGTCCTGATCGCGCTCGGCGACACACCCCGCGGCTAGAGCGGCTCCACCCCCGGCGGCAGCTCGTCGGTGGCGGTGGCGTCGTGGACGTACTCCAGCAGTATCCGGCGCAGCTCCCGACCGGCGTGGGTGGGCACCACGTCCCGGCGGCGGGCCACCGCGATGGTCCGCCGTACGCCCGGCGGGGCGAGCCGGGTGACCCGGACGCCGGCCCGGCGGGCGACCACGATGCCGGGTACCAGGGCGATGCCCAGCCCGGCCTCGACGAAGCTGAGCACGGCGTCCATCTCGCCGCCGTCGACCGAGATGGTCGGTTCGAAGCCGGCCTCCCGGCAGGCCTGGATGGTGGCGTCGCGAAGGTCGTAGCCCTCGCGGAACATCACCAGGGGCTGGTCACGCAGGTCGGTGATGCGCAGCTGACCGTTGTCCCGGGCGGCGGGCAGCGGGTCCACCGACGCGACGACGAGGCTCTCCCGCAGGATCGGGTCGGCGCGCAGCCCCGGGTCGGCGCCCTGGGCCGGCATGATGATCAGCGCCAGGTCGAGGTCGCCGCGCAGCAGGTCACGGACCAGGTCCTGGGAGCCGCTCTCCTCCACCCGCAGGTCCACGGTGGGGTGGGCGTCGCGGAACCGGCGCAGCACCGGTGGCGCGAGCGAGGTGGCCAGGCTGGGGGTGGCACCGAGGCGGACCCGGCCTCGGCGCAGGCCGACCAGCTCCTGCACCTCGCGGGTGGCGGTGTCGACGTCGGCGAGGATCCGCTTGGCCAACGGCAGCAGCACCTCGCCGGAAGCGGTGAGGGCGATGTTGCCCCTTACCCGTTCGAAGAGCGGGGCCCCCAGGTCGGTCTCCAGGGCGTGAATTTGCTTACTCAGCGAGGGCTGGGTTATGCCGACGAGCTCGGCGGCTTGGGTGAAATGTCGTACTTCTGCGACCGCCACGAAGTACTTGAGCTGATGGAGCTGCATCTACATAGCTTATGGCTATCAAGACTGCGAGGTCGATGCATTGGACGACTGATCAAAGTCCTCCTAGCGTCGGTCAGGTGGTAATCACGAAAACTCGGTCGCCCATCCGCTCGAACGTCGGCCTGAAGGCCGTCATGGCGGTGACGGGCATCCTCCTGGTGCTCTTCCTCGTCGTCCACATGCTGGGGAACCTGAAGATCTTCACCGGCGAGACGTCGTTCGACCACTACGCGCACTGGCTGCGGGAGATCGGCGCGCCGCTGCTGCCCACCACCTGGTACCTGTGGTTGCAGCGCACCGTGCTCACCGTGGCCGTGGTCGCGCACATCGTGGCCGCCACCGTGCTGGCCCGCCGTGCCCGCGCCGCCCGCCCGGTGAAGTACGCCCACCGCAAGAAGATCCAGGGCAGCTACGCCGCCCGCACGATGCGCTGGGGTGGGGTGATCATCCTGCTCTTCGTGATCTACCACATCCTGGATCTGACCACCGGTCACCTGAACCCCCAGGGCGACGCCAGCAACCCGTACGGCAACGTGGTCGCGGACTTCGCGCCGGAGCGCTGGTACGTCACGCTCTTCTACACCCTGGCGATCGTCACCGTCGGTTTCCACCTGCGGCACGGCATCTTCAGCGCGCTGCGCAGCCTGGGCCAGCAGACACCGAAGGGTGAGCGTCGCAACCGGGCGATCGCGCTGGTCGTCGCCGTCGGCCTCTGCGTCGGCTACCTGGTGGTCCCGTTCGCCGTACTCACCGGATTGGTGTCCTGACCATGGATCTCTTCACCGAGGGCGACCCGATCGCCGACACCAAGGCACCCGAGGGCCCCGTCGAGAAGCGCTGGGAGACCCGCCGCTTCGAGGCCAAGCTGGTCAACCCGGCCAACCGCCGGAAGATGACCGTGATCGTGGTAGGCACCGGCCTGGCCGGCGGCTCCGCCGCGGCGACGCTGGCCGAGCAGGGCTACCGGGTCAAGTCCTACTGCTACCAGGACAGCCCGCGCCGGGCGCACTCGATCGCCGCGCAGGGCGGCATCAACGCCGCCAAGAACTACCGCAACGACGGCGACTCGGTGCACCGGCTCTTCTACGACACCGTCAAGGGCGGCGACTTCCGCTCGCGGGAGTCCAACGTGCACCGGCTGGCCGAGGTCTCGGTCAACATCATCGACCAGTGCGTGGCGCAGGGCGTGCCGTTCGCCCGCGAGTACGGCGGCCTGCTCGACACCCGCTCCTTCGGTGGCGCGCAGGTGCAGCGGACCTTCTACGCGCGGGGCCAGACGGGCCAGCAGCTGCTGCTCGGGGCGTACCAGGCGCTGGAGCGGCAGATCGGCCTGGGCAACGTGGAGATGAACGCCCGGCACGAGATGCTGGAGCTGGTCGTCGTCGACGGCAAGGCCCGGGGCATCGTCGTCCGGGACCTGGTCACCGGCGAGATCAGCACCGAGATGGCCGACGCGGTCGTGCTCGCCTCCGGCGGCTACGGCAACGTCTTCTACCTCTCCACCAACGCCAAGGGCTGCAACGTCACCGCCACCTGGCGGGCACACCGCAAGGGCGCGTACTTCGCCAACCCCTGCTACACGCAGATCCACCCGACCTGCATCCCGGTCTCCGGCGACCACCAGTCGAAGCTGACCCTGATGAGCGAGTCGCTGCGCAACGACGGCCGGGTCTGGGTGCCGAAGGCCAAGGGCGACGACCGCGCGCCGCGGGACATCCCCGAGGACGAGCGGGACTACTACCTGGAGCGGATCTACCCCTCCTTCGGCAACCTGGTCCCCCGCGACATCGCCTCCCGCGCCGCGAAGAACGTCTGCGACGAGGGCCGGGGCGTCGGCCCGACCAAGCTCGGCGTCTACCTCGACTTCGCCGACGCCATCAACCGGCTGGGCCGCAAGGCGATCGAGGCCAAGTACGGCAACCTCTTCGAGATGTACGAGCGGATCACCGGCGAGGACCCGTACGAGGTCCCGATGCGGATCTACCCCGCCGTGCACTACACGATGGGCGGCCTCTGGGTCGACTACGACCTCCAGTCGACCATCCCGGGTCTGTTCGTGATCGGTGAGGCGAACTTCTCCGACCACGGCGCGAACCGGCTCGGCGCCTCGGCGCTGATGCAGGGCCTGGCCGACGGCTACTTCGTGCTGCCCACCACGATCGCCAACTACCTGGCCACCGGCCCGCTGGAGAACGTCGACGCCAGCCACCCCGAGGCGATCGCGGCCCGCCGCGACGTCGAGGACCGGATCACCCGGCTGCTGGCGGTCAACGGCGACCGGACCGTGGACTCGTTCCACCGGGAGCTGGGCCAGATCATGTGGGAGCACTGCGGCATGGAGCGCAGCGAGGCCGGGCTGCGCAAGGCCATCGACGAGATCCGCACGCTGCGGGATGAGTTCTGGCGGCGGGTGCGGGTGCCGGGCGACGGCGAGGGGCTCAACCAGTCGCTGGAGAAGGCCGGCCGGGTGGCCGACTTCTTCGAGCTGGCCGAGCTGATGTGCATCGACGCCCTGCACCGCGAGGAGTCCTGCGGCGGCCACTTCCGGGCCGAGCACCAGACCCCGGACGGCGAGGCGCAGCGCGACGACGACCGGTTCGCCTACGTGGCGGCCTGGGAGTACACCGGCACCGGTGAGCCGGTCGTGCTGCACAAGGAAGACCTGAAGTTCGAATACGTCCACCCGACGCAGCGGAGCTACAAGTGAACCTGACCCTGCGCATCTGGCGCCAGTCCGGCCCTGAGGACAAGGGTCGGATGGTGACCTACCAGGTCGACGACGTCTCCCCGGACATGTCGTTCCTGGAGATGCTCGACGTCCTCAACGAGCGGCTCATCCTCCAGGGCGAGGAGCCGGTCGCGTTCGACCACGACTGCCGCGAGGGCATCTGCGGCATGTGCGGTCTGATGATCAACGGCGACGCGCACGGGCCGCAGCGCGGCACCACCGCCTGCCAGCTGCACATGCGGCAGTTCTCCGACGGCGAGACGATCGACATCGAGCCGTGGCGGGCCCGCGCCTTTCCGGTCATCAAGGACCTGGTGGTCAACCGGAGCGCGTTCGACAAGATCATCGCCGCCGGCGGGTACATCACCGCCCCGACCGGCAGCGCCCCCGAGGCGCACTCCACGCCGGTGGCCAAGGCCAACGCGGACGCCGCCTTCGAGTCGGCCGCCTGCATCGGCTGCGGCGCCTGCGTGGCGGCCTGCCCCAACGGCTCCGGCATGCTCTTCACCGCCGCCAAGCTCACCCAGCTCTCGCTGCTGCCGCAGGGCCAGCCGGAGCGCTACACCCGGGTGATCGGCATGGTCGACGCGCACGACGAGGCCGGCTTCGGCGGCTGCACCAACGCCGGTGAGTGCACCGTGGTCTGCCCGAAGGGCATCCCGCTGAACACCATCGGCCGGCTCAACCGCGACTACCTGAAGGCCACCACCAAGGGCGCGGGCACCCCCGGCTCCTGACGCCAGTTGCGCACCGACCGCCGCATCCCCCAGGGGTGCGGCGGTCGGCGTTTTCCCGGGGGTACGCCGGGAAAGCAGCGCCGGCCCGGGCGGCCCGCCGGGTTCGAGCCGCCCACCTCGGGTAGCAGTCCCATGGACGGCACCGAGAGGGGACGATCAGGCATGAAGGCACTGACCTGGCACGGCAAGCGGGACGTCCGGGTGCAGGAGGTACCCGACCCGCGGATCGAGGAGCCCAGCGACGCGATCGTCCGGATCACCTCCACCGCGATCTGCGGCTCCGACCTGCACCTGTACGAGGTGCTCGCGCCGTACCTGAAGCCCGGCGACGTCCTCGGGCACGAGCCGATGGGCATCGTCGAGGAGATCGGCCCGGGCGTGACCCGGCTCGAGCCGGGCGACCGGGTCGTCGTCCCGTTCAACATCTCCTGCGGCGACTGCTGGATGTGCCGGCGGCAGCTCTACGCCCAGTGCGAGACCACCCAGGTCACCTCGGAGGGCAAGGGCGCGGCGCTGTTCGGCTACACCTCGCTCTACGGCTCCGTCCCCGGCGGCCAGGCCGAGTACCTGCGGGTCCCGCACGCCCAGTTCGGCCCGGTCAAGATCCCGGAGACCGGCGCGGACGAGCGCTACCTCTACCTCAGCGACATCCTGCCCACCGCCTGGCAGGCGGTGAAGTACGCCGACACCCCGCCCGGCGGCACCCTCGCCGTCTTCGGGCTGGGGCCGGTGGGCCAGCTCTGCGCCCGGATCGGCCGCCACCTGGGCGCCGAGCGGGTGATCGGGCTGGACCTGGTGCCGGAGCGGCTGGAGATGGCCCGCCGGCACGGCATCGAGACCCTCGACGTCAGCGAGCTCGAGGACGTGCCGGCCACCCTGGTCGACCTGGTCGACGGGCGCGGCCCGGACGCGGTGATCGACGCGGTCGGCATGGAGGCGCACGGCGCCACCTCGGGCAAGCTGGCCCAGGCCGCCGCCGGGCTGCTGCCCGACAAGCTCGCCCAGACCATGACCGACAAGGTCGGCGTCGACCGGCTCGTGGTGCTCAAGGCCGCGCTCAAGGCGGTCCGCCGGGGCGGCACCGTCTCCATCTCCGGCGTGTACGGCGGCGAGGTGGACCCGCTGCCGCTGATGGAGATGTTCGACCGGGGCATCCAGTTGCGGATGGGGCAGTGCCACGTGCGCCGCTGGACCGACGAGATCATGCCGCTGCTCTCCGGCGACGACGACCCGCTGGGCGTCGAGGACCTGCGTACCCACCGGGTGCCGCTGGCGCGGGCGCCGCAGGCGTACGAGATGTTCCAGAAGAAGCAGGACGGCTGCGTCAAAGTCGTGCTCGCACCGTGAGCCGGGTGGTGGTGGTCACCGGGGCGACCAGCGGCATCGGCCGCGCGGCCGCCCGGGAGTTCGCCGGGCGCGGGGACCGGCTGGTCCTCGCCGCCCGCTCCCCCGCCACCCTGGCCGAGGTACGCCGCGAGTGCCGCGACGCCGGCGCCGAGGTGCGTGAGGTGCCCACCGACGTGACCGCCCCCGGCGCGCTCGACGCCCTGGCGGAGGCGGCGCTGCGGGAGTTCGGCCGGATCGACGTCTGGGTGCACACCGCGGCGGTGATGGCGTACGGGCGCTTCGAGGAGATCCCGGCGGAGGTCTTCGACCAGGTGGTGCGGACCGACCTGCTCGCCTCCGCCGGGGTGGCCCGGGTCGCGCTGCGGCAGTTCAAGGCCGCCGGCGGCGGCACCCTGATCCTCACCGGCTCGGTGCTCGGGCACATCACCGCGCCCTACCTGAGCGGCTACGTCACCAGCAAGTGGGGCCTGCACGGCCTGGTCCGGACGTTGCAGCAGGAGTCGCGGGACCTGCCCGGGGTGCACGTCTGCCTGGTCACCCCCGGCAGCGTGGACACCCCGGTCTACCAGCAGGCCGCCAACTACCTGGGCCGGATGGGCCGACCGCCGCTGCCGATCACCACCCCGCAACGGGTGGCCCGGGCGATCGTGGACTGCGCCGACCGGCCCCGCCGGGAGATCTCGGTGGGCCGGGTGAACCTGCTCATGCGGGCCGGCTTCACCGTGCTGCCCGGCGTCTACGACGCGCTGGTCGGGCCGCTGATGCGCTGGGGCGGGCTGACCGACCGGCAGGTGCCGCCGCACGAGGGCGTGCTGTTCGCCCCCAACCCGGCCGGCGAGGCCGTCCGCGGCGGCTGGCTCCCCGACCTGCCACGCCTGGCCCGCACGGTCGGCAACACCGCCACCTCCGCGGTCACCGCCGGAGCCGCCGCCCTCCGCCGCCTCCGCTGACCATCCACGCCCCGTCCTCGCTCCTCCCACCACCGTCCGCCGCCCCACCTCCCCGGCCCCGCCGCGTCCCCGAACCGCGCCATCTTCTGGCCGCGCTTTCAGAGAAGGCGTGGCTATGGCGCGCGGAATAGCCACGCCTTCTCTGAAAGTGCGTGGGGCGATGCGGGGCGTGCCGGGCGACGTGGGGACGCGTTCTTGGAAAGTGCGCGGGTGGGGTGTGGGTGCGGCGGCGGTCCGGCGCGGGGGTGACGCGGTGGCTACCGTGTACTCGGGAGACGGCGGAGGGGACGTGGCGATGCGGGCACCAGCGGACCGGGAACTCGACCGGGCACTCGGCGGGCGGCTGTGGCGGATGACGGGGCTGGCCGCGGTGGCCGGCCTGGCCTGGGCGGCGCGGGACGTGCCGGCGGCGCTGGGCGGGCGGCTGACCGGGGCCCGGGCGGAACGGGCCGCCCGCTCCCCCCAGTTCCGCGACGGCACCTTCCACAACCGGGCCGCCACCCGGACGATGACCACCGGTGACCCGGGTCGGAACCTGGTCTGGGAGCTGATCTTCGGCAAGCAACGCCGGCGCCCCACCGCCCCGGTCCCGCTGCTGCCCCCGACGCCCCCGCCCGCGACCGACGTCGAGCGCGAACTCAACATCGTCTGGTACGGCCACGCCTCGGCGCTGATCGAGATCGAGGGGCGGAAGGTCCTGATCGACCCGGTGTGGAGCGACCGCTGCTCGCCGTCCGCCGCGGTCGGGCCGAGGCGGCTGCACCAGCCCCCGGTACGCCTGGCCGACCTGCCCCCGGTCGACGCCATCCTGATCTCCCACGACCACTACGACCACCTCGACATGGCCACCGTGCAGGAGTTGACCCGGCGACAGTCCGCGCCGTTCCTGGTGCCGCTGGGGGTCGGCGCCCACCTCGACCGGTGGGGCGTGCCGGCGGAACGGATCGTCGAGCTGGACTGGTCGGAGCGGCACCGGGTGGGTGGGCTCGAGATCATCGCCACCGCCGCCCAGCACTTCTCCGGCCGGGGGCTGCGCCGCGACGGCACCCTCTGGAGTTCCTGGGTGGTCGCCGGCGCGCACCGCAAGGTCTTCTACACCGGCGACTCCGGCTACTTCGACGGGTACGCCGAGATCGGCGCGGAGCACGGGCCGTTCGACGTCACCCTGATGCAGATCGGCGCGTACGACCGGGCGTGGCCGGCCATCCACATGTTTCCCGAGGAGGCCGTCTCGGCCCACCTCGACCTGCGCGGCGGGCTCTTCCTCCCGGTGCACTGGGCGACGTTCAACCTGGCCCTGCACGACTGGTCCGAGCCGGTGGACCGGCTCTGGGCCGAGGCGAAGGCGCGCGACGTGCGGCTGGCGGTGCCCCGCCCCGGCGAGCGGGTGGTGGTCGACGACCCGCCGCCGGTGGACGGCTGGTGGCAGGCGGTCGCCTGACGTACCCGCCGCCGGTGCCGGCCCACCGGCCGTCGCCCTGGCCGGGCGCTCAAAGGACGAAGGCGTCGGTCCAGAGGGCGCCGGAGCGGCCGGAGAGGGCGTCCAGCATGGCGACCGCCTGGCCGTCGGTGAGCTGGGCGACGAAGTCGACGATGGCCCGGCCGCGGGCCCGGCCGATCCGGTCCGCCGTACGCGGGTGCAGTTCCGCCTCGGCCAGCTCGACCAGGTCGTGCAGCCGGCGCGGCAGCCGGGACTCCTCCTCGGGGTCGAGCAGCCACTCCCACAGCGCCTCGACCAGCGTGCCCAACAGCCGGGCCTGACCCCGCTGGTGCAGGGCCAGGTCGGGGCGGGCCAGCACGAACCGGTGGTGGACGAACTTGAGCACCTGCACCTCGTGCCACTGGGCCGGGGCGAGCAGCACGTGTCCGGAGCGCACCGACGGCCGGCGGACCACGGTGATCGCGTCCACGAAGCGGGTGGTCCAGCGGGCGGAGAAGCGGGCCACGTACTGCTCGGCCTCGATCGAGCCGTCGAAGGGCATGGCCAGCAGGCCCTCGACCAGTTCCTGCCGGACGTGCTCGACGGCGGCGGAGAACGCGTCGTCGTCGGCGATCCAGCCGTCCTTGCGGTGCAGCTGGCGGCGCAGCCGCTCGATCGCCGAGCCGGGCCGGCGGGCCGCGCCGGTCAGCGCCGCGTCGGTGACCGCGCGCAGGTGACCGCCCTCCCGCTGCCAGGCCATCAGCTCGGCGGCGACCGCCCCCTGCTGGAGCACCCCCACCCGGTAGAAGTCCTCCACGTCGTGGATCGCGTACGCGATGTCGTCGGCGGTGTCCATCACCGAGGCCTCGACGGTCTGCTGCCAGTCGGCGATCCGGCCGGCGAACGGCTCCCGGGCCTGCCGCAGGTCGGCCAGCTCGGTCCGGTACGCGCCGAACTTCGCCGACCCGCTCTCCGGGTCGTCGGGCGGGGCGGCCGCGCCCCGGGGCGCCGGGGTGAGGTGCCGCGGGTGCGGGTCCGGATGGTCCAGCCGGGTCCACGGGTACTTCAGCAGGGCCGCGCGGACCGCGGCGGTGAGGTCGAGCCCGGTGGTGGCCGCGCCCCGGATCTCGGTGCTGGTGACGATCCGGTACGACTGCGCGTTGCCCTCGAAACCGTCCGGCAGGCCGAGCCGCTGCCGGGCCAGCCGGTCCAGCACCCGCTCCCCCAGGTGGCCGAACGGCGGGTGGCCGAGGTCGTGGGCGAGCGCGGCGGCCTCGACCACGTCCGGGTCGAGGCCGCCGAGTTCGTCGAGGAGCCGACGGTGCGCCGGATCGGCGGTGAGCCGCTCGGCGATCGCCCGGGCCACCTGGGCGACCTTGAGGCTGTGGGTGAGCCGGTTGTGCACCAGCAGGCCGGACCCACCCGGGCTGACCACCTGGGTGACGCCGTTGAGCCGGGCGAAGAACGGCGAGCCGACGATCCGGTCCCGGTCGGCCCGGAACGGACTGGCGGCCAGGTCGCCGAGCGCCCGGGCGCTGCCGCCGAAGAGCCGGCGGGCCCGCGGATCCGCTGGTTGTTCCATGATCGCAACGCTAGCGCAGGCGCGTCCGGCGGGTGTGGCGAGCGCCGTCGGGGGCGGGCGGCAGAATGCAGCACGGAACCCACAGCGAAGGCGGATCAAGATCGTGACCCAGTCAGTTCATCAGCGGATCGCCGACGAGCTCGGCGTCGCGGAGCGTCAGGTGCGGGCGGCCGTGGAGCTGCTCGACGGCGGCGCCACCGTGCCGTTCATCGCCCGCTACCGCAAGGAGGCCACCGGCCTGCTCGACGACGCGCAGCTGCGCACCCTCGAGGAGCGGCTGCGGTACCTGCGTGAGCTGGACGAGCGGCGGGCCGCCGTGCTGGAGTCGATCCGCGGCCAGGGCAAGCTCGACGAGGCCCTGGAAGCGCAGATCATGGCGGCCGACTCGAAGTCCCGCCTGGAGGACATCTACCTGCCGTACAAGCCCAAGCGGCGGACCAAGGCGCAGATCGCCCGCGAGGCCGGGCTGGAGCCGCTCGCCGACACCCTGCTCGCCGACCCCGCGCGGGACCCGCGCGAGACGGCGGCCGGCTTCGTCGACGTCGACCGGGGCGTGGCCGACGCCGCCGCCGCGCTGGAGGGCGCCCGGGCCATCCTGATCGAGCGCTTCGGCGAGGACGCCGACCTGATCGGCACCCTGCGCGAGCAGATGTGGTCGCGGGGCCGGCTGGTCTCCCGGGTACGCGACGGCCAGGAGACCGCCGGCGCCAAGTTCGCCGACTACTTCGACTTCGCCGAGCCGTACCCCAGGCTGCCCTCGCACCGGATCCTGGCGATGTTCCGGGGCGAGAAGGAGGGCGTGCTCGACCTGACGATGGACCCGGAGGCCGAGGGCGACACCGACGCCGTGGTCACCGGCCCGACCCGGTACGAGGCGGCCATCGCCGGCCGGTTCGGGATCAGCGACCAGGGGCGGCCCGCCGACAAGTGGCTCGCCGACACGGTGCGCTGGGCCTGGCGTACCCGGATCCTCATCCACCTCGGCGCGGACCTGCGGATGCGGCTGTGGCAGGCGGCGGAGGAGGAGGCCGTCCGGGTCTTCGCCACCAACCTGCGTGACCTGCTGCTCGCCGCGCCCGCCGGGACCCGCGCGACGATGGGCCTGGACCCGGGCCTGCGCACCGGCGTCAAGGTCGCGGTGGTCGACGCCACCGGCAAGGTGGTCGCCACCGACACCATCTACCCGCACGAGCCGCGCCGGCAGTGGGACGCCTCGATCGAGACCCTGGCGAAGCTCGCCGGGGCGCACGGCGTCGAGCTGGTCGCCATCGGCAACGGCACCGCCAGCCGGGAGACCGACAAGCTCGCCGGTGACCTGATCAAGCGGTACCCGCAGCTCAACCTCACCAAGGTGGTGGTCTCCGAGGCCGGCGCGTCGGTCTACTCCGCCTCCGCGTACGCCTCCCAGGAGCTGCCCGGGCTCGACGTGTCGCTGCGCGGCGCGGTCTCCATCGCCCGCCGCCTCCAGGACCCGCTCGCCGAGCTGGTCAAGATCGACCCGCGCTCGATCGGCGTCGGGCAGTACCAGCACGACCTGTCCGAGGTGAAGCTCTCCCGTTCGCTGGACGCGGTGGTCGAGGACTGCGTCAACGCGGTCGGGGTGGATGTCAACACCGCCTCCGCACCGCTGCTGACCCGGGTCTCCGGCATCGGCGCCGGCCTGGCGGAGAACATCGTGCTGCACCGCGACGCCAACGGCCCGTTCCGGTCCCGAGCGGAGCTGAAGAAGGTGCCCCGGCTCGGCCCGAAGGCGTTCGAGCAGTGCGCCGGCTTCCTGCGCATCCCCGGCGGCGACGATCCGCTGGACTCCTCCAGCGTGCACCCCGAGGCGTACCCGGTGGTGCGGCGGATCCTCGCCAGCACCGGGCAGGACCTGCGCTCGCTGATCGGGAAGTCGGCGATCCTGCGCGGGCTGCGGGCCACCGACTTCGTCGACGAGACGTTCGGCCTGCCCACCGTCACCGACATCCTCGCCGAGCTGGAGAAGCCGGGCCGCGACCCGCGGCCGGAGTTCCGCACCGCCACCTTCGCCGAGGGGGTGGAGAAGATCAGCGACCTGACCCCGGGGATGCTGCTGGAAGGCGTGGTCACCAACGTCGCGGCGTTCGGCGCGTTCGTCGACGTCGGCGTCCACCAGGACGGCCTGGTGCACGTGTCGGCGATGTCCCACACCTTCGTCAAGGACCCGCGGGACGTGGTCAAGTCCGGCGACGTGGTCCGGGTCAAGGTGCTGGACGTGGACGTGCCCCGAAAGCGGATCTCGCTCACCCTCCGGCTGGACGAGGACACCGCCGGCAGCGCCGGTCGCCCGTCGGCCTCGGCCGAGGGCGGGCGCCGGGAGCGTGGCGGGGCGCGCGGCGACCATGGTGGGCGGACCGGTTCCGACACCCGCGGGCAGCGCGGGGGATCCGACGCGCGCGGCGGCTCCGACCCGCGGGGCGCTGACGGGCGTGGCGGCACCGGCGGACGTGGCGGCACCGGCGGACGTGGCGGCACCGGCGGACGTGGCGGCGGCGAAGGCGGGCAGCGCGGGGAGCGGGACGGCGGGCGCGGCGGGCCGCAGCAGCGGCAGGGCCGTGGCGGCTCTGCCTCCGCCCCGGTGAACGACGCGATGGCCGAGGCGCTGCGGCGGGCCGGCCTGGCCTGACCCCGGCGGTATCGCGTGGTCCCGCCCGCGCGGCGATCACCCGATGCCGGTGCGCAGGAGGGCGATCACGCGATGCCGGTGCGCAGGGTCCGTTGTCTCCACCGGGGCCGCTCGGCGGTGCCTGCCTGGCACCTCCTTGGGCAGGCACCGCCGGCCAGTGCTTTGCGGCATGTCGACCGCGCGTGTCGGGCGGGGCCGGCGTGTGACTATCGAGCGATATGCCTGTGAGGCATATTTATGACTCACAGGCATATCGCTCACCACGGTCCATCCCGTGAACGACCTGACTCTCCGTAACCCGCCAGCCGAGAGTGCCGTGGCCCGACCAGCTGCGGCGGCGGTCGAACGGCTCACCGCCTGCCTCCCCCGCCCGGCCGGACGAGGCGGCAGGACCAACTGGGGCGACCAGGCAGGACCCGCCCAGGCGACCAGGCAGCACCGGACCGGGAGCTGGGCGGGGCCGGACCGGGCGACCGGGCAGGACCGACCCGGTCGAGCAGGCAGGGCGCGCCCGGGGCGGAGGCCCGGGGTGGTGGGCGTACCGTCGCGGCATGGGTGCGGACGACGGCCTCCAGTGGCGGGAGCGGCAGCAGCGGGCGGTGCGGGCGCACGCGGCGGCCGCCGATCGGCAGCGGGCGGCCGAGCACGCGGAGGCCGCTGAGCTGGTCGCGTGGTTCGCCGCCGAGGCGACCCGGCGCGGCCTGCGCACCACGCCGTTGGTCGCCCGCGGGCACGACGGTCGCGGTCGCTACCGGACCCGGCTGACCGGCTGGTACGTCGACCGCGCCGGAACCCGGGCGGTGGACACGGCGGGCCGGTTCCACCTGCTCAGCGTGCCGCCCAGCCTGCGCGGCCGGCTCTTCGGCGTCGACCCCGAGCCCGATCCGGCGCCGCTGGTGCTCGGCCGGGGCGGCCGGGACGGCGAGTCGATCCCGCTGCGGACGCTGCTCACCCGCCGACTGGAGGCTGGGGACGACTGGCGGTGACCCGGCCGGCGCGCCGGCCCACCCGCCACCACCACAGCTGCTGCACGGCGAGGGTGGCCAGCCCGGCGAGCACGATCGCACAAATGTTGATCACGAGTTGGAGCGCCGACCCGGCCGCCTCGTGCCACACCCCGTACGCGGCGGCGACGGCGACGTTCGCGGCGGCCGGCACGGTGGTGACCGAGATCAGCACCCCGACCAGCGAGCCGGACTTCTTCGAGGTGAGCGAGAGCATCCCGGCGATCCCGGCGAGGATGCCGACGACCCAGGAGAGCGCGTCGGGCCGCCAGATGAAGTCGGTCAGCGGCCGCTCGGCGAGCAGCATCTCCCGGTTGACCAGGTCGACGGCGGTGAGCGCCCAGGTGCTCAGCACGGTGGCCACCATGGCGACGAGGAAGCCCACCGTCAGCGCCTGCACCGAGCGGACGATGGTGCGGGGCTTGCGGCGCAGCAGCGCGACGCAGAGCGCGGCGAGAGGGCCGAACTCGGGGCCGACCACCATCGCGCCGACGATCAGGATCGGCTGGTCCAGCAGCACGCCCACTCCGGCGATCATCGTGGCGACGATGATCAGCGCCAGGTACGTCCCGGTCAGGTCGGTCTGCTCGCCGGTCTTGGCGGCGATCTCGTCCCAGACGACCGCGTCCTCGCCGTGACCGGGGGCGTCCCGGGCGGCCTGCTTCGCGGCCCGGGACAGGGTCAGCTCGACGTCGTCGGCGGAGATCCCGCCGTGCGCCTCGACCCCCAGCTCCTGCAACTGGTGCAGCACCCGGTCGGCGCTCTCCCGGACCACGTCGCAGAGGACCAGGTCGCCGGGCGGCTGCCGGGCCGCGCCGGGGATCACGGCCAGGTGCGCCACCCCCGGGTTGTCGGCGAGCAGGTCGGCCACCTGGGACGACCGGTCGGCCGGCGCGATGATCCTCAAGTGCAGCAAGAATCGCTCCCCTCGAGGCACGAACCGCCCGGCGCGGCCCGGAGAACCCTACCGCCCGCGCCGGGGCCCGTCGCCACGGCGCACCTTCGAGATGTCGGCCCTCACGGTCCAGGCCGGACGGACACCGGTCCAGCGCCGCTCGCCGCCCGCGGGAGCGGCGGACGGCCGAACTCCGACGACACGGCGACACGGCGCAAGACCGCGAAAACCGGACGAACGTCCGTTTGTGGGATATAACCCCTAACGGGACGCTAACCGGATTTCTAGCGCAGGACGTGACAATGACCCAGACACGAAGCAGGCCGAAGGCCGCACCACGGGCATCCTTCCGGGGCGACATCGAGGGACTGCGCGCCCTGGCGGTCCTGCTGGTACTGGTCGGCCACGCCGGAAGCCAGTTCATCCCCGGCGGCTTCGTCGGCGTGGACGTCTTCTTCGTGATCTCAGGCTTCCTGATCACCGGCCTGCTCGTCGAGGAACTCGACCGCACCGGACGGATCTCGCTGGTGGGCTTCTACGCCCGACGGGCGAAGCGGCTGCTGCCGGCCGCCGGCCTGGTGCTCGTGGTCACCCTGCTGCTCACGTACCTGTTCCTGCCGAAGGTGCGCTTCTCCAACACCGCGTGGGACGTGGTGAGCAGCGCGCTGTACGTGATGAACTGGCGGCTCGCCGAGCAGTCGGTGGACTACATGTTCGTCGACCAGGCACCCAGCGTCGTGCAGCACTACTGGTCGCTCAGCGTCGAGGAGCAGTTCTACCTGATCTGGCCGCTGCTGCTGCTCGGGTTGGCCGTTCTCGGTGGCCGGCGACGGCTACGCCGCGGCGTGCTGATGGTCGGGTTCGCCGTGGTGGCCCTGCCGTCCTTCGCCTGGTCGGTATTCCTGACGTCGGCCGATCGGGCACCGGCGTACTTCGTGACCACCACCCGGATCTGGGAGCTCGCCCTGGGCGGCGCGGTGGCCATCGTCGGTGCCCGACTGCACCGCACCCCCCGTCCGCTCGCCGTCGTGCTCGCCTGGTCCGGGTTGGTCACCGTGGTCGCCTCGGCCTTCCTGCTGGACTCCGCGTCGGCCTTCCCCGGGTACGTCGCCCTGCTGCCCACCGCCGGCACAGCGGTGGTGATCGCCTTCGCGGTGGCCGCCGGGCGGGCCGGGCCGGCCGGGCTGCTCAGCCTGCCACCGATGCGCGGCGTCGGCGCACTGTCGTATTCGCTCTACCTGTGGCACTGGCCGCTGCTGATCGTCGCCGACTACCGGTTCGGCGAGCTGAGCGCGTCCGCGCGCCTGGCGGTGGTCGCGCTCTCCGCGGTCCCGGCGGTCCTCACCTACCACTTCGTCGAGAACCCCATCCGCCGATCGCAGACGTTGCACTGGCAGCCGGCGCAGGCGCTGGGGATCGGCGGCCTCTGCACGGGCACGGCGGTGGTCGCCGGCCTGCTCTTCCAGCTGACCGTCTGGTCGCCGGCCCGACCGCCGGTGTCCGCGTCTGCGGTGCCGCCACCGGGTGGGAGCAGCGCGTCGGCGGGCGCCCCCGCCCCGGCCGGACCGCCGGGAGCCGCCGTCCTGAGCAAGTCGCCCCGGGGTGATCAGGCCGGGAGACCGGTCGACCGGGTCGACTCGATCACCCCCGACCCGCTGGTCGCCGCGAAGGACGTCCCGGCCACGAGCCGCACCAACTGTCAGGTCCAGCAGAACAGCAGCGAGCCACTGATCTGTGTGTACGGGGTCAAGGACGCCTCCTACACCGTCGTGCTCGCCGGCGACTCCCACGCCGCGCAGTGGCTGCCGGCGCTGGAGGCGGTCGCGGTGCAGCGGAGGTGGCGGGTGGTGACGCACACCAAGCCCTCGTGCCCGTTCCTCGCGATGGAGGTGGCGCTGGACGGCCAGCCGTACACCAGTTGCACCGAATGGAACCAGCGGGTCCGCGGCCAACTGCGCGCCGACCCGCCCGACCTGCTGCTGGTGGGCAACTCCCATTACCTGACAGTGCGCGACGGCGAGTTGGTGACCCGGGATGCGCACGACATCCTGGCCGACGGGCTACGGAACACCTGGCGGGAGATGACCGGGATCGGAGTGCCGGTGGTGGTGCTCCGGGACCCGCCGTACCACCGTCGGGACCCGGTCGAGTGCGTCTCCGCCAACCCGAACCGGCTCACTCGGTGCGCCCCGCAACGTGACGAGGTGCTGGCTGCCGGGGGTGGCATCGCGCAGGAGCGGGCCGCCGAGGGACAGCCGGGAATCCACCTGGTCAATCTCAACGACGCGATCTGTCCCACCGACCGCTGCGCGCCGGTCATCGGCGGCGTACTCGTCTATCGGGACACCAACCATCTCACCGCCACCTACGCCCGGACGCTCGCGCCCCGGCTCGACAACGCCCTGGCCACCGTACGGACGGGCGGAAGCTGAAGCCTCACACCCCCGCCCCACGCCACCACGTGGCCCGGGGGCGACCGCACCGTCCCAGGCGCCGCTGATCGTAAGCGCGAGCGGCAGGGACGGCGAGTCTGTGCCGCTGCGGGCCCTGCTCACCCGC
This sequence comes from Micromonospora sp. L32, assembly GCF_052068055.1. NCBI lineage: Bacteria > Bacillati > Actinomycetota > Actinomycetes > Micromonosporales > Micromonosporaceae > Micromonospora > Micromonospora sp. L32. Next base: position 319,168 of record NZ_JBQHDD010000007.1, on the reverse strand, counting down.
CGACTGGAGGCCGGAAACGACCGGGAGTGAGTCGCCGGGCAGCGGCGGCCCGGCGAGGGATCACCTGGCGCCCCACCCGCCACCACCAGAACTGCTGCACGGCCAGGGTGGCCAGACCGGCCAGGACGATCGCGCAAAGGTTGATCACCAGCTGGAGGGCCGAACCGGCCGGCGGCCGGGACGGTGGTAACCGAGATCAGCACGCCGACCAGCGAGCCGGACTTCTTCGACGTCAGCGAGAGCATCCCGGCCACGCCGGCGAGCAGGCCGAACCCCCAGGAGAGCGCGTCCGACCGCCAGATGAAGTCGGTCAGCGCCGCTCGTCCTGCAGCATCTCCCGGTTGACCAGGTCGGCGGCGGTGAGCGCCCAGGTGCTCAGCACGGTGGCGACCATGACCGTCAGGAACCCCACCACCAGCGGCTGCACCGAGCGGAGGATCCGGTGCGGGGTGCGCCGCAGCAGCGCCACGCAGAACGCCGCGAGGGGACCGACCTCGGGTCCGACCACCATCGCGCCGACGATCAGGATGGGCTGGTCGAGCAGCACCCCGATGCCGGCGATCATCGTGGCGACCACGATCAGCACCAGGCAGGTCCCGGTGAGCACGATCTGCTCGCCGGTCTTGGCCGCGATCTCGTGCCAGACCACGGCGTCCTCGCCGTGGTCCGGAGCGTCCTGGGCCGCCTCTTCACGCCGCCGACACGGTCAGTTCGACGTCGTCGGCGGCGATGCCGCCGCGGGCCTCGACACCTCCTCGAGCCCGTGCAGCACCCGGTCGGCGCTCTCGCGCACCACGCGGTCGACGTGTGCCTGTCGCTGGCCGCAGCACTGTACCGACTCCAGTCAGGAGCGCTGCACGTCCACTGCGGTTCCACGGATCTACGGCACGAGCTCCGGCGTCGGCCGGCCAGCGGCCGTCTCCTGCCAGAGCGCCATCAGCGAGGCGGTCAAGGTGTGTCGCGGGGCCCAGCCCAACGCACGGGCGCTGCGCCCGATGTCGGCGCACATCCAGGGAACGGCGGCCGACCGACCGGCGTCGGGCGCCAACGAGCCGTCGCCTACCTCTCCCCTGAAGCCCGCGACCTCGGCCAGCCGGCCGATCGCCTCCCGGGTGGCCACCGCCCGCCCGCTGCCGACATTGAAGATCCGCTCGGCGAGCGGCCCGCTGCGGATCGCGGCCAGCACCGCGTCCGCCACGTCCCGTACGTCGACGAAGTCCCGGTAGGTGCTGAGCAGGCCGAGTGACACCCGCTCCTCCCCCCGGGCCAGCGCCGTCCTGATCAGCGTCGCCGCCCGGCCGAGCACGTTGCCGGCCGGCATGCCCGGACCGACCGGGTTGAACACCCGCAGGACCACCGTGTCCACCCGGGCCGACTCCCCGGCGAGCTGCGCCAGCCGGGTGGCGGTGAGATGGCTCAGTCCGTACTCGCCCACCGGGCTGGCGGGATGGTCCTCCGTCACGGCGCTCCCGTGCGGTACGGCGCCGTACTCCGCCGCGGAACCGATCCGGACCAGCCGGGCCTGGGGCGCACCGGCAGCCACCGCCTCGATCAGTTTGGCGGTGGTGGCCACGTGCGCCTGCACGAAGTCGTACCCGGAGCCGCTGATCCGACCCGCTGCGGTCACCACCGCGTCCGGTTTCTCCCGGCGGAGCAGGGCGACCAGCGCCGACAGTTCGATGCCGACCAGGTCGCACTCCCATCGATCCGGCGCCAGGACCATGGAATGCGACGCGAGCGCACCGTGGATGTGCCGGCCCAGGAAGCCGCTGGCGCCGAAGAGCAGTACCCGGCTCATCGAGCGCCGGGACGGACGGACTCTCCGGCGGGCCGCAGCAAGCCGGGGTCGGGCTCCGCGTTGCCGGTGAACTCGTGCCAGGTGGCGGCGCCCGGCGCCGAGATGCCGTCCCGCCTGAGCACCACCCGCACCGTCGCGGCGAGGATCCGCACGTCCAACCAGAACGATCGCCGGTCGACGTACTCGACGTCGTACTCGAACTTGTGCTGCCAGTCGAGGGCGTTGCGGCCGCGCACCTGGGCGAGCCCGGTGATGCCGGGTCGCACCTCGTGCCGCCGCGCCTGTCGCGGGCTGTACAGGGTGAGGTAGCGGACGAGATGGGGTCGCGGCCCGACGATGCTCATCTCACCACGGAGCACGTTCCAGAACTCGGGAAGCTCGTCCAGGCTGGTGGCACGCAACCACCGACCCAGCGGGTTGAGCCGGTCGGCGTCCGACACCAGTCCGCGCGCCGGGTCGACGGGGTGCATGGTGCGGAACTTGACCAGCTCGAACAGCCTGCCGTCGCGACCGGGCCGGGTGTGCCGGAACAGCACCGGACGGCCCAGGACGAGCAGGATCGCGCCGGCCACGACGGCCATCACCGGCGCGGCGAGGATCAGCACGACGATCGCACCGACGATGTCGATCAACCGCTTCCAGCGGTCGTACGGCCGCCCCGCCAAGGCGCCGGAACGGGCCTGGTCGGCGGCGGCAGGGGGGTGAGCCAGGACGCGCCCCACCGGTTCTTCGAGAATGCCTTTAGCCATACAACAGTCCTATCAGCATGAAAAGCCGCGAAAGGCCACAAAGTGGAACAAGACGGCCCTTCATGTCCCGGCGCTCCCGCACTCTCCGACCGTCCCGGTGGCCGGCCGGGCGCGCGGTCATCCGCCTCCGTGCGGGGGTCGGCCCACCGCCGGGTCCTGGCGGCCAGGCGCGGAGGACGACGTGCCCGCAGCGGCCGGGAGCAGCCGCTCGGCGTGGACCCCGGCGCCGCCGGGCCGGTGCGGCACCGCGGTCGTCCGCTGCGCCGCAGCGCCCTTGGGGATGATCAGGAGCAGCGCGGCGAGCACCAGCAGGCGGCACCCGGTACGTCCGGCGAAGGTGGCGGCGCCGACCCAGATGACGTCGAAGAGCCCCACGGTGAGGACGATCCCGGTCACGTACGCCAGCACCGTCCGGGGCGTCATCAGCGGCACCGACGTGATCCGTCGGGCGAGCCGGTCGAGGTACTGGATAGCCAGACCGGCCGCCGGGATCATCAGCGCCAGACCGCCGACGCCAAAGTTGAACAGCCACTCGCCGAAGAAGAGCGCCGCGTCGGACTGGTTGGTTCCGACCATCTCGGGAGACAGGAACGGCACCAACTCGGCGCCGAGTCCCAGCGGCTTGTCCGGCCAGACGGCCCTCGGCACCAGGAAGACGGCCGCGGCGTAGAACGTCCCGCCCCATGCCCGCGGCAGCAGACCGAGGTCGTTCATGCTGAGGAGCTGAGCGAAGTCGCGCAACGGCCACACCACCGAGTAGAGGCCGTCGATGTCCCGATTGGCGTTGTCCACCACCGACTCGACCGGGGCCGCGGCGCGGATCCGCGCCAGCACCAGGATCGCGATCGGCGTCAGGGCGAGGATCGCGACCTTGACGTGCCGTCCGCGACCGCTCCGGTCGATCAGGACGGCTGCCAGGGCAAGACCGAGCGAACCCACGACGATCCGACCGAAACCGTCGAAGAGAAAGGTGCAGTAGACGGCGAAGCCGGCGACCGGCACGAGGCCGTACACCAGCGGCGGCTTGCGCAGCGGGGTACGCAGCAATCCGACGCTCAACAGCACGACACCGACGAATCCCGCCGCGTTGATGAGAATGTGCTTGTACTGCTCCGGCAGCGACAGCTGAAGGAGGACCGCCAGGGTCAGCAGGGTCAGACCCCACCGGACGGCCCACCGGGAGACGGCCGGGTCGACCCGCAGGACCGGGCTCGTGGCCGGCCTGGCGGACGGCGCGCTCCAGAACAGCAGCCAGGTCAGAACGTGGACGAAGTAGCAGAGGGTCACCGCGCGGAAGAGCGGAAGCTCCGGTGACGTGTCCCGGACGGCGTGGTAGGCGGCGGCGAAGCCGACGAACAGCGCGAAGCCGAGGTTGTAGGTGCCGACGACAGTGATCCTCGGCCCGCCATCCCGCCAGAAGACCCAGATCCCGAAGAACAGGGCGAGGACGGCGAAGACCATGGTGCCGTGGTAACGCCGATCCTCGATCGCGGTCAGGGAGTCGAGGACGAGCGGAACGCACCCCAGGCAGAGCCAGCCCAGACCGGCCAGCACCTGCGCGTACCGCCGCTCGGCGAACCGAGTTCGCGCCTCGGGCTCGACCGACCCGACCGGGCCGCCCCCGGGTGCTCCGACGAGGGGCCGCCCTCGCGGCTCGAGTGGACGCGGTTCATCCGGCCGGCGATCCCCCATGACGACTACCTCCTGAGCGCTGCGCAACTGCCGGCCGGAGCGGATGCACAGGTGAGCGCACCGACGAGCGAGCAACGGCCTTCCGGTCGCGACCGGAGAACCGGCGCGGTCGCGACCAGCTCGGGTGCGACGTCGGCGAGGAGTCACCTCCGACCGGGCCGGAACACCGGGCTCAACGGGAGCGTCGCGGGTTGGTTACGGCCGTCACCACCCGGGAGGCGCCCCGCCGGTGACCGTACGCGGGCCGTCGTCACCGGGTGCACCGCTCGTCGTTGACCAGGCAGGCCGCCGGAACGACGCGGCGGTCCGCCGACTGCGCGTCCGACCTGAGGTCACGACGGCGGCGATCTCGTGACGCGACCGGCGGTCGGGCCAGCGCCAGCGGTCAGGTCGACCAGAGGTCGCGGCCGACGACGGGACCCCGATCGGGTGGCCCGAACTCCGGGCGGGCGACCCCGTGCGTCGCCTCCGACGTTCAGCCGCTCCGCGCCGGCTCCTACCGCACCCGCGCGTCGTTTCCGAGGCCCGGTCGTCGGGCGGGTCGCACTCGGGCCGGCCGCCGGGGGGCGGGACCCGCCGGACGCCGCCGATGCTTCGGGGCGCAGGTCCCGCCTTACGTCGAAAAACCTATTTTGTCGCTTTAAGGGGATAGAGTCCGATTCTGGGCTAACGTCAGCCTTTGGCGAGACCGGCCCGACCCGGCTCCGGCCGGAGGTCGAAGACGAAAGGACAAAGGGTGACGCCTTCGCTAGCGAACGGACGATTCTTGATCACCGGCGGGACCGGCTCATTCGGTCAGACGATGGTCGACCGGCTGCTGTCCACCGGGGCGGCAGAGGTCCGCGTACTCAGCCGGGACGAGTCCAAGCAGGACGCCATGCGGCTCCGGCTCCGGGACGACCGCGTCCGGTACTACGTGGGTGACGTGCGCGACCTCGATACCGTGTCGAAGGCGAGCCGCGGGGTCCAGTTCGTGTTTCACGCCGCGGCGCTGAAGCAGGTCCCCTCCTGCGAGTTCTTCCCGCTCGAAGCCGTCCGGACGAACATCCTGGGCAGCGCGAACGTCGCGGACGCGGCGGTGCAGAACGGCGTCGAGGCCGTGGTATTCCTGAGCACCGACAAGGCGGTCTACCCCGTGAACGCCATGGGCATGAGCAAGGGCCTGATGGAGAAGGTCGCCCAGGCGCACACGCGGAACAATCCCGGTGCCCGCACCCGCATCTGCATCGTCCGGTACGGCAACGTCATGTGTTCGCGGGGCTCGGTCATTCCGCTCTTTCTCGACCAGATCGGCAACGGCGTGCCCTTGACGGTCACCGATCCGGAAATGACGCGCTTCCTGATGTCACTGCCGGAGTCCGTGGAACTCGTCGAGCACGCGTTCCAGCACGGGCGCAGCGGCGACATCTTCATCAAGAAGGCCCGCGCCTGCACGATCGGCGACCTCGCCACCGCCATGTGCAACCTGTTCGAGGTCCCCGCCAAGATCGAGGTGCTGGGCATCCGGCACGGCGAGAAACTGCACGAGACGCTGGCCAGTCAGGAGGAGTTGGCCAGGGCGGAAGACCTCGGGCAGTTCCTCCGCGTACCGGTGGACAGTCGGGACCTCAACTACTCGCTGTACTTTGAGGAGGGAGACCCCCGCCGGCACCACCCGTGGGACTACACCTCGCACAACGCCGAGCGCCTCGACGTCACTGACGTCATGAGGTTGCTGGACACGCTCCCGGAGGTGCGTGCCCGGCTGACCGAGGTCATGGACCTCGCTGGCGCGGGAAGGGCCTGACGGCAGCGTGCGCGGCCAACACGTCCAGTCGGAGGCGGCCTGCCGGGTGACACTCATCACCCAGTGGTTCCCACCCGAGCCCACCCCCGTCCCGCTGAGCATCGCCCACTCCCTGCACCGGCGGGGATTCGAGGTGGACGTCCTGACCGGCATGCCGAACTATCCCGACGGCAAGCTCAAGCCGGGATATCGGGCCTGGCGTCGGACGACCGGAACGGAGCACGGCCTGCGCGTTGTCCGGACCCCGCTCTACCCCAGCCACAACCACTCGGCGGCGGGCCGGGCCGCGAACTACCTCAGCTACGCCGCCTCGTCCTCGGCCCTCGGCGCGAAGGCGCTCCGGGGCGCCGACGTGGCGCTGGTCTATTCCGGCCCGGCCACAGCCGCGACGGCGGCCATGACCGCCCGGCTCCGGTGGCGGACGCCCTACGTGGCCATGGTGATGGACCTCTGGCCCGACTCGGTCTTCGCGTCCGGGTTCCTGACCGGGGGCGTGAGCCGGCGGGTCGCGGAGAACGCCCTCAGCTGGTTCACCAACCAGACGTACCGGCGCGCGGACCACGTCACCGTCACGTCTCCGGGCCAACGCGATGCGATCGTCGCCCGGGGAGTGGCCCCGGACCGGGTCTCCGTCGTCTACAACTGGGTCGACGAGAAGGTCATGCACCCGACGGAGCCCGACGGGGAGCTGCGCCGGCAGTTGGGCCTCACCGACGAGTTCGTCGTGATGTACGGCGGCAATCACGGCATGGCCCAGCGACTCGACGTCGCGATCGAAGCCCTGGCACGCCTCGACGATCTATCGGACGTCCACCTCGTGTTGGTCGGTGACGGCATCGAGAAGCGCGCGCTGCAGTCGCTGGCCGACCGGCTCCGCCTGCGTACCGTGCACTTCCTGCCGGCGCAGCCACCGGAGCGGATGGCCGGCCTGATGGCCTCGGCCGACATCCAGCTGGTGTCCCTGGCGGACGAACCGCTGTTCAGGATCACCATGCCGAGCAAGATCCAGTCGATCTTCGCCTGCGGGCAGCCGGTGGTGGCCTGCGTACCGGGTGACGCGTCGAGGGTGGTCGACGAGGCCGGTGCGGGCCTCACCTGCCCGCCGGGCGATCCGGCCGGACTGGCCGCGGCGCTCCGACAGGCGCACGCCGCCTCCGCAGACCGCCGGCGAGCCATGGGGCAGGCCGGCCGCGCCTACTACCTCGAACACATGAGCGAATCCGTCAGCTCGCAGCTGCTCGCGGACGTGGCCGTCGCCTGCGCGGCCCGGCACACCGGCAGGGTGCCACGCGGGCGGGGACAGGAGATGGCATGAGTCAGCGGGTGCTCGTCCTCGGCGCCACCGGAATGCTGGGGCACACGTTGCTGCGAGAACTGGACCGCGGCGGTGAGCTGGACGTGTTCGGCTCGGCCCGCTCCGCTGACGACCTGTCACGCTTCTTCCCGCCGCACCTCGCACGTCGCATCACGCCCGGCGTCGACGCTCTCGACACCGACCGCGTCTGTCGCCTGCTGGACGACGTCCGACCCGACCTGGTGGTCAACGGCGTCGGTGTGATCAAGCAACGGTCCGATGTGCACGACGCCGTCCGCACGGTCACGATCAACGCGCTCCTTCCCCAGATCCTGGCCCACGAGTGCGGGACGCGCGGTGTCCGCCTGGTCAGCGTGAGCACCGATTGTGTCTTTTCCGGCGACCGTGGCAACTACATGGAGACGGACATTCCCGATCCCCCGGACCTTTACGGTCGGTCCAAGCTGCTCGGGGAGACCGCTCCCCCAACCCTCACGCTTCGGACGTCCATCATCGGCCACGAGCTGACCAGCAACCGGTCACTCGTGGACTGGTTCCTGTCCCAGACGACCGACGTCCAGGGCTACACCAAGGCGATCTACACCGGGGTCACCACCACCGAGTTCGCCCACTTCCTCAGGACGGTCGTGCTGCCGCGCGAGGATCTTCAGGGGCTCTACCACCTCGCGGCCGCGCCCGTGTCCAAGTACGACCTGCTCCGGCTCGTCGCCCGCACCTACGGCTGGACGGGACGGATCCTGCCCGAGGACGGCTTCCGCTGCGACCGATCCCTGTCGGCCGACGCGCTCTTCGCCGCCACGGGGTACCGCCCGCCCGCCTGGCCGGAGATGATCAGCCAATTGCACGAGGCGATGTCGCGGTGGAACTTGCCGGCGGGACGCCTGGCAAGTCTGGCTCCGGCCAGCTGACCGACCTCGGACACTCGTCCAGCCGGGTGGTCGCCCGGCCGAACGAGTGTGTCCGCCCGGGTGGCGGCGGGCCCGGCGGCCAGGTCAGGCACTCGGGTACCACGTACGACATCGAGGAGAACTGGGACTTCCTCATCGTCGAGACGCACGAGGCGGGCAGCGACGCCTGGACCACGCTGCCGGACGCCGGCGGCCTCACCGGTACGGAGACCGGGGACAGCTGCGCCGGTGGCTGGGCCGAGTTGCACCCCGTTCCTCGCCCACTACCAGGCCGCCGACTGCCCCTCGATCGGCAGCACCGGCATTGGAACACGGCCACCGGTTCCTCGAGCGGCTGGAAGGTGTTCACCGCCGAGATCTTCGTTCGAGACGCCGGACCTGGGCGGCTGGACGGTGGCCCGGCGGCCGCCCGGCTCCGCGCCCGGCGCCCGGCGCCAACGACTGAGCCCACAGCCAGCAGGCGTTTTCCGAGGGCGCGGCGGTGGTCACCGACGACACCGTGTACCTCGGCTTCGGCCTGGTGGGACTGGCCCCGGCCGCCCGGGACGACCTGGTCGCCCGGGCGCCGGCGCACCTCGGCCAGCCGCTCCCGACCGTGAGCCGGGTCGGCCCGAGACCGGTCCTGACCGGTCCCGGGGCCGGCCTCACCGCCGGATGCCGGCCCACCCGTGGTGCCGGCGGACGGTGGACAGCATGAAGTCGACGACCCGGCGGGAGGTGTCGCGCACCTGGTAGTCGGCGGGGCACGGGACGCCTTCCCGGCTCTGGTCAACCGTGACCCGGACGGCCTCCGACACGCCGGTCGGATCCAGTCCGGTCATGATGACGCTGCCGACGTCCAATGCCTCGGGACGCTCGATGGACTCCCGCAGCGTCACCGCGGGGAAGCCCACGATCGCCGCCTCCTCGCTGATGGTGCCGCTGTCCGAGAGCGTGCAGCGGGCGTTGCGCTGGAGCTGGATGTAGTCGAAGAGGCCGAATGGTTCGTGGAAGGCCAGGCCGTCGAGGTCGCTGGGGTCGGGGGCGAGCGCCTCAAGCCGTTTGCGGGTGCGCGGGTGGGTGGACACCATCACCGGCAGGTCCCACTCGTCGCGTACCGCCCGCAGGCAGCCGAGCAGCTGGCGCAGCCGCTCCGGCTGGTCCACGTTCTCCTCGCGGTGGGCGCTCACCAGGAAGTAGCCGCCCGGGTCGAGTTCCAGCTGCCGGAGCACGGTCGAGGCGTTGATGTCGGCGCGGTAGTGATCCAGCACTTCACGCATCGGTGACCCGGTGTGCAGGATGCGGCGGGGGTGCAGCCCCTCGGCCAGCAGGTTGCGCCGGGCGTGTTCGGTGTAGACCAGGTTGAAGTCCGAGACGTGGTCGACGAGGCGTCGGTTGGTCTCCTCCGGCACGTTCAGGTCGAAGCACCGGTTGCCGGCCTCCATGTGGTAGACCGGCACCCGCATCCGCCGGCCGATGAGGGCGGCGATGGAACTGTTCGTGTCGCCGAGGATCAGCATCGCGTCCGGCCGGACCTCCCGGATGACGTCCTCGACACCGGCGAGCACCCCGCCCAGCATCCGGCCCAGCGACGTGGTGTCGACGTTGAGGAACCGGTCGGGTTCGCGCATCCGTAGCTCGCGGAAGAACACGTCGGACAGCGCCGGATCCCAGTTCTGCCCCGTGTGGACGAGCACCTGGTCGACCGTGCGGTCCAGCCGGTCAATGACCCGGGATAGCCGGATGATCTCCGGTCGCGTCCCTACCACCGTCACAACCCGCGTCATCTCACGTCCCTTCCGACCGGCGACCGGTGTCCGACGCACCGTGCGCCCGTAAACACAACGAATCGTGGAGTCGACGAGAAACGTCACCGATCGAAATGGTGGATGTGGCGGCGGATCCGAGGTGACCCGGCGGCGCGGTCAGCCCAGCAGGCGTACCTCTTCGAAGAGGTTGGTGAAGCGCTGCTGGCCGCGCCAGGCCCCGAAGGCCTCCGCGGCGCGGTCCCTGGCCCGCCGGCGGTCCGTCGGCGAGAGGGCGGCGAAGCGTTCCACTCCGGCGGCGACCGCGTCGGCGGTGAGGGGCCGCACGACAGCGCCGCCGCCGGCCTCGATCAGATCGTTCCACGGGGTCTCGCCAGAGCAGATCAGCGGGCAGGACGCCGCCAGGCTCTCCAGGATGACGTGACCGAAGTTCTCGCCCCGGGTCGGCAGCAGGAAGGCGTCGTACTCGCCGAAGGTACGGATCACCTGCTCGGGCGGCAGCGATCCGCGGTAGCGGACCGTGACGTTCACCGGCATGCCGGCCATCAGCCGCTGGCAGCGCGCCCAGTAGGCCTGATCCTCGAGTGGGCCGAAGATGTCGAAGTTCACCGGCCGGGTCACCTTGTGCAGGCCGGCGAGTGCCAGGTCGAGGTTCTTCATCGGCGAGATCCGGCTGATGAAGACCAGGCGCAGCGGCCCGTCGGGACGGTCCTGCGGCGGCCTCGCGTCGTCGGGCAGGGACGTCTGCTGGCCGTGCACGATGATCCGGGCCCAGGGGAACCGCGCGGCGATGTGCCGTGCCTCCAGATCGCTGCAGGCCTGCCAACGGACCCGCAGCCGCTTGAGCAGAGGCGCCCAGAACAGCAGGAAGAGCCGCTTCTTGCCGGCCTTGAGGCGCAGCGCGCCCGGCGAGAGTTCACCCCGGGGCGCGAGGAGGATGCTGCGCACCGGCAGCAGCCCCACGGCGGCTGCGAGCACCGGCACCTGCGAGAAGAGCGACCACAGGCTGTTGACGTAGAGCAGGTCGATCCGGCGGGCCCGCAACTGCCGGGCCAGGCGCACCCAGTTGCGGACGTCACTGACCCGCAGATAGTGGACCAGCGCCCCCCGGCTGCGTACCCACCGCCCGGAGAGGCCGGGGTACGGGTCGGACGTGCCCAGGTCCCGGTCGCGCGTGACGAGCATGACCTCGACGTGCGCCGGACAGCTGTCCAGGATCTTCTCCAGGGACCGGACCGGACCTCCGCCGCGGTAGCCCGGCTGGAAGGCCCGGCTGGTGGCCAGCACGCGGTAGGTCACCGGCGTCCCGTCCGACATCTGGTCGATGTCGATCGACAGCAACCCGCGGTCTCCGCTCACACCGACCTCGCCTTCGTACGCATGCGATCACCTCGAACACCGACCCGAAGAGCCTGCTGGGGGTCGGCCCGGTTGGACACCGGGTCCGCCCGTCATACAAACCCGTTTCCGCGCGTGGAGGTCACGGATCACCGCGACAAACCGCGGTAATCGTGACCGGCGCTTCCGACGGCAGGAAACAGAGCGCCATTCAGAAACCCAGAAGTAGTCTTTGGTCAGCACTCGGCACCGCCACACCGACACGCGTCAGCGACGCCCGTGGGTACCGCGAAAGCTCCCCTCGTTCACCCGCAACTCGTTGATCGCCTCCTCCTCGGGCCTGGCGAGCGGTGGCGCTCCGGCTGAGCGCCGACACTCCGACCGAGCAGTTCCGGCGTCACCGACTCGAACTCTTCAGCGTTAGTCCAGCGTGGCTGAATTGTCCGACGCCCCCCTTGGCGGCAACACGCGCTCAGCTTCGAACCATATTCTCGGCCCAGGGGATTCGCCGTGACGGTCCATCAGGGGCGACCCACGGCACGTCCCGGGGAAAACACCCATCCACCGGCACCCTTCCGGCCGATTCGTGTGCTGCTGACGGGTGACTTCTTCGAGCCGGGATTTCGCGCCGGGGGGCCAGCCCGATCCATCGCCCAGTTGCTCGACGTCGTGTCGCCAGCGGTCGAGGTCACGATGGTGACCAGGGATCGGGAGCTGGGCTCGTCGGAGCCGTCTGAACATTCTCGACCGGATCAGGCTGACAGTCGGGGGCACTGACGCCGGATCGTCGGGAGCCTGTGGGGCCAGCCTCACCGGCGGGCAATCAACCATTGGCTCGTCGACCCGCTCGTTGCCGCGAAAGGAATGCGCTTGAACGACCGGTTGACGCGGGAGACGATGGCCCCCTCGCCCGCCGCGCCTCCCAGGGCGGGCCGGACCCGCGCGACAGGAGTCCGGTCGAACACCATCGTGGCGTCTGCGTCGAGTCTGGTGAGTGGCGTACTCAACGCCGGGATACTCGCTTACAGCGCACGGCAGGGGCAGACCGGTGAAATCGCCGCCTACAGCGTCATGACCGCCGCGCTCACCTGGATCGCGATTCTGATCATGGGCGGATCGTCGCTCCTCTATGCGACGGGGAACGAGGACGAACGTCGGTCGGTCCGCTGTCAGCGCCTGCTGATCGCGGCGCCGGCCATGGCCGCCGCCACCGTGCTGCTCGCCTGGCTGTACGGCGGTCGCGGGTACGGGACGGTGGCCCTGCTGAGCGCCGGCGGCGTAATGATCCTGAACAGTCTCGCCGAGCTACGCTTCAGCGATCTCGTCCGCCAGATGAGATTCATCGCGGCCTCGGCAGCGATGACCGCCACCCGGCTCTTCGCGCTGGTGCTGCTGATCGCCGGCGTGCCGCTGACGATCGCGCTGGCGGCCGGCGCGGCCGCCTACCTGGCCACGACCGAGGCGCTTGTCTGCCGCAGCCCGTCCGGCGGCCCCCCGATGTGGACCGGGTTGTCGCCCTCGTGGGCGAGGCGGGCGTTCCGGTTGAACCGGCAACTGTTCACCCACAGCTTCGCGGAGTCGCTCACCGGGCGAGCCGGCACGATCGCCCTCTCCCTGGTCGCCAGCCCGCACGTCGTGGGCTGCTTCGGTGCCCTGGTCAGCGTCTATCAGGCGCTGGTCGCCGTCGTCTTCAGCGGGCTGCGGGTGCCGATGGCGATGCGCACGCGGCGCCGGCACAATCTGGGGCCGACCGGTGCGGTCAGCCGGGAGGCCGAGGTTATCTCCGTGACCACCGGGGCGGTGATCGCCGCAGGCGTCGTCGCCTGGGCTCCCTGGATGGCCACCAGCCTGCTCGGCCTGCCGATCCCCGAATCGGCGATCTGGTTACAACTGCTGGCGCTCGCCCTCCCGTTCGCCACGGTCAACCGGGCCTTCATGCTGAATCGCATTGGCGACGGCAACTACCGGGCCGCCACCCGGGTGGCCGTGTCCATCGCCGTGGTGGTCACCGGTGGACTGCTCGTCCAGGCCCTGACGCTCGGTCCGACGGGCGTCGCCGCCGCAACCTGCATCGCGGAAGCGGCCGTCGCCGGCGTCTTGGTCGCGCTGGCCGCGTTGCGCTGGTACGGACGCACGAGGGCGAACGGGTCGCACACCGCTGCCGCCGGTCAGGATCGTGACCGGCCCCGTTCCTCCACTGCCGTCGGCAGGTGACGAGCAGCGCTCCGGCGCGCCGGTGGCGCGGCCGCCAAGTCACATCCGCCCAACCCAGAGAAAGCACTTTCATGTTCCCGACCCACCACCGCCAGCCTGAAGGCGCGAGGCTAATCGGCAAACCACGGCTGCTGATCCAACCAGAGCTTCAAGAAAGTCACCATCCAGACGAAGTTCCTCACACCCTGGGTCAACGGCTGGCCCTCTGCAGCGCGTTCGACGATCCGCCGTAGACGGGTGATCTCGAGGTAATCGGCCAATGCCCCAGGTTCTGCCGAGATCCGCTGCACAACACCACGCAGCGGCTCCTCGGTCAGCCACCGGTCTAGCGGCGGAACGAAACCGGACTTGGGGCGGTAGACCAGCTCAGCCGGTACGGACGCGGCAAGGCTGTTTTTCAGCGCTAGTTTGGCATCTCGGAAGGTGTACTTGATCTCCCGCGGCATGGCGAACGCTTCGGCGAGCAGATCTGGCTCCAGGAAAGGGAAGGATGCACGTACTCCCCGCATGCGCAATGGATCGAAGCTCTTGGCCGCATACTCGCCGGCGCAGACATGGAGAAGGTCCAGCCATTGATACTGGTCACGGACGTCGGTCGAGGGCGCGCAGTCGATGATGTACGTGCGTATCGCCCGCGACAGGTACGCGCGGTCCGGCGGGGGCAAGCGGTAGAGGACGCCGTCGAGTGCATTGGTTGCCACCACCGCGGCTTCCAAGAGCGGCATTTGGGCGGCTCGCCGGAGAGCCCTTGTGCGATGTTCGAACCGGCTTGGCCGCCGCCATAGTCCGGCCCAGGAGTAGAGCCCTGCTGTGCCACGCAGTAGCGGCCGAGGCAGCCGGTAGAGCTTTTGCCACCTTGCCAGTTGACCGACGCCGAAAGCGCCGTCCGCGCCGGTTCCGTCGATGAACTGCGGGGCGTCGGGGGCCATCTTGATGCCGGCCCGCACCATCAAGTTGGCAGATATGGTGGCGAAATCCCCGAACGGGTACGTGTAGTCGCGGCCGATGTCGGCCAGAAACGCGTTCATCTCCGTGGACTCGTAGGTCGTCTGCTCGAAGTCCAGGTGGAAATGCCTGGCCATCGCGGCCGCATGCTTCGCTTCCGGGTCGGCGTCGCCGAAGGAAAAGTTGAGCAACCAGACATCGGTACGCCGCAGGGCGGACAGTCGGGCCGCGAGAAGCCCCGAATCCACTCCACCGCTGAAGGTCAGTACCGAACCCTTGGGCGCGGTGTCAAGGATGGCGTCGAGGCATCGGTCAAAGCGTATGCCATCGGCAGCCTCGCGTGGCTGAAGGTGATTGACGGCGGCGGTTGCCACGCCGCTCCTGAGATCAATGCTGGTGACATGCCCGGGTGCCGCACGCTCGACGCCGGACAGCAGGGTGAGCGGAGCCGGGATGGCGCCGTACTGCAGGAGCGCGTGCACCGCGCGGCGATCGAGGCGACTGCGCCCGATACGGCCGAGGAGGCGTAGGTCGTTGCTGAGGCAGAAGGCGCCGTCCGCAGCCCGGAAGACCACCTGTTCCGGCGTGGCTGGCGGTACGTGGACCTGCACGGTGTCAGTGCCCAGCCGGTGATCGATCCGGATGTCGTTCCCAGTCGGCTCGCTGGCCGCGATCGCCATGGCGTTGGCCGCCGTTGATCGCGTCGTACGAAGCCGGATCGCATCACCGATCTGACTGATCGCAGGGGATTCCCCGAGCTTGGAGAGCTGTGCGCACGTAAAGGCTCCATACGTGACATACGCCGATACCAGGCCGAGCCAGCGGGCATGCTCCTCAACCTGCCGGCGCCAATCGAGCTGGCCCGGGCCACGGTACATGGCGAAAATCACTCACTCCTCCAACGCAATTAGACAAGCCCGAAGTGCAATATTAAGGCCTTTAATCAACCCGCGGGTGTATCCGGAAATCATCCGCCTGGAAGTGTGGATCGGCGGCGGCCGGTGCCGGTGAGGTCCAGGCTCATCAGGGCCATGTACACGCACTTGAGTGCTGCTTGCTCGTTGGGGAGGCACCCGCGGGCGCGTACGGCCTTGCGGATTGCGGGCGTTGACGCTCTCGATCGCGTTCGTGGAACAGATGACTTTGCGGAGTTCGACGCCGACGGCGAGGAACGGCGTGAACTCGGCCCGGGCGTTCTTCACAGCCGGACGATCGGCCCACCTGACTGGGCGTCCGCGCCGGTAGCGGTCGGGGGTGCGCCCGGCGCTCGTCATGCAGGGCAGCCTTCCGGGCGAGTTGCCGACGACGCTCCGCGAACATCACCTTCGCCCGCGTCAACGCATCCACCTCCAATCGCTCCCTGGGTTGGCTGCCGACCGTCGGGGCGTCCTGATCTTCGCCGCACCGCCCATTCATCAGCACCTCCCTAAACGAGGCGACAGAATGCGGGTTACGAAGGCAGGCCGGCCAGGTGGGCCACCACCGACGACAGTGACGGCATCCCGGGACACCGGCGGAGCCGAGCGCCCCATTGACACGCGTGAGTCATGTTGGGAAGGCTCTCCGTTACCGGTCCTTCCACCGAAGGGGATGCGATGAGACCAACACGGCTGGCGATCGCCGGCGTGTTCACCCTGGTCGGCGCGCTGGCGCTGACCGCACCGGCGAGCGCACGGCCACCGTCTGACCCGGGCGGCCGCGACAGCTTGGAGGTGTACGTCGGCACGCTCGACCCGCAACAGCTGGAGAAGCTGCGCGCGTCCGGCGTCGACCTCGGCCACGACCACCGCGGCACCGATGAGAACGGGGCCACCCGGGTCGAGACGGTGCTCAGCAGACGGGAGGCGGCGCGCCTGGCCGACCAGGGCGTGCGGCTGGAGGTCAAGAAGGTGCGCGGCAAGGAGGCCTCCCGGGCGCTGCGCGAGCAGGCGGCGGCCGGCTGGGACGCGTTCCGGTCGTACAGCGAGCCCGGTGGCCTCCGGGACGAGATCACCGCCACGGCAGCGCGCTTCCCGAAGCTGGCCAAGCTGGAGACGATCGGCCGCACCGTCCAGGGCAAGCCGATCCTGGCGGTGAAGGTGACGAAGAACGCGCGGACCGTGCCGGACGGGCGACGCCCGGCGGTGCTCTACGGCAGCGCGCAGCACGCCCGCGAGTGGATCACCCCGGAGATGACCCGCCGCCTGCTGCACCACGTGCTGGACAACTACGGCAGCGACCCGGAGATCACCCGGTTGGTGGACCGCACGGAGCTGTGGTTCCTGCCGGTGGCGAACCCGGACGGCTACGACCACACCTTTACCCCGGGCAACCGGCTGTGGCGCAAGAACCTGCGCGACAACGACGGTGACGGGCAGGTCACCACCGCCGACGGCGTCGACCTGAACCGCAACTTCAGCTACAAGTGGGGCTACGACGACGAGGGCTCCTCACCGGAGCCGAACAGCGACACCTACCGTGGTCCCGCGCCCGACTCCGAGCCGGAGACGAAGGCGCTGGACCGGCTCTTCAAGCGGGTCGGCTTCGAGTTCTTCGTCAACTACCACTCGGCCGCCCAACTGCTGCTCTACGGCGTCGGCTGGCAGGTCAGCACCCCGACCCCGGACGACGTCATCTACCAGGCGATGGTCGGCGACGACGCGCACCCGGCGGTGCCCGGCTACGACCCGGACATCTCCGCCGAGCTGTACACCACCAACGGGGACACCGACAGCCACGCCACGGTCCGCTACGGCACGCTCGGCTTCACCCCGGAGATGTCCACCTGCCAGTCGGCGGCCGCCTCCGACCCGGACGACCAGTGGCGGCCGGAGGACTGCATCAGCGGGTTCATCTTCCCCGACGACGAGAAGTTGATCTCCGCCGAGGTGGCGAAGAACCTGCCGTTCGCGCTGTCGGTGGCGAAGTCCGCGGCCGACCCGGACGACCCGGTGTCGGTGGTCGGCCGCAGCACCCCCGACTTCGTGGTCGACTCCTTCGGCACCTCCTACGGGCGTACCCAGCAGGTCGCGTCGATCACCCGCCGCGCGCTGCGCGACGTCCGGATGCACTACGTGGTCAACGGTGGCCGCCCGAAGACGGTCAAGGTCCGCGAGTGGCGCGGCGGCGAACGGTACGGCGACACCCACGACGACTACTACGCCGAGCTGCGCGGCACGGTCACCGGTACCAAGCCGGGTGACCGGGTCGAGGTGTGGTTCACCGGGGTCAAGCCGCGCAGCGGCCCGGTGGCCAGCGAACACTTCACCTACCGGGTGCACACCGCCATCGGCGGGGACGTGCTGGTGCTCGCGGTGGAGGACGTGACCGGGCTCAGCCCGGTGCAGACCGGCGGCCCGACCGCGAAGTACGCCGACGAGATCGCCGCGTCGTTGGCCAAGGCCGGCCGCAGCAGCGACGTCTACGACTTCGACGCGATGGGCCGCGCCGCCCCGCACCCGCTGGGCGTGCTGTCGCACTACCGGACGGTGGTCTGGGAGACCGGTGACGACGTCATCCTGCGCTCCCCCGGCCAGGTCGGCGGCACCGCCGCCCGGGCGGCCCTCGACACCGAGCTGGCCGTGCGCGACTACCTCAACGAGGGCGGCAAGCTACTGGTCAGCGGCAAGTACGCGCTCTTCGCCCAGGCCGCCAACGGCTCGTACGTCTACCAGCCGGACCCGGCGGTGGCGGAGTGCGCCGACCCGGACGACGCCACCTGCCTGCCGTTGTTGAACGACTTCCAGCAGTACTACCTGGGGGCGTACAACTACGTCAGCGACGGCGGCAGCGACCCGGACGGCACGCCGTACCCGCTGCGCGGCGCGGACGGCGCCTTCGCCGGCTTCGAGGGGCAGCTCAACGCGCCCGGCTCGGCGGGGAACCAGGACCACACGGCCTCGTTCCTCACCACGTCGAGCTTCCTGCCCCCGGACCGGTTCCCGCAGTTCGCCAGCTCGGCGGCGGTGGACTGGGCCCGGCCGGGCAGCGCCCCGTTCGACCCCCGCACCGGCGAGTGGTACCTGTACAGCGGGCGGTCCGACGAGTCGTACAAGCGGCTCACCCGCACCGTGGACCTCACCTCGGCGACCAGCGGGGAGCTGCGCTTCTTCACCTCGTACGACATCGAGCAGAACTGGGACTTCCTGATCGTCGAGGCGCACGAGGTGGGCAGCGACGACTGGACGACGCTGCCGGACGCCAACGGCCGTACCGGCACCGAGACCGGCGAGAGCTGCGAGTCGGGCTGGGCGGAGACCCTGCACCCGTTCCTCGCCCACTACCAGGGCGCCGACTGCTCCCCCACGGGCAGCACCGGCAGCTGGAACGCGGCCACCGGCAGCTCCGGCGGCTGGCGGGAGTTCGCCGTCGACCTGTCGGCGTACGCCGGCAAGCAGGTCGAGGTCTCCATCTCGTACGTCTCCGACTGGGGCACCCAGGGCCTGGGTGTCTTCCTGGACGACGCGCGGGTGATCACCGACGGCACGGTCGTCTCGGAGACCTCCTTCGAGACGCCGGACCTGGGTGGTTGGACGGTGGCGGGCCCGCCGCCGGGCTCCGCGCCCGGGGGCAACGACTGGGCCCGTAGCCAGCAGGCGTTCACCGAGGGCGCGGCGGTGGTCACCGACGACACCGTCTATCTCGGCTTCGGCTTGGAGGGGCTGGCCCCGGCGGCCCGGGACGACCTGGTCGCGCGGTCGCTGGCGCACCTGAGCGGACGGCCCCGGCGGTAACGCCACGCGGGTGCGGCGGCGGTGTCCCACCGCCGCCGCACCTGTCCGTACGGCTGCCGGAGCGGCGGCCCGTGTGATGAGCTGTACCGGTGGCGGGGTTCCTGTTCGGTCTGGTGCTGCATCCCAGCCGGGACGTCTCCGAGGTGGTCGGGATCGTCGACCGGTGGGCGTCCCGGCACGGCAAGAGCCTCGCCGTCCGCGCCGAGGACGGGCACCGGGTGCCCCCGTCGGTGGAGCTGGTGCCGGAGGCGGAGCTGGCCCACCGGTCGGACGCGTTGATCAGCATCGGCGGGGACGGCACCATGCTCGGTGCGCTGCGCTCGGCCGTGCGGGACCCGAAGCCGGTGCTCGGGGTGCACCTGGGCAAGCTCGGCTTCCTCGTCGAGGTCGAGCCGCCGGATCTGCCCCGGGCGCTGGACCGGCTGGTCGCCCACGACTTCACCGTCGAGTCGCGCGCCTGCCTGGCGTGCGACGTGTGCGGGGACGACGTGGTGGCGTTCAACGACATCGCCCTCGTCCGCCATCCCGGGTCCGGCTTCGTCACCGCCACCCTCGCCGTCGACGGGCAGCGGTACGGCTACTACCGCTGCGACGCGCTGGTGGTCAGCACGCCGACCGGCTCGACGGCGTACAGCTACGCGGCGGGCGGGCCGCTGATCTCGCCGGCGACGCAGGCGCTGGTGCTGACGCCGTCGGCGCCGATGAGCGGCATCTCCCGGTCGGTGGTGCTCTCCAGCGACGAGACCATCCGGTTGGAGCTGCTGCCCGACTCGGCGCCGGTGGCCGTGGAGATGGACGGCGTGATCATCCGGGACGCCTCGACCGAGGGCGCGGTGCACGTGCGGTACCAGCAGGACGCGGGGCTGGTGGTGCGCCTGGACCCCCGCCGCTTCCAGGAACGCAAACAGCTCAAGCTCAGCCTGCTGGACCTGCCGCTGCTGCCGGAGCAGCTGCGCGAACTGCTGCCGGACGGGATGCGGGAGCAGTTGAACCGCCGCGAGCTGCCCCCGCCGCGCTGACCGCGCGCCCCGTCAGGCCTTGGCCAGCACCCCGTCGACGAGCGCCTTCGCCTCCTCCTGGATGCGGGCCAGGTGCTCCGGCCCTTGGAACGACTCGGCGTAGATCTTGTAGACGTCCTCGGTCCCGGACGGGCGGGCGGCGAACCAGCCCGACTCGGTGGTCACCTTCAGCCCGCCGATCGCCGCGCCGTTGCCGGGCGCGGCGGTGAGCGTCGCGGTGATCGGCTCGCCGGCCAGCTCGGTGGCGCCCACCTGGTCCGGGGAGAGCTTGCCGAGCACGGCCTTCTGCTCTCGGGTGGCCGGGGCGTCGATCCGGGCGTACGCGGGGGCGCCGAAGCGCCCGGTCAGCTCGGCGTAGTGCTGGCTGGGGGTCCGGCCGGTGGTGGCGATGATCTCCGAGGCGAGCAGGCAGAGCAGGATGCCGTCCTTGTCGGTGGTCCAGGTGCTCCCGTCGCGGCGCAGGAAGGACGCGCCGGCGCTCTCCTCGCCGCCGAAGCCGACCGCGCCGTCGAGCAGCCCGGGCACGAACCACTTGAAGCCCACCGGCACCTCCAGCAGCGGACGACCCAGGTCCGCCGCGATCCGGTCGATCATGGAGGAGGAGACCAGCGTCTTGCCGACCGCCGCCGCCGGGCCCCACTGCTCCCGGGTACGGAACAGGTGCCCGATCGCCACCGCCAGGTAGTGGTTGGGGTTCATCAGGCCGCCGTCGGGGGTGACGATGCCGTGCCGGTCGGCGTCGGCGTCGTTGCCGGTGGAGACCTGGTAGTCGGCGCGGGCGGCGATCAGCGAGGCCATCGCGTTGGGCGAGGAGCAGTCCATCCGGATCTTGCCGTCGCCGTCCAGGGTCATGAACCGCCAGGTCGGGTCGACCGTCGGGTTGATCACGGTCAGGTCCAGCCGGTGCCGCTCGGCGATCTCCCCCCAGTACGCGACGCTGGCCCCGCCGAGCGGGTCGGCGCCGATGCGCACCCCGGCGTCGCGGATCGCGTCGATGTCGATCGCGGCGGGCAGGTCGTCGACGTAGCCGGCGAGGAAGTCGTACCCGCCGGTGGTGTCCGCGGCGCGGGCCCGCGCGTACGGGATCCGCCGGACCTCCTTGAGGCCGGCGGCCAGGATGGCGTTGGCCCGGTCCTGGATCCACTTCGTGACGTCACTGTCGGCGGGCCCGCCGTGGGTGGGGTTGTACTTGAACCCGCCGTCGTCGGGCGGGTTGTGCGACGGGGTGATGACGATGCCGTCGGCGAGGCCGCTGGTGCGCCCCCGGTTGTGGGTGAGCACGGCGTGCGAGAGCGCCGGGGTGGGGGTGTAGCCGTCGCGGCTGTCCCGCAGCACGGTGACGCCGTTGGCGGCGAGCACCTCCAGGGCGTCGGCCTCGGCGGGGGCGGAGAGCGCGTGGGTGTCCCGGGCGAGGAAGAGCGGGCCGTCCAGGCCCTGCTTGCGGCGGTAGTCGCAGAGCGCCTGGGTGACCGCGAGGATGTGGTCGGAGTTGAAGGCGTTGCGCAGCGACGACCCGCGGTGCCCGGACGTGCCGAAGGAGACCTGCTGCGCCGGGTCGTCGGGGTCCGGGTGCTCGGCGTAGTAGGCGGTCACCAGCCGCGGCACGTCCACCAGGTCGGCGGGCTCGGCGGGCTGTCCGGCGCGGGGATGGGCCACTGCTGCAACCTCCAAGGGCGGTACTCCGACGTTCACTGCTTCCCGGCGGAAGCCGGGGTCACACCTGGTTCACGGCTCCACGCGCTGGCCCTTGCCGATCACCACGATGCCGTTGTCCGAAACGGTGTAGCGCTGCCGGTCCTTTTCCAGGTCGACACCGATCTCCGCGCCCTCGGGGACGAAGACGTTCTTGTCCAGGATGGCCCGGCGGACCACGGCGTGGCGGCCGATCTCGACGCCCTCCATCAGCACCGCGCCGTCCACGTGCGCCCAGGAGTGGACCTTGACCTTCGGCGACACGATCGAGTTCTCCACCAGCGAGCCGGAGACCACCGCGCCGGGCGAGACCATCGAGCCGACCGCCCGGCCGACCCGCTCGCCCCACTGGTGGACGAACTTCGCCGGCGGGTACGGCGGCTGGTTGCTGTAGATCGGCCAGTCGAAGTTGTAGAGGTTGAACACCGGGTGCACGTTGATCAGGTCCATGTGGGCGTCGTAGAAGGAGTCCAGCGTCCCCACGTCCCGCCAGTAGCCGCGGTCCCGGTCGGTGCTGCCCGGCACCTCGTTGTCCTTGAAGTCGTAGACGTTGGCCTCGCCCCGCTCCACCAGCATCGGGATGATGCTGCCGCCCATGTCGTGCTTGCTGGTCTTGTCCTCCGCGTCCCGCTCGACCGCCTCGCAGAGGGCGCCGGTGCTGAACACGTAGTTGCCCATCGAGGCGTAGATCTGGTCCGGGGCGTCGGGGAGGCCGACCGCGTCGGTGGGCTTCTCGCGGAACGCCCGGATCCGCCGGCCGTCCTCGCCGACCTCGATCACCCCGAACTGGTCGGCCATCGACAGCGGCTGCCGGATGCCGGCCACGGTCACGCCGGCGCCGGAGGCGATGTGGTCGTCCACCATCTGCCGGGGGTCCATCCGGTAGATGTGGTCGGCCCCGAAGACGATCACGTAGTCGGGCTGCTCGTCGTTGATCAGGTTGAAGCTCTGGTAGATCGCGTCGGCGGACCCGGCGAACCACCACGGGCCGCGGCGCTGCTGCGCCGGCACCGGGGTGACGTAGTTGCCGAGCATCGTCGACATCCGCCAGGTCTGGGTGATGTGCCGGTCCAGCGAGTGGGACTTGTACTGGGTCAGCACGACGATCTTGAGAAAGCCGGCGTTCGCCAGGTTGGACAGGACGAAGTCGACCATGCGGTACATCCCGCCGAACGGGACGGCCGGCTTGGCCCGGTCCGCGGTGAGCGGCATGAGGCGCTTGCCTTCTCCGCCGGCCAGGACGATCGCGAGCACCTTGGCAGCCATGCACCGACGCTATCCATCCCGCTACGACTTCACCACTCGTACGGGCACAGTTCTGCACTAGGGTGCGGGGGCATGACGGAATCGGCACGGCTGCGCGTGGATCTGCTGACCCGGGAGTACCCGCCCGAGGTGTACGGCGGCGCCGGCGTGCACGTCGAGTACCTGGCCCGCGAGCTGCGCCGACTCGCCGACGTACGGGTGCACTGCTTCGGCGCGCCGCGGATCGAGCCGGGCGTCACCGCGTACGCCGAACCGGCCGGCCTGGCCGGCGCGAACGCCGCGCTGCGCACCATGGGCGTCGACCTGGCGATGGCCGCGGGCTGCGCCGGCACCGACGTGGTGCACAGCCACACCTGGTACGCCAACCTGGCCGGGCACACCGCGAAGCTGCTGTACGGCGTGCCGCACGTGGTGACCGCGCACAGCCTGGAGCCGCTGCGGCCGTGGAAGGCCGAACAGCTCGGCGGCGGGTACGCGCTCTCGTCCTGGTGCGAGCGCACGGCGGTGGAGGCGGCCGACGCGATCATCGCGGTCAGCGCGGGGATGCGCCGCGACGTCCTCACCGCGTACCCGGAGGTGAACCCGGACCGGGTCCGCGTGGTCTACAACGGCATCGACACCGCCCAGTACGCCCCGGACACCGGCACCGACGTCGTCGACCGGCTCGGCATCGACCCGTCCCGCCCCAGCGTGGTCTACGTCGGCCGGATCACCCGGCAGAAGGGACTGCCCTACCTGCTGCGCGCGGCCCGGGAGCTGCCCGCCGGCACCCAGCTGGTGCTGCTCGCCGGCGCACCCGACACCCCGGAGATCGCCGCCGAGGTCGAGGGCCTGGTCGGCGAGCTGCGGGCCAACCGCTCCGGGGTGGTCTGGGTGGCCGAGATGCTGCCCAAGCACGAGGTTATCCAGGTGCTCACGCACGCGACGATCTTCGTCTGCCCGTCCGTCTACGAGCCGATGGGCATCGTCAACCTGGAGGCGATGGCCTGCGAGACGGCCGTGGTGGCGACCGCCACCGGCGGCATCCCCGAGGTGGTCGCCGACGGCGAGACCGGGCTGCTGGTGCCGATCGAACAGGCCGGCGACGGCTCCGGCCGGCCGCTGGAACCGGAGCGGTTCGTGGCTGACCTGGCCGCCCGGATCAACGAGGTGCTGGCCGACCCGACGCGCGCCGCCGAACTCGGCCGGGCCGGGCGGCGGCGGGCGGTGGAGCACTTCTCCTGGGACGCCGTCGCGGCCCGCACCATGGAGGTGTACCGGTCGGTGGGAGCCGCAGGCTGACCCGAGCGCGAAGCGATCTCGGGCAGTAGGTTGGCGGGGTGAGCGGACGGTTCCCGATCGAAGACGTCTCCCCCGTCGTCGCCTGCGGTCGCTATCCGGCCAAGGCGGTGGTCGGCGAGGTGGTGCCCGTGTCGGCCCGCGCCTACCGGGAGGGGCACGACGCACTCGGCTGCAACGTGGTCTGGCTCGGCCCGGACGGCGCGGCGCGACCCTTCACCCGGATGCGCCCCGGCGAGCCGGGCCAGGACACCTGGCACGCCACCATCCAGCCCGACGCGGTCGGCGACTGGGTCTTCACCGTCGAGGCGTTCGGAGACCCCTACCTCACCTGGCAGAACGCGGTGACCAAGAAGATCGCCGCCGGGCAGGGGCCGGCGGACCTGGCCAACGACCTCGCCGAGGGCGCCCGCGTGCTGACGGCGGCGGCCGAACTGGTGCCCGCCGCCGACGTCGTGCGGGTGAAGGCCGCCGTGGCCGCGCTGCGCGACACCGAGCTGGACCTGCCCCGCCGGGTCGCCCCGGCGCTGGAGCTGGCCGACCTGCTCTGGGAGCACCCGGTGCGCGAGCTGGTCACCACCGGCGAGGAGTACCGGCTCTGGGTGGACCGCCCCCGCGCGCTCTTCTCCGCCTGGTACGAGTTCTTCCCCCGCTCCGAGGGCGCGATCCCGGCCACCGTCGACTCCCCGGCCCGCTCGGGCACCTTCGCCACCGCGATGGAGCGGCTTCCGGGCGTCGCGGCGATGGGCTTCGACGTGCTCTACCTGCCGCCGATCCACCCGATCGGCCGGGTCAACCGCAAGGGCCCCAACAACTCGCTCACCGCCGGGCCCGACGACGTGGGCTCGCCGTGGGCGATCGGCGCCGCCGAAGGCGGCCACGACGCCATCCACCCCGACCTGGGTACGCCGGAGGACTTCCGCGACTTCGTCGCGGCCGCCGCCGAGCAGGGCCTGGAGGTGGCGATGGACCTGGCGTTGCAGTGCGCGCCGGACCACCCCTGGGTGACCGAACACCCGGAGTGGTTCACCACCCGGGCCGACGGCAGCATCGCGTACGCGGAGAACCCGCCGAAGAAGTACCAGGACATCTACCCGCTGAACTTCGACAACGATCCGGAGGGGATCCGGGCCGAGGTGCTGCGGGTGGTGCTGCACTGGGTCGGCGAGGGGATCCGGATCTTCCGGGTGGACAACCCGCACACCAAGCCGTTCGACTTCTGGCACTGGCTGATCGCCGAGGTCAAGAAGGTCGACCCGGACGTGCTCTTCCTCGCTGAGGCGTTCACCCGGCCGGCGATCATGCACGGGTTGGGCAAGATCGGGTTCACCCAGTCGTACACGTACTTCACCTGGCGCACGTCGGCGGCGGAGATGCGGGCGTACTGCGAGGAACTGGTCGCGGCGGCCGACTACATGCGACCGAACTTCTGGCCCAACACCCCGGACATCCTGCACTCCTCGTTGCAGCACGGCGGCCCGCCGATGTTCAAGATCCGGGCGGTGCTGGCCGCGCTGCTCTCCCCCTCCTGGGGCGTGTACGCCGGGTTCGAGCTCTTCGAGCACGTCGCCCGCCCCGGCGCGGAGGAGTACCTGGACAACGAGAAGTACGAGCTGCGCCCCCGGGACTGGGCCGGGGCGCAGGCGCAGGGCCGCTCGCTGGCGCCGTTCATCGCCACCCTCAACCGGGTACGCCGGGACAACCCCGCCCTGCACCAGCTCCGCAACCTGCGCTTCCACGACATCGACAACCCGGCGCTGCTCTGCTGGTCCAAACACGACCCGGACAGCGGCAACACCGTCATCGTGGTCTGCTCGTTCGACTCGCGCGGCGTGCAGTGGGGCAACACCACCCTCGACATGCCCGCCCTCGGCCTCGACTGGCACGAGCGGTTCACCGTCCACGACGAACTGACCGGCGCCCGCTACGAGTGGGGGCAGCGCAACGCCGTCCGCCTCGACCCGTACCTTCAGCCCGCCCACGTGTTGACGGTGCGCCGCCCGGCCGCCGCGGCCGCGGCGGAGCCCACCGGGCACGCCCCGGCCGACCTCACCGTCGCCGACGTGCCGACCGACCTTTCGGGCGGCACCGCCCCGACCGCTCCCGCCCCGGAGGACGCGCGATGGACCAGCTGATCGCCGGCGAGACCCACGACCCGCACGCCCTGCTCGGCGCGCACCCCGCCGACGGGTGGACCACCATCCGCGCGATGCGCCGGGGCGCCGGCGACGTGATGCTGCTGGTCGGCGAGGAGCGGCACCCGATGAAGCGGGTGCACGACGTCGGCGTCTTCGAGACCCGGGTCGAGGGCACCGTGCTCGACTACCGGATCGAGGCCGACGGGCAGGTCACCGACGACCCGTACCGCTACCCGCCGACCATCGGCGAGCTGGACCTGCACCTGATCGGCGAGGGGCGCCACGAGCGGCTCTGGGAGGCGCTCGGCGCGCGGGTCTTCGACGAGGGCGTGGCGTTCTCGGTGTGGGCGCCGAACGCCCGGGGCGTGCGGGTGGTCGGCGACTTCACCGGCTGGGGCCCGGACGACGGCTGGCCGATGCGCTCGCTCGGCTCCAGCGGCGTGTGGGAGATCTTCGTGCCGCAGGCGCGGATCGGCGCCCGGTACAAGTACCGGGTCCTCGGCGCCGACGGGCGGTGGCGGGACAAGGCCGACCCGCTGGCCGCGTACGCGGAGGTGCCGCCGGCCACGGCCTCGGTGGTGCACCACTCGACGTACGAGTGGTCGGACGCCGTCTGGCTGGACCGGCGGGCCCGGCGGCAGCCGCACCAGGAGCCGATGAGCGTGTACGAGGTGCACCTCGGCTCCTGGCGGCCCGGCCTGGGTTACCGGGAACTGGCCGAGCAGCTCACCGCGTACGTCACCGAGATGGGCTTCACCCACGTGGAGTTCCTGCCGGTGATGGAGCACCCGTTCGGCGGGTCCTGGGGCTACCAGGTCACCGGCTACTTCGCGCCGACCTCCCGCTTCGGCGACCCGGACGACTTCCGCCACCTGGTCGACCGGCTGCACGGCGCCGGCATCGGCGTGATCCTGGACTGGGTGCCGGCGCACTTCCCCAAGGACGAGTGGGCGCTGGCGCGCTTCGACGGCACCCCGCTGTACGAGCACGCCGACCCGCGACGCGGCGAGCACCCCGACTGGGGCACGTACGTCTTCGACTTCGGCCGCCGCGAGGTGCGCAACTTCCTGGTCGCCAATGCGCTCTACTGGTGCGAGGAGTTCCACGTCGACGGCCTGCGGGTGGACGCCGTCGCCTCGATGCTCTACCTGGACTACTCCCGGCAGGAGGGGCAGTGGGCCCCGAACGTGCACGGCGGCCGGGAGAACCTGGAGGCGATCGCGTTCCTCCAGGAGGTCAACGCGACCGTCTACAAGCACCACGCCGGGGTGGTGATGGTCGCCGAGGAGTCCACCGCCTGGCCCGGCGTGACCCGGCCGACCGCCGACGGCGGGCTCGGCTTCGGGTTCAAGTGGAACATGGGCTGGATGCACGACACCCTGCTCTACACCTCCAAGGACCCGATCTACCGCCAGCACCACCACCATCAGCTCACCTTCTCCCTCGCGTACGCCTGGAGCGAGAACTACGTGCTGCCGATCAGCCACGACGAGGTGGTGCACGGCAAGGGGTCGCTCGCCGCCAAGATGCCCGGCGACACCTGGCAGCGGCTGGCCAACGTGCGGGCGCTGCTGGCGTACATGTGGGCGCACCCGGGCAAGCAACTGCTCTTCATGGGCTGTGAGCTGGCCGACGACCGGGAGTGGAGCGAGGAGCGCGGCCTCGACTGGTACCTGACCCACGACCCGGCCCGGGCCGGGGTGCAACGCCTCGTCGGAGACCTCAACACGGTCTACCGGGCGACGCCGGCGCTCTGGGCGCAGGACACCGACCCGGCCGGCTTCCGGTGGATCGCCGGCGACGACGTCGCCCACAACACCGTCTCGTTCGTCCGGATCGCCCCCGACGGCGCCACGCTGGTCTGCGTGGCGAACTTCTCCGCGCTGCCGCTGGAGGACTACCGGATCGGGCTGCCGGCCGGCGGCACCTGGACCGAGGTGATCAACACCGACGCCCACCACTACGGCGGCTCCGGGGTCGGCAACCTCGGCGCGGTACACGCGCAGGACGTGCCGTGGCACGGGATGCCGGCGTCGGTCGCGCTGCGGGTCCCGCCACTGGGCGTGCTCTGGCTCCGCCGCGACTGACCGGGCTGTTTCGGGTCGGCTGACCGTGTCCCACCCGCGTCCCGAGGATCGGTGCGGGTCTTCGGACACGTCGCCCTCCTCGCCGGACGGTCGACCGGCTTGCGGGCCGATTGGCCGGGTCGTGGGCCGGTCGGTCGGGTCGCGGGCCGATTAGTCAGCTCGCGGGCGGGTTGGTCAGCTCGCCGCTGGGGAGAAGTGTTCGTGGTGAGCGATATACCTGTGAGTCATAAATATGCCTCAGGGTCATATCACTCAACCCAACACCTACCAGCCATGCACTACTGTCAGTAGCCAGAGGCGCCCCAACTTTCACCCTCCGTCGAACGTTGCGTCGTAGCTGTGCCGCGACGTGAACCGTCTCCGCAGTCGCCGCCGTATCCCGCATCGGATGCCGGACATCCGTGACGACGAGGCAGAGGAGCTTCGATGGCGTGGAGCAGGGGCACGACGAGCAGACGAAGGATGACGGGTTCGTCCCGTCAGCGGAAGATCGCCGGCGGGGTGGCGCTCGCGGTGACGGCCGGCGCGGCGTTCGCGGTCGCGACCGGGACCGGTCAGGCGGCGGAGAACTGCCAGGGCCTGGACACGGCCCTGCGCAACAACCTGACCTTCATCGCCGGACAGCGGCAGAATCCGGACGCCAACTCGCCGGCCCGGATCGCCAACCGGCAGGCCGTGGTCGACCTGATCCAGCAGCGCCGCGCCGCCGCCGGCTGTGACGGCGACGTGGACGTCGCCGGGGCCGCCTGCCCGATGGTCCCGTGGGAGGTGGCCATGGCCACCCGCCTGGACCAGGCGTGGGCGATCACCGAGCAGCTGACCGGGAAGCGGACCGGCCAGCTCGCCGACCCGCAGGCAACCCAGGCCCGGGTGCAGCGGCTCGACGGAATCTTCGGCGGCGTCCGCGACATCGTGCAGGGTGCGCAGCAGGCCCAGGCCGGAAAGGCCGCTCCCGGCGAAAGCGCGGCTCCCAGCGAAAGCGCGGCCCCCAGCGAAAGCGCGGCCCCCAGCGAAAGCGCGGCCCCCAGCGAAAGCGCGGCCCCCAGCGAAGGCGCGGCGGCCGACGAAGGCGCGGCGGCCGACGGCGGCGCGGCGCGGGCGGCCGGGATCATCGACGCTGTGGGTGGGCTGCTCGGGCAGATCGCCGACATCATCGAGGCCGCCGGGGCTGGCCAGCAGGCCGGCGCCGGAGAGCAGGGGGCCGGTGGGCAGCAGGCCGGCGAGGAACAGGGCGCAGGGCAGCAGGCGGCCGGCGGACAGCAGGCCGCAGGTGAGCAGGAGGCCGGCGAGCAGGAGGCGGGCGCCGAGCAGGCCGCCGGCCAGCAGGCGGGGAACGCCGGCGGCCAAAAGGCCGGAAACGCCGGCGGCGAGAAGGCCGGGAACGCAGGCCAGAAGGCCGGGAACGGTGGCCAGAAGGCGGCGAATGCCGGCGGGCAGGTCGCCAACCGGATCCAGCAGATCCGCGTCCGGATCCAGCAGCTGCGGGCGATCGTGCAGCAGGTGCGGGCGGACCGGCAGGCGGCGCGCGACCAGGCCGCAGCCGAGGACCAGGCGCAGAACGAGGCCGGTGCACAGAACCAGAACGAAGCCGGGAACCAGTCCGACGCACAGAACCAGGCCGGAGCCGAGAACCAGGCTGGCGCCCACGAGCAGAGCGGCGCAGCAGACCAGGCCGGAGCCGAGGACCAGGCCGGGGCACAGGACCAGGCCGGAGCCGAGGACCAAGCCGGGGCACAGGACCAAGCCGGGGCACAGGACCAAGCCGGGGCGCAGGACCAGGGCGCGGGCGGTGCCGGTTCGGTCTACATGGTGGCCGACCCGAGTGCGCCGGGCTGCGCCGACGCAGCCGGGGAGAAGTCCGGCGGGTCCGCCGCCGACGGCGGGACGGCCGACACCGGCACGGGCACGGGCGCGGGTGCCGACGGTCGCAGGGCCGACACGGTCAGCGGGTCACGCACCGACTAGGACCGGCGCGGTGGGCGCGGCCTGGTCGGGCGTCCGTCAGACCAGGCCCGCGTCCCGCAGCAGCTTCCAGAGCCCGGCGCCGTCCGGCGCGGAGAGCCACTTCTGCCCCACCGGCCCCGACGAGGAAGACTGGCCGGCTGGGGCGGGCAGGCTACCGGCCAGCACCGACTGGGTCGGCGAGAGGCGGCGGATCGCCACTCCGGCGACGTTGTCCGGGTGGGCGGCGGCGAACTCGCGGTAGATCTCCTGGTCGTGCTGCCCGTCGTCGCCGATCAGCAGCCAGCGCACCTCGGGGAACTCCCGGGCCAGCCGGGCCAGGGTGGCCCGCTTGTGCTCCCGGCCGCTGCGGAACCACCGGTCGGCGGTCGGGCCCCAGTCGGTCAGCAGCAGCGGACCGGCCGGGTAGAGGTGCCGGGAGAGGAAGCGGGTCAGCGTCGGCGCGACGTTCCACGCCCCGGTGGAGAGGTAGAAGACCGGCGCGCCCGGGTGGGCGGTGGCCAGCCGCTCGTAGAGCACCGCCATGCCGGGCACCGCGGCCCGGGCGTGCTCGTCCAGCACGAAGGTGTTCCAGGCGGCGAGCAGTGGTCGGGGCAGCGCGGTCACCATGACCGTGTCGTCGATGTCGGAGAGGATGCCGAACCGGACCTCCGGGTCGAGGATCCGCACCAACGCCTCGGCCGGCTCGGCGTCGGCGACGCTGAGGCGGACCGAGGACCAGCCGGGGGTGAAGTCGCCCTCGACGACGATGTCGACGAAGCCGCTCCGGTCGGCCTGTGCCTCGTGGGTGACCCCACCCGCCTCGATGGTCACCTTGACGTGCTTGGCCGGCAGGGTGGTGAAGCTGCGCCAGCCGCGTACCTTGTCCAGCCGGCCCCGCTGCCGGGTGTCCGGGCGGCCGAGCAGCACCCGGCAGAGCACCCGCGCCCAGCCCGGCGCGCCGTAGCCGGCGTACGCGACGATGTTGGCCTGCCAGCCGGTGCGGCGCAGGCGACGCTCCACCAGCTGGTGCACGGCGTCCTCGAGCCGCGCGGCTCGGTGCAGGTTCGGTACGGCCAGCTGGCCTGCGGGAGTGGGTGGCACGCTGCAACCCTGCCACACGTGGGCGGAAGCGGCCACGCGAGAGATGCCGGGCTCCCGGGATCCGCCCCGGGCGTCCGGTACGGCGTGAAACACTCCGGTCGGGACGACGACGGGGGCGTTGGTCGTGTCGACATCAGCATCGCAGGACCACGCGGAGCGGCCGCGGCTCGACCGGCCGGCGCTCGTCGCGCTGCTGCTCGGGGCGGTCGGGGTGGGTTACCGGCTGGTGCTGACCCTGCTGACCGTGCCCCCGTCGAACAGCGACGAGGCCACCTTCGGGCTCGCCGCCCTGCACATCGCCGCCGGCCGGGAGCGCCCGGTGTTCCTCTACGGGCAGCACTACATGGGCATGGTGGAGGCGTATCTGGCGGCGCCGCTGGTGGCGCTGTTCGGGCCGAGCTGGCCGGTGCTGCGGCTGCCGCTGCTGGCGCTGTACGCGCTCTTCCTCTGGTTGTCGTACCGGCTGACCCGTCGGCTCTACTCGCCCTGGTTCGCCACCTTCGTGGTGGGTCTGCTGGCGCTCGGCACGGAACGGGTGGTGCGCGACCAGTTGACCGTGGTGGGCGGCCGGCCCGAGGTGAAACCGGCAGTGCTGGCGATGCTGCTGATCGCGGTGGCGCTGGCCCAGGACCGGGTGCGGCGCCGGTGGGCCGCGATCGGCCTGGCCGGGCTGCTGGCCGGGCTGGCGCTCTGGTCGGACTGGCTGATCGTGCCGTACCTGGCGGTGGCCGGGCTGCTGCTGCTCTACGCCGCCCGCCGGGACCTGCTCGGCTGGCCGGGGCTGCTGCTGGTGGCCGGCTTCGCCGTCGGGGTGGCGCCGATGATCTGGGACAACCTGGTCGCGCCGCCCGGGTCGGACTCGCTGTCGGTGCTCCATGAGATCAACTCCACCGGCGGCCCGCCGCCGCCGTGGTCGCTCCGGGTGCGCGGCGGTCTGCTGGAGGGGGTGCCGTTGGCCACCGGGCTCTGCCCGATCACCGGCTGCGCCCGCTGGCAGGAGTGGTTCGGTGTGCTCTACCCGATGCTGCTGGCGGTCGCGGCGCTGCTCGCGCTGGTCGCGTACCGCCGGACCGCCGGCCTGCCCACGGCCCGGCGGGTCCGGCCGGTCACGCAGCTCACCCTGGTCGTCGGCGCGGCGCTGACCCTGCTCGCGTACGTCCGCAGTCCGCTCACCGTGACGGACCCGCTGGGCAACGCCCGTTACCTGTCGGTGCTCCAGCTCTCCCTGCCCGCGGTGCTCTGGCCGCTCTGGGCGGCGGCGGTGGCCTGCTGGCGGGGCACGGTCGGTGCGGCGGGCCGGCTGGCCGGGGCGACCGCGACCGCCGTGCTCGCCGGGCTGACCGCCACCGCCGTGGTGGCCACCGGGCTCTTCCTGACCGGGACGGAGGCGGCCCAGGACGAGGAGCGGCAGGCGCGGGAGCTGGCCGACGCGATGCGCCGGACCGGGCTGCGCGAGGTGTACGGCGACTACTGGACCTGCAACCGGCTCACCTTCGCCACCGGCGAGCGGGTGGTCTGCGCGGTGCTCGACGGCGCGCTCACCCCCGGGCAGAACCGCTACCGGCCGTACTGGGAGCAGGTCGGCCGGGCGGAGCGGCCCGGGTACGTGGTGGAGGTCGGCTCCGCGGCGGACCGCCGGCTACGCCGCCTGCTCGGCGAGCAGGCCGACGCCGCCACCCTGGTCGAGGTGGCCGGCTATCGCGTGTACCACCCGCCGACCGCCGTGCGGCCGTGGCGCTGAGCCCGGCCCGTACGCTGGCGGCGTGCTCATCCTGCTGCCGCCCTCCGAGGGGAAGGCCGACGCCGGCACGGGCCGGCGGCTCGACCTGACCCGGCTCTCCCTGCCCGAGCTGACCCCCGCCCGCCAGGAGGTGCTGACCGCGCTGATCGCGCTCAGCGGCGACGACGAGGCGGCAGCGCTGGGCGCCCTCGGACTCAGCGCCGGACAGCGGGGCGAGCTGGCCCGCAACGCGCGGCTGGACCGGGCGGCGACCGCACCGGCGGGGCAGGTCTACACCGGGGTGCTCTACGAGGCGCTCGACCTGGCCTCGCTGCCGGCCCCGGCACAGCGGGCGGCGCGCCGGACCGTGCTGATCAGCTCCGGCCTCTGGGGCGCCGTACGCCTCACCGACCGGATCCCGCCGTACCGCTGCCCGATCGGGGCGAAGCTGCCGGGGGTGGGGGCGCTGTCGGCGTACTGGCGTCGGGCGTTGGCCCCGGCGATGGCGGCGGCGGCCGGCGACGGGCCGGTGCTGGACCTGCGCTCCGGCGCGTACGCCGCGACCTGGGCGCCGCGCGGCGAGCAGGCCGGGCGCACGGTGACGGTGCGGGTGGTGCACGAGCGAGACACGCCGGCCGGGCCGACCCGCAGCGTGGTCAGCCACTTCAACAAGGCCACCAAGGGCCGGCTGGTCCGCGACCTGCTGGTGGCCGGGGCCCGGCCGCGCTCCGCCGCCGGGCTGGTCACCGCGCTGCGTGACCTCAAGTACACGGTCGAGGAGCAGCCGACGCCGCCCGGGCGCCCCCGGCAGCTCGACGTGGTGGTCACCGAGCTCTGACGAGCCGCAAGATTTCCTCAAGGCTGGGCCGGATCGGTGGAACCCGGCCGGCGCGCGGGTGACGGTATGGGGACCCCCGACGCCGACAAGGAGCGGTCCGATGGCCCCGCAACCCACTTTGCTCGACCGGCCCCGCGTTCCGCCGCCCCCGCCGCCGATGGACTGGCTCACCCTGGGCGACGCGTTCGAGGTGGCCTGCCTGGTCCGCTGCACACCCCCACCGGCCGCCGAGCGCGGCCCGGTCGAGCCGTACCGGCCGGTGGAGTTCAACCGGGAGGACGCCGCGCTGCGGATGCGGCAACTGCTCAACCGCCTGGCCGTGCCGGTGGAGCACGAGGTGGTCAGCGGTGGCCTGCGCCGCCGCTACGAGCTGCACCGGCTGCACGTGCCCCGGGAACACCGGGCGGCGTACACGGAGCTGCGTGAGTCGGGCTGGCGACGGGGTCGCCGTGAGCTGCTGAGCGGGCCGGTCCCCGGCGCGTCGACGGCCCGGGCCGCCTGGCGGTCCCGGCTGGCCGCGGCGGCCTGGCGGTCGGCGCTGCTGGCCGGCGGCCGGCACGTGCGCCGGCACATCCTGGGGATCCGGCTGACCGACCGGGAGCTGGCCGCCGTGCTGGTCCGTAGCGCCGCCCTGCTGGACGTGCCGGCCCTGCTCCGGCCGGGCGCCGGCTGCTTCGTGGTCAGCGTCGCCGACGGCCCGGACCGGCTCAGGATCATGGACCGCGCGGCGCTCGCCCCGGCCCGCTGACCCGGTACGCCGACCGGGCGGGCTTGCGCCCGGGGCGGTGCGCGGCGCAGAGTGCTGCGCGTGAGTCGTTGCTGGTCTGTCCCCGGCCGGCGGCGTGCCGCCGCCCCGGCGGCGCTGCTGATGCTGCTGCTCGTGTCGGCGGGCGGGCTGGGCGCCTGCCGCGATTCCCCGACCGAGCCGGTGCCGATCCGGATCGCCACCGGCAGCGCGACGGCCGTGTACCACGCCTTCGGGCAGTCGCTGGCCGCCATCCTCAACCGGGAGCTGCCCGGGGTGCGGGCCAGCGTGGTGGTCACCGCCGCCTCCGCCGAGAACATGCGGCTGGTCGGCGCGGGTGCGGCCGAACTCGGGTTCACCCAGGCCGACGTGCTGCCCACCGGCCCCGCCTCGCACCCGTCGGTGCTCGCGGTGGCCCGGGTCTACGACGACCTGCTGCACCTGGTGACCACCGCCGGCGGCCCGGTCCGGACGGTCGCCGACCTGCGCGGGCGGCGGGTGTCGGTGGGCGCGGCGGGCTCCGGCACCGAGGTCACCGCGACCCGGCTGCTGGAGGTGGCCCGACTCGGCGGCGACCGGGTCCAGCAGAAGCACCTCAACCTGGACGACTCGGTGGCCGCGCTGCGGGCCGGTGAGATCGACGCGTTCTTCTTCTCCGGCGGGCTGCCGGTGCGCGCGGTGCGCGAGCTGACGGCCGACTCGGCCACCCGGGTCGTCGACCTGGGCGAGTGGACCGAGCCGCTGCGCCGCAGCTACCGCGAGGTGTACGTGTCGCGGGACATCCCGCGCTCGGTGTACCACCTCGACCCGGTCACCACGGTGGCCAACCCGAACTACCTGATCGTCCGGGCGGACCTGCCGGAGCCGCTGGTGCGGGAGGTGACCCGGCTGCTGATGGAGCGCCGGGCCGAGCTGGCCGCGGCCCATCCGGCGGCCGGCAGGATGAGCCCCCGCTCGGCGATCGCCACCGCGCCGCTGCCGCTGCACCCGGGCGCGGCGGGCTGGTACCGCTCCGTCAAACCCTGACCGCTCAGGTCCCGGCCGGCGCCCCGTCGACGCCCACGTCTGCGGCGGAGTGCCCCGGGCCCGCCTGCTTCGGCACCGGGGCGTCCGCCGGGGTGGGCCCGATGGCGGCCAACGCCGGTGGCGGGTCGACCGGGCCCGGCGATGGATCGTCGGGTCCGGGGCCGTCGGGGGCGGCGGGCGATCCCTCGGCGCCGCTGGTCGAGCCGTCCCAGGGGGCCGGGAACCACAGCTCCGCGACGAGGCCGCGCGGCTCCCCCGCCCGCATGGTCAGCCGCCCGTCGGAGGCGTCCACCAGCACCGCGACGATGGTCAGCCCGAGTCCCGCGCCGTCGATGTTCTGCGCGTCCGGCGCCCGCCAGAACCGCTCGGTGGCCTGGTCCAGCTGGCCCGGCGTCATGCCCGGCCCGGTGTCGCGTACCTCCAGGGCGGTGCCGCCGTCGGCGTAGCGGACGGTCACCGTGACCTCTCCCCCGGCCCCGCTGAACTTCACCGCGTTGTCGATCAGCGCGTCCAGCGCCTGGTCGACGGCGGTGGGCACGGTCCGGGCGTACGCCGGGCCACGGGCGCGCAGCCGGAGGGCCACCGAGCGGTGCCGGGCCAGCGGCTCCCACGCGGCGACCCGCGAGGCGGCGACCTCCGCGGCGTCCACGGTCACCCGCTGGTTCTCCTCCCGCTCCGCCCGGGCCAGGGTGAGCAGGGCGTCGAGCACCAGCGCCAGCCGGTCGGTCTCCTCCAGCGCCAGCCGGTGCTCGGCCCGGCCGTCCGGGTCGGTCAGGCTCGGCCCCAGCTCCTCCACCCGCAGTCGCAGCGCGGTCAGCGGGTTGCGGAGCTGGTGGCTGGCGTGGGCGACGAACGCGCGCTGCCGGTCCATCACGTCGGAGACCGCGTCGGCCATGTTGTTGAAGCTGGCCGCGAGGCGGCGCAGCTCGGGCGGGCCCAGCCGGTGCTGCACCCGCGCACCCCCGTCGCCCTCGGCGATCTCGTGGGTCACCGCGTCCAGCTCGGTCACCGGTCGCAGCACCCAGCCGGCCAGCCCGAACGCGGTGGAGACGCAGGCCAGCACGGCGAGCAGGCCGATCCCGGCCAGCAGCAGCCACCAGACCGTCACCGTGCGCCGGACCTTGCCGGCCGGGGTGGCGGTCACCACCGCGCCGAGCACCTCGCCGCCGTCGTTGATCGGCACCGCCACCACCAGTGGGCCGTCCACCCACGGCCAGACCGCCTCCGGCCCGCTGAACTGCTGGCCCGCCAGGGCCGTGTCGCGCGCCGTCTCGGCGTCCCGGCCGGCGCGCCAGTCGGGCGACACCACCACGGTACGGCCGTCCCGGTCGACCACCGCCGCGCCGATGCCGTACAGCTCCTCGTAGGCGGCCAGTTCGCCGCTGAGCGGTCCGGGCACGCCGCCGCGCAGCGCCGGCCCGGCCAGCGAGGCGAACCGGGTCGCGTCGGCGAGCCGGTCGGCGCGGACCCGGTCGGTCTCCCGGGAGGCGAGGGTGGCCGCCAGCGGGGTCTCCAACGCCAGCAGCACCAGCACCATCAGCAGCAGGTAGCTGATCACCAGTCGGCGACGCACCGGCCGCCCCTCACTCGCCGCGGAGCCGGTAGCCGACCCCGCGCACGGTCTCCACCAGCCGGGGCTCGCCGAGCTTGCCGCGCAGCGAGCCCACGTGCACCTCGACGGTGTGCCGGTCGGCCCAGGTGGTGCCCCAGACGTCGAGCAGGATCCGGTCCCGGGGCACCGCCACGCCGGGCTGGCGGGCCAGCGAGAGCAGGATGTCGAACTCCTTGCGGGTCAGCGCCACCGGCCGCCCGGCGACGGTGACCGTACGGCCGGCGACGTCGATGCGCACGGCGCCGGCCTCGATCAGATCCCGCTCCGGCACGGTGTGCGACGCGCGGCGCAGCACCGCCTCTATCCGGGCCTGGAGTTCCACCATCGAGAAGGGCTTCACCACGTAGTCGTCGGCGCCCAGCCGCAGGCCGAGCACCCGGTCGCGTTCCTCGCCCCGGGCGGTCACCGCGATGATGCCGAGCTGGCTGCTGCGCCGGCGCAGCTCCCGGCAGACCTCGGTGCCGTCCCCGTCGGGCAGGGTCAGGTCCAGCAGCACCAGGTCGCACGGGGCGGCGGAGAGGGCCGCGGCGACGGTGGCGGCGTGCTCGACCTCGTACCCGCGCCGGGTCAGCGCCGAGGAGAGGGCGGCGGCCACCCGACGGTCGTCCTCGACCAGCAGGATGCGCACGGGTGACCCCCATTCGTCGTACGGATGACGTGCGAATGGTGGCAGAAGAGCGCGACGGGCGGGAGGCCCGGGGCCGTACGCTGCCGTCATGATCTACAAACTGGTGACCCTCGACGAGTGGGCGCGGGCCGGGGTGGACGGGTATGTCCCCGCCTCGGCCCTGGACCGCCAGGACGGGTTCCTGCACCTGTCGGCGGCGGACCAGATCGTGGAGACCGCCCGGCGGCACTACGCCGGCGCCACCGGGCTGGCCCTGCTCACGGTCGAGGAGGACCTGCTCGGCGACGACCTGCGCTGGGAGCAGTCCCGCGGCGGCGCCTGGTTCCCGCACCTCTACGGCGCGCTGCCGCTGGAGGCGGTCACCGGCGTCGCGGAGCTGCCGGCGGACGTGCCCGCCGCCGAGGCGGTGGCCGACCTGCTGCGCTGAGCCGGCAGCCGAGGAGGCCCGGGACGAG
Organism: Micromonospora sp. L32; assembly: GCF_052068055.1. NCBI lineage: Bacteria > Bacillati > Actinomycetota > Actinomycetes > Micromonosporales > Micromonosporaceae > Micromonospora > Micromonospora sp. L32. The sequence continues at coordinate 280,417 of NZ_JBQHDD010000007.1, read as the reverse complement.
TCGTCGTCCCGGGCCTCCTGGTGCGCCGGGTCAGCGGCAGAGCCGCCCGATCTCCTCCTGGAACCGGTCCATCGGGTTCGCCTCGGCCGGGCCGAGCAGGTAGGTCTTCAGCTCGCGCCGCGCCTCGGTCATCGGGTCGTCGCCGGTGCGGGTGAGCGCGAGGATCTTCTCCAGCTCGCCGCAGTCGACCGAGAGCAGGTACGCCGCCCGCGAGGTCGGGAACTCCCGGCGGAACTCGTCCTCGGGCAGCCCGCTCGGGTTGGCGACCACGTACGGCCGCTGGCTCTGCACGAAGTCGGAGACCACGCTGGACACGTCGCTGATCAGCAGGTCGGTCTGGTTGAAGCAGTCGAACAGCGCCGGGACGCGGCCGGTGACCACGCGGTGGCCGGGGCCGTCCAGCGAGGTGGCGTCGACGTCGCCGCCGGCCGCCCGGACCAGCGACACGATCCGCTCGTGCGCGGCCTTGGCCTCCTTGGAACGGGAGCCGGTCAGCGGGTGCGGCTTGTAGATCAGCCGGACCGCGGGCGAGGTGGCGAGCAGTCCCTTGACGATCCGCTCGCCCATCAGCACCACGGAGGTGTGGTACGGGTCGTCGTCGAGCCAGCCCTCCCAGGTGGGGGCGTAGAGGACGGTGAACGGCCGGTCCTGCGCGGGCGCGCCGAAGGTGTGCACACCGGCGAGCTGCGGCCGTCCGATCTCGACGATGTCCTCGTCACGCACGCCGACGTCGGCCCGGGCGTAGCGCTCCCGGCCGGCGAGGCCGGCGACCCACACCTCGTCGTACACCTTGCTGTAGGGGTTGACGCTGGCCTGCTTGTCGCTGTCGCCGTGCCCGACGAAGACGTGCTTCATGCCCGGCTCGCGGAGCATGTGGATGTTCGCGCCGACGTTCGCGGCGTAGAGCGCGGCGCGGACGGTGCCCAGTTCGAGGTTCATGAAGTCGACCCCGGCCGGTACGCAGACCACCGGCAGCCGGGTGTCGGCCAGCTCGAGGAACGCCTCCTTGCTGCGCATCAGCACGATGCCGCGCTGGTTCAGCGCCTCGGTCGGGGCCAGCCACATGTTGGCCTGGTAGACGTCCTTGGCGGGGCCGGCGAAGTAGAGCGCCACCTCGGGCCGGTAGCTGTCCAGCCAGCGCTGGAGCACCGGCAGCACCGGGCTCTTGCCGGTGCCCCGGCCGCGCAGCCAGGTGAGGGCGATGATCGCGCCGACCGCCGCGGCGGCGATGACGGCCACCGCGCCGACGACCAGGACCGGGGTGACGTCGTCCTGGACCGCGGCCACCACGGCGGCCGGGATCAGCAGCACGTTCGCCACCGCCAGCGGGACGCCGGCGAGGTCGGACGCCCACTGCGGCGGGCGCGGCGCGGACCGGATCGGGCCCAGCTCGATGTTGCGGACCAGCGCGGAGATCGGGTTGCGACGGTCGATCATCGTGTTGAGCGCGCCGGAGAAGACGGCGATCACCCACACCACGGCCGGCAGGATCAGCAGCCAGGTCACCTCGATCGCGGTCAGCCGGACGGTCGCGGCGACCAGCAGCACCGTGGCCAGGTCGCGGCTGAGCTGCCGGTAGCCCCGGTTGAGGCCGACCTTCTCCAGCAGGAGGTCCGACGGCGGCGACCACCGGGAGAGGGCGAACTCACCGACGACGGCGGCCAGCCCGGCCACGGCGAAGACGGGCACCCAGCCGAGGGCGCCCGCGACGAGCATGACCAGATAGGACAGCACCAGCAGCGCGCCACGGGCGGCGACGCCGATGCGTTCCATTAACGTGCCGAACAACGGTTACGCTCCTATGAGATCGATGACGGGCGTTGCCCGTGTCGTCGACGTCACGCCGCGACGTGGGTGGTATTTCCCGCGCCGTGTCCGGTTCGACCCGGCTGCGGGTGACTGCGACCTTAACGCGAGTGGATGCCCCGGCGTCGCTCGGGTGTCGGGAACGATCATCGTCGCCGCGACCCGGGCCGGCGCGCCGCCGGGGCGTGGGTGTCGGACCGCTCAGCCGGCCGGTCGGTAGCAGGTCATCGCCCCCGGCCCCTTGCGCGCGGCGAACTCCTCAAAGCCGAGGTCGACCACGGTGTCGCGGGCGTACCGGTTGCCGTTGTAGACGCAGATGGTGCCCACGCCGACCCGCCGCACCGCCGTGGCCACCTGGTCCTTCGGGGGCTGGATCCGGCCGTCGGCGAACCTGGCGAGCAGCAGCCGGTCCTTGGCGAAGTCCGAGTTGAGGTCGTACTCGACCAGGTAGAAGTCGCGCGGCAGGACCACCCGGACCTCGCTGGTGACGATCAGCGAGGTCCGCATGATCACCGACGGGGCGAGCAGGAGGCCGTCCGGCCGGTCCTGGTCGGAGATCCAGAACGCGATCTTCTGCCGCTGCTGGGGCAGCTTCCAGGTGGGCCGGTCGTGGGTCTCCACCCAGCTCTCCGGCGACCACATCGGAGTGGCCCAGATCGCGAAGCAGGCGACCATCGCCGCCGCGAGCACGGCCCCGACCGCGCCGCGCAGCAGCGGCGCGGGTGACGGGACGTCCACCGTGCAGAGCAGGCCGATCAGCGCCGGCAGGGCCAGCAGCCAGGGCACCCGCCAGAGCACCACGGAGATGCCGCTGAGATCGCCCAGCACCTCCAGCACGCCGGGGATCAGCAGCACGCTCATCGTCAGGGTGGCGCCGGCGGCCAGCAGCGCCGGGGTGCGGCGCCGGGCCAGCAGCGGGCCGCACCAGAGCGCCAGGCCGCTGATCACGCCGACGATCCCCACCAGCAGCGTCCGCCGGTAGGTGTACTCGGCGTCGAAGAAGGCGTCGTCCGCGCCGGTCGCGTTCATCCCGCCGAGCACCAGCCGGGACACCACGATCGCCCCGATCGGGTACGCGACGGCGGCCACCCCGCCGATCAGGGCGTCCTTCCAGCGGCCGACCAGCAGCATGGCCAGCCCCGCCGCGCCGACCAGCATCGGCAGGATGATCGCCGAGGTGGTGGTCAGGCCGGCGGCGGTCACCGACAGCGCGAAGACCAGCAGCAGCGACCGGCGCGAGCGGGTGTCGAACCACTCGGTCAGGTAGAGCCACATCAGCGGGATGACCGCCGAGACGAACATGCCCTTGCCCTCGTAGAGCCGGGGCAGGTGGAAGGTGCCCAGCGCGGCGTCCGCCCCGGCCACCAGGTAGAGGTAGGCGACGGCGACGCTGAAGGCGAGCACCGGGCGGCGGGGCGCCCACCGGTGGACCAGCCGCCAGAGCGCCAGGATGGCCAGCACGGCCAGCGCCGGCAGCAGCACGTACCAGGTCGCGGAGGCGCCGTGGATGCCGAGCACCCGGCCGAGCGCGCCGGCGAACACCTCGATGGAGGGGGTCGGCGGCTGCGAGCCCATCGCCGGGGCGACGTTCTCGGTGAAGAGGAAGTCGTTGAGCGGGACGATGTCGCGCTCGGCCACCCAGACCGACTTGCCGACGTAGTAGACGTCGTCGGGGGTGTTGCGCGCGATGAACAGCGAGGAGATCGCCACCCCGACCGAGATCAGCAGCGCGTACGCCGACTGGAGCGCGGTCGGCGCGGGCGCCGCCGGCTCCGGCGCGGGCCCGGCCAGCCAGGCCCGCCGGGTCAGCAGCATCACGCCGACGGCCGCGACCATCCCGGCGGCGGCCGGCACCCACCAGGAGATGCCGTCCCCGGCCGGCGTGCCGGCCAGGCCGGCGGTGATCGCCGCCACGGCGGCGGCCGCCACCACCGGCAGCACCCAGCGGCGCGGGTGAGCGGCGGGGGCCGGGCTCGGCGCCACCGGCGTCGACGCGGTGGCCGCGCCGCTGCGCCGCCAGGCGCGCACCCCCGCCCAGCCGGCCAGCAGGACGCCGGACGCCACCCAGATCAGGAAGGTCACCGACGGACGGAGGCTGAACAGGAACGCGGCGTGGTAGAGCACGGTCCACAGGGCGAAGCCGACCACGCCCGCGTCGGTGACGGCGGCGGGCGCCGCCGCGATCAGCGCGGACAGCCGGCGCCGACCGGTCGCGTGCGGGCTCTGCGGGGACGCGTCCGCGGGAGCGGGACGCTCCTCGACGGCAACGTGGTCGGCGTTCGACACGGGTCGTCCTTGTCGTTGTGTGGGCGATGTGCGCGACAGGCATGCGGCGGGCGGCGCCACGGGGGCGGCCCGGCTCCGGTCCGGGTTGCAGAGTAGCCGGAACCACCTTTTCGTGATGTCCAACAGGTGGCGTGGCGGTGACGCGTCGGGGTCCACGGGGTTGTCCCGGGTCAGCCGGACACCGGCGCCTCGCGCTGGCGGGGCAGTGCCGGTTCGGCGCCGAGGCCGGCCGCGACCGCCTCGGCGAGAGTGTCGAGGTAGGTGTCGGTGAGCGGGGTGCGGGCGATGGCGAGCCGCCAGTAGAGCGGCCCCACGATCAGGTCGACCGCGGCGTCCGGGTCGGTGCCGGCCGGCAGCTCGCCGCGCTCGATCGCCCGGCCGATGAGCTGGCCGCCGATCTCCTGCTGCTTGCCCCGGAGCACCTGCTGCAGGGTCTGGTCGATGGTCGGGTTGCGGGCCGCCTCGGCGAGCAGGTCGGGGATGATCTGCGAGGCCAGCGGGTGGCTCAGCGCGTGCGCCATCACCTGGAACAGCAGCGCCAGGTCGCCGCGGAGGGTGCCGGTGTCCAGCGTGGGCAGCTTGCTGCCGGCGGCGGCGACCACGTTTTCCAGGACCAGTTCGAGCTTGGAACTCCACCGCCGGTAGATGGCCGTCTTGCTGACCCCGGCCCGGCGGGCCACCGCCTCGATGGAGAGCCGGCCGTAGCCGACCGCGGCGAGCTCCTGCATCAGCGCGCGCCGGATGGCCTTCGTGATGTCGCCCCGGAGCACCGCGGCGCCGGCCGGCGTACGCCTCTTCTCGCTGGTCATCGGGGACCTTCCGCAGCTGTCACGTGGGCCAATGTACCGCAACGACGGTACGGTTGCGTCCCGACGTGTTTTGGACTACCGTCCACGCAGCGACGAGGCGGCCTCCGCGAACAGTCCCTCGTAAGATTCCATCGTCGCGAGCATCCCGTTGGCACGAAAGATCGGAGTGCCCTTCCATGGCCGACACCGCGCTGGTCGACCCCGAAACGGGCCTGACCCAGGCGCAGCTGGCCGCCCGGCACGGACTACGGGTCGCCGGTGAGCGCCCCTCCCTGGCCGAATACAGCCGCCGGCTGTGGTCCTACCGGCACTTCATCGCCGCGTACGCCAACGCCAAGCTCGTCGCCTCGTACAGCAACGCCAAGCTGGGTCAGGTCTGGCAGGTGCTGACCCCGCTCACCAACGCCCTGGTCTACTACCTGATCTTCGGGATCGTGCTCGCCCAGAACGAGATCCCGAACTTCATCGCGTACCTGACCACCGGGCTGTTCATCTTCAACTTCACCCAGAGCGCGGTGCTGGCCGGCACCCAGTCGATCAGCGGCAACCTCGGGCTGATCCGGGCGCTGCACTTCCCCCGGGCCAGCCTGCCGCTGGCCGCCACGGTCACCCAGTTCCAGCAGCTGCTGGCCTCGATGGTCGTGCTGGTCGGGATCGTGCTGGCGACCGGCGAGCCGATCACCCTCAAGTGGTTGATGGTGGTCCCGGCGCTGCTGCTCCAGGCGATCTTCAACGCCGGCATCGTGATGCTGGTCGCCCGGATGGGCTCGAAGGCCAGCGACCTGAAGCAGGTCATGCCCTTCATCCTGCGCACCTGGATGTACGGCTCCGGCGTCCTCTACAGCGTCAGCCTCTTCGAGCGGCTGCCCGGCTGGGCGACGACGGTGGTCCAGTTCAACCCGATGCTGGTCTACATCGAGCTGGCTCGCTACTCCCTGCTCGAGCAGGCGCCACTGCTCAACGAGTCGCTGGCCCAGCTCTGGCTGGTCGGCGCGGCGTGGGCGGTGCTGGCGGGTGTCGGGGGCTTCATCTACTTCTGGCGCGGCGAACAGGAGTACGGCCGTGGTTGACCACTACGAGGCGTCCAACGACGCCACCGTCACGCTGCCCCGGATTACGGAGCGGATCCCCACCGTGGTGGTGGACGATGCGCACGTGATCTACCGGGTGCACAAGGGCGCCGGTGGGGGCAGCACGCCGGTGGCTGCGCTGCGGCGGCTGGTGAAGCGGTCCTCCGCGCCGAACATCCAGGAGGTGCACGCGGTCAAGGGGGTCTCCTTCACCGCGTACCGGGGCGAGGCGATCGGGCTGATCGGCAGCAACGGCTCCGGCAAGTCCACCCTGCTGCGCACCATCGCCGGCCTGCTGCCGGTGAACCGGGGCGCGGTCTACACCCAAGGCCAGCCCTCGCTGCTCGGCGTGAACGCCGCCCTGCTCAACGACCTGTCGGGTGAGCGGAACGTCACGCTCGGCTGCCTGGCCATGGGCATGCACCCGGACGACGTGGCCCGGATGACCCCGGAGATCATCGAGTTCTCCGGGATCAACCAGCGGGGCGACTTCGCCAGCCTGCCGATGCGGACGTACTCCTCCGGCATGGCGGCCCGGCTGCGCTTCTCCATCGCGGCCGCCAAGAAGCACGACGTGCTGCTGATCGACGAGGCGCTCGCCACCGGCGACAAGGGCTTCCGCAAGCGCAGCGAGCAGCGGGTCCGCGAGCTGCGGGAGGGGGCCGGCACGGTGTTCCTGGTGAGCCACCAGCTCTCCTCGATCCGGGACACCTGCGAACGGACGATCTGGCTGGAATCGGGCGTGCTGCGGATGGACGGACCGACCGACGAGGTCATCCGGGCATACGAGGCGTTCTCGAACGGTAAGTAACATCCCGGACCGCGTCGCCCCGTTGGGGCGGCGCGGTCCGCGCGTTAAGGTTCAACCCGTCGCCACTCGGACGCAATCTTTCGTTCAGGCATTCCTGGAAGTGAGGATCGGCAATGACGCAGGACCACACCACTGGCCCGGACGCCACACCGGAGACCCCGGCGCCGTGGCGGCCCTCGCGGACGGTGGCGGTGGTGCTGGCCGGTGGCACCGGGACCCGGCTCGGCCTGGGCATCCCGAAGCAGCTGCTGAAGATCGCCGGTAAGCCGATCATCGAGCACACCCTGGCCGTCTTCGAGGCCGCGGCGGAGATCGACGAGATCATCGTGCTGATGGCCACCGGCCACGTCGCCGACGCCCAGCAGATCGTCGACAAGGCCGGCTTCCGCAAGGTCAGCAAGGTGATCGAGGGCGGCGACACCCGCAACGACACCACCCGGATCGCCCTGGACGCGGTCGGTGAGGGCGACGTCAACATCCTCTTCCACGACGCGGTCCGGCCGCTGGTGAGCGCCCGCATCGTGCGGGAGTGCGTGAACGCGCTCTGGACCTACTCCGCGGTCGACGTGGCGATCCCCTCGGCCGACACGATCATCCAGGTCGACGAGAACGAGTGCATCACCGACATCCCGGTCCGCGCCACGCTGCGCCGTGGCCAGACCCCGCAGGCGTTCCGCTCCGGCACCATCCGGGAGGCGTACCGGCGGGCCGAGGGTGACCCGGACTTCGCCGCCACCGACGACTGCGGCGTGGTGCTGCGCTACCTGCCCGGCACGCCGATCAAGGTGATCGACGGCTCGGACGAGAACATCAAGGTCACCCACCCGGTCGACGTGCACCTGGCGGACAAGCTCTTCCAGCTCGCCGCCGCCCAGGCGCCCCGGCTGACCGACCACCGCAGCTACACCGAGGAGCTGACCGGCCGGACGATCGTCATCTTCGGCGGCAGCTACGGCATCGGCCACGACCTGGCCGAGCTGGCCCGCCGCTACGGCGCTCAGGTCTTCCCGTTCAGCCGCTCCTCCACCGGCACCCACGTCGAGCGCGCCGAGGACGTCGAGGCCGCGCTGAAGACCGCCTTCGAGGCGACCGGCCGGATCGACCACGTGGTGGTCACCGCCGGCATCCTGGAGAAGGGCTCGCTGACCGACATGGACCAGGAGACGATGGACCGGGTGCTCCAGGTCAACTTCGTCGGCCCGGTCATCGCCGCCCGGCAGTCGCTGCCGTACCTGCAGCAGACCAAGGGTCAGCTGCTGCTCTACACGTCCAGCTCCTACACCCGGGGCCGGGCCCAGTACGCCCTCTACTCCGCCACCAAGGCGGCCCTGGTCAACCTGACCCAGGCGCTGGCCGACGAGTGGGCCGAGTTCGGCGTACGGGTCAACTGCATCAACCCGGAGCGCACCGCCACCCCGATGCGCACCAAGGCCTTCGGCGAGGAGCCCGAGCACACCCTGCTCGCCGCCGAGACGGTGGCCCAGTCTTCGCTGGACGTGCTGATCTCCGACCTGACCGGCCAGGTGATCGACGTACGCCGGGCGCCGGGCGAGCCGGCCCCGGTGCCGGCGCAGCCCACCGCCGCCGACCAGGACCGGCTGGCCAGCGGCGTCGACGCCGGCTGACCCGCGACCCGGAGGCGAGTGGGCGACATGCGTGGTGACCTGGTCAGCAAACTGATCGCGCGGGGCCTAACCACCGGTCTGGCCGTGGTCGCGTTCCTGCTGGTGGCGCTGACCGGCGCCACCGGCTGGGGTCTGGCGCTGGCGGTGGCCGCGCTCGTCGCGGCCGCGGCGGAGCGCCGGGTCCGGCCGGGCGCCGACATCAGCGCCGAGTCGGTGCTGCTCGCCGCCGGGATCCTGGTCGGGTACGCCCGCCGGCTCGACGGCGGCTTCGACCCGGCGCTGGTGCTCACCGCGCTGGCGCTGCTCGGCCTGGTGCTGCTGGTCGGGCCGCTGCGCGACGCCGGCAACCTGGAGATCCGGGCGGCGAACCTGCCGGTGCGCACCTGGACCCCGCTGGTCGCCGCGCGACTCGGCGGCGCGCTGCTGGCCCTGCTGGGGGTGGTGGCGGTGTGCGCCGCGCTCGCCCTTCCCGCCGTCGTCGCGCTGGCCGCCAGCCTGCTGGTGGCCGGCGCGTGCGCGGCGGTCGGGCTCGACCTGGCCCGCCGGCGGTTCCGGCCGGCGGCGGGCGGCGGGCCGGTCGCCCGGGCGCTGCGGGCGCACCAGCCGGAGTTCCTGCTCTACTTCTCCGCTCCCCCCGGCTCCGAGTACCAGGTCACCATGTGGCTGCCGTACCTGGAGCGGCTCGGCCGGCCGTTCATGGTGCTACTGCGGGAGCCGGAGTTCCTGCCGACCGTCGCCGCCGCGACGAGCGCCCCCGTCGTCTACTGCCCGACGCTCAAGGCGATGGACGAGGCGCTGGTGCCGAGCCTGCGGGTGGCGTTCTACGTCAACCACGGCGCGAAGAACAGCCACTGCATCCGCTTCTCCCAGCTCACCCACGTGCAGCTGCACCACGGCGACAGCGACAAGGCGCCGAGCGCCAACCCGGTGTCGGCGATCTTCGACCGGATCTTCGTGGCCGGTCCGGCCGCCGTCGAACGGTACGCCCGCGCCGGGGTGGAGATCCCGGCGGAGAAGTTCGTCGTGGTCGGCCGCCCGCAGGTCGAGGCGATCGAGGTACGCACCGAGGCGGTCACCGGCCTGGCGCACCCGACCGTGCTCTACACCCCGACCTGGACGGGGCACCACGCCGACGCCAACTACTGCTCCCTGCCGGTGGCCGAGACGCTGCTGCAACGGCTGCTGGACCGGGGGGCGACGGTGATCCTGCGGGCCCACCCGTACACCTCGCAGAACCCGGCCTCGGCCCGGCAACTGGCCCGGCTGACCGAGCTGCTGGCTGCCGACCGCGCCCGCACCGGCCGGCAACACCTCTGGGGGGCCGCGGCGAGCCGGGAGCTGTCCCTGGTCGAGTGCGTCAACCGGGCGGACGCCCTGGTCTCCGACGTCTCCGGGGTGATCTCCGACTTCCTCTACTCCGGCAAGCCGTACGCGGTGACCGACATGGGGGTGGACGGCGACGACTTCGTGGCACGGTTCCCCCTCGCCGGCTCCGGTTACGTGTTGCGGCGGGACATGTCCAACGTGGACGACGTGCTGACCCGGCTGCTGGACACCGATCCGCTGGCCCCGGCCCGGTGGGAGACCCGCCGCCGCTACCTCGGCGACTTCCCGGCCGACTCGTACGCCGAGGGGTTCCTCGAGGCGGCCCGGCGCGAGCTGGAGCCGGGTTGGGAGCCCCCGTCGCCCCGCGCCGCCGACGCGGTGGCGCAGGAGGGGTCATCCCTCTCCCCCACCGCCTGAACGTCTGCGTGCACCGGCCTCCAGGACAAGTGGGTTCCTGCCTACTCCGGCTGTCGGGGTGGATTGAGCCAGGCGAGGGGTTGTCCGCTGAGTGCCGCGTCGGCGAGGCGGTGAGCGGATGTGGTCGTGAGCGCCGCGCGGGAGCTGTCGATCCAGCGCTGGACGTTGTCGACGCCTTGGTGGCGGTACTCGACGGCTTGGACGAGGCATTCGAGCTTGTCGGCGTCGCGGGCGACGACGGCCTCCAGGGATTCGCCGGCTTCGTACTCGGCGACGGCCGCGGTGATGATGTCGGCCACGGCTGGCGGGCAGGCCGCAACCTGGTCGGCCGTGACGGCGGTGTTGGGTGCGGCGGTGAGGTAGCGCTTGGCGATGTGAGGGATGTCGGTGATCCGGGTTTCCTGAGTGTCGTGCAGGAGGCACAGCATCGACACCCGCGCCGGGTCGGCGCCCTCCATGGCGGCGAGCATCATCCCGATGAGCCCCGTACGGAACGAGTGCTCAGCGATGGACTCGGGGTGCTTGACGCCAGCGAACCACCAGCCGGTGCGGGCGGCGCGTTTGAGTACGCCGGCTTCGAAGACGAAGCTCATGGCTCCGGCGGCGCCGTGGTCGTCGCTCATCTGCCCGTCCCTGTGCCGGTGAGTCCGTCTGCTCGGAGGCTGTAGACGATAGACGTTAGTTCCTGCCGGGACTGCGCGGAGACTCGGTCGCAGTCCAGGAGTGCAGTACTGCGGTCGACGAGCGCCTGCCCGGTGCCGGGGTCGTCAAGGGCGAGGCCGCGACGTGCGGTGAGCAGGGACCAGACGTTGTGGATGTTGAGGTCCACGAACGGGTGCCCTGCTTCGAGGCGCTCGACCAGATGACGGAAAAGCAGGGAGCCTCGCCAGTCGGGATGAACAGCAGCCATAAATGAGTCGTCTCGTTGGCGACAGGGGATCTCGCCGACCCAGTAGGCCGAGTAGTTGAGGGCGGCCCGCTCGCAGGCGTCGTCCGGGTGCGCGCGGGCGATGAAGTCTCGTAGTGGTTCCGGGTCGCCCTGGTTCGCCAGCGAAGTGACGACCGAGCGCGCATCGGGCCACAGCGGTGACCAGGTATGGAAGGTGGTTGTCCGGCGGGCTGAGCGGGCGTTGCTCTGGGAGAGCCAGGCCGCGGACGCCCCGGTGGGGTCCATGCCGGCGAGGAAGCAGGATTGGCGGTGTAGCAGGACGTTCGGGTGGCGCCCGACGGTGGAACGCTCGGCGAGCACGTGCAGGTGCGCGAAGAAGGCGCGTCGCTGGCCGATGGGCAAGATCGGCCCGGCGGTCACCGGGCCTCGCCGGCGTTGCGGTCTGGAAAGGCATCTGACGAAGGTGGGGGGCTGCCCCAGAACCGCCCAGAGGATCATGTCGGTCAGGCGGTGGGTGAGGACGGACCAGCCGAGCGGCTGCTCGGCCACGTCGGTGCGTTCCACCTGGTTGTCCAGGATCGCCGTGAGGATGAAGTCCGCTTCAGCGGCGTCGTCGAGGGCGGCGAGCAGCGTCGTGTTTGCTCCGAGCCGTCCGAGCCGCTGGCGGGTCGCGATCGCCTGACCGAACGGCACGGCCGTGAAGGGCCGCCGTCCGGACTCCCAGCTCTGCACCGTCGCACGGTCGACGCCCAACTCCACGGCGAGCTGTTCCTGCGTGAGCGGGATCGACTCCCGGATCAGCTTCAGCAGATAGCCGGTAACCTCGCCGCGCTGTGGCGTTGATCGTCCGCGACCCGCCATCCGATGTCCCTACGTCGACTGGTGGTTGACGTTCCCCGCCAGAACCCCTCGTGGCCGGGACATGTGGCCTGCTCACTCGTACTGCTGGTGAGTCCAACGGCCGTCGCCGTGATCGTAGCGTCGCAGTTACCGAACGTTCCAGACCCGGTCCCGTGGTTCGGGGTCGGCCATGTCGCGTTGCCCGGCGGAGGGAGAAAGCAATGCGGGACAGGACACCGCCGCGGCGAGTCTCCTACGACCAGTACCTGAGCGCAGTCGCGATGAGCCTGGCCCGGCGGCACCGCCCGGTGTGGTCCTGGCGGAGGTGGAAGTGGGTCTGCCGATGCGGAGCCGATCTTCCGTGCCGCAACCGACACCGCATCCCGATCAACCGTGGTCACTGGCCCACCCAGGAGGAGCAGTGAGCAACGACCAGGAGCGGCGGATTCTGACCACGCATCTGCCAGGGATGGACGGCATGTGCACCGGGTGCCGGGCGTGGTGGGCTCGGCTCACGCCGTACCCATGCTGGCAGGTTGAGTGGGCGACCAGCCGGCGGGCGCGGCATCTGACCGCGACAGTGCTCGGGGGCCGCCGGTGACCGCACACGGGCCTGTTTTGCCGATCTGGAGCTGCGGCGGCTGCGACGCGCCCTGGCCCTGTCGCACGCGGCAGCGAGAGCTGCGCGCAGAATTCGACGGCGCGCCGGTGTCCCTGGCCCTCTACATGGGTGCCCAACTGGTGCGTGCCGCGCCGGATCTGTCCTGGGTGCCGGCAGGCGTGCTACACCGACGCTTTCTCGGCTGGATCCGATGAGCCTCCTGCGGCCCGGGGACGAGAAGTTCCACTACAGCGACGGCTCGCACAGGTGGATCCCACCCGACCCGGACTACGACCAGGCGGTCTGGGACGAGCAGGTCCGCCAGCACAAGCAAGGCCACCTGAAGAACGAGCGCCCGAAGGTCCGTGTCCAGCGCATCGTGTGATGCCAGCCGTACAGCAGCGAAGTAAAGCAACCGTGTCAGCCGAGCCGGACGCGTCAGCAGGCCATCTGACCTCGCATCAAGCCCGAACCGACCGCCTTGCCGAAGTTCACACCGAAGTGGTCACTGGTTCGTCCCAGTATCGCCTCACCATGAATAGGTGAGCTCAAGGCCCCTCAAACGAGGGTCCTTGGCTCTTATCTGAGGGTCACTCGTTGCCCGAAGGCAGCGAGAAGGCAGCAAGCACCGAGGGATCTTGGCATCCGCCGTAGCGGTAGGTCCACAGCTCGGGCCGGGCGAGCGAGGTGGGTGAAGGCTTCACGGGCGATGTAACGCTTGAGGGCGAGATCCGCTGCCCCCCGAGGAGATGTCGGCGGTGATAGCGTCCGGCCTGGTGATTCACCCACATGGATGTGGGGGAACGCCTTCTCGGGGGAGGAGCACGTCCTTGCGTAGATGGATTGGGTTCGTCGTTGTAGCCGCCATGGCTGCGGCGGTCGCCCTGGTGGGAAGTCCTGCACAGGCCACGATTTATGACAAGCGAAACGACTTCAGCCGCGACGGTGTCAGCGACATTCCGTTCATCTTGTCCAGCGGCGGCATGATGGTCCAGGTGGGTGACGGTAGCGGCGGTGTCGACCGTTGGGCCGATGTCGGCTTCGGATGGTTTCCCTACAGGTACGACCTGTCCGCTCCGGGCGACCTGAACCGGGACGGTGTCGGTGATCTTGTCTCCATCCACTACGACAACGGCTGCCTGTACCGCTGGTACGGAGACGGCGACGGCACGGTCAGCGGAGGGACGCAACTCGGATGCGGTTGGGGCCCCTACAGCCTTGCCGGTGCCGGCGACCTGAACAACGACGGCAACGGCGACCTCGTTGCCGTCAACGGGAACAACGACTGCCTGTACCGCTGGTACGGCAACGGCAACGGCGGGTTCGGCACGGGCGTGCAACTAGGCTGCAGCGGCTGGAGCCTGTACGCAGGCGCGCTGACGGGCGCGGGCGACCTGAACGGTGACGGCAACGCCGACCTCGTCGGTATCAATAACGGCAACAACTGTCTGTATCGCTTCAACGGTAACGGCAGCGGAGGTTTCAGCAGCGGCGTGCAGGTCGGCTGCGGCTGGGGCAACTTCATTGACATCGCCGGACTCGGAGACTTCAACCGCGACGGCAAGGGCGACCTGGTCGCCCTGCACTCGAACGGCGATCTCTACCGCTACCACGGCAACGGAAGCGGAGGGTACGCCTCACCTTCGGTGATCAGTGTCGGGATGGAGTGGTACTTCCTGGCTAGTTGAACCTGCCCAAGCGTCCGCCGAGGGCGGCCACTGTCAGCAGCCGCCCGAGTGCTCCACAGGCTCGGGCGGCTCGGCGGAAGAAACAGCGAACAGGCATCGATATGACAGCGGTGGCCGGTAGAGGTCACTGGTTCGATCCCAGTATCGCGCAGGCAGGTCAAAGGCCACTGCCCAGTATTGGGAGCTGGCCTTTCTGCTGCCGTACAGCAGCTAAGTACAGCAATGGTCAAGTGCCGAGGGAATCGCCGAGGCGCTTGAGTGCTTCCCACAGGTCCATTCGCACCGCGTCGAAAGACGTTGACGGAGATCATCTTGCTGGCTAGGTTGATCGCGCCGTGACGTTCTGATGATGCGGGGGCTGGAATGTTTGTCGGACTAACCTCGGGGGCGCGGACCGGTGCTACTCGCCGCGCGCTCGCTGCAACCGCCGCGTCGCTGATGCTGCTGGCCGCCGGTACGACGCTGGTGGCGTCGCCAGCGTCGGCGGCCGTCGGGCGGGCAGGCGGGACGAAGGTGCCCCTCCAACCGGCGATCAGCTTCCCGAACGGGGACAGCGTCGCCGGAGGTGGCCAGATCGCCATTCGGTTCGACGCGAACGGGGACACCACGGTGACCAGGTTCCGGTACAGCGTCGACGACACCAAGCTGGACAGCGAGGTCCCAGCGGCGCCGGATGGTACGGCCAATGTGACGATCGACGTCGGCAGCGTGGGCGGTGAGCATCCGATGTACGCGGTGGCGGTCGACCGCCACGGCCGGCTCAGCCCCATGACGCAGGGAACCTTCACGGTGTCCGCCATCTCGAACCTCAAGGGCCAAGCGCTCGACGCGACCACCTGGCTGCCGGTGGAGGGGGCGACGATCCGGCTGGAGCCGGCTGGGATCGAGGTTGTCACTGGCCCCGACGGTGGCTTCCAATTCGCCGTCGATCCGGGCCTCTACACCCTCACCGGCACCCATGCTGGCCCCCCCAGCCTCTACGGCAGCCAGCAGTTGCTGCTTGACAACCAGGAGACGTGGTTCGACCTGTACCTGTTCCCGGACTCCGGGAGCTGATGACCAGCCTCCGCCAGGATGAATGGGCTCGATGGCCCCGGCGCCCAGCGCCGGGGCCATGGTCTTGCCGTCTGGTCAGCGCGGCTTGGTGGTCCGGAGCACGGTACAGCCGAACCCTAGCTGCAACAGAGACCAACGCAGCGACGCCTGGTTCCTGCACGACCGCCCCTGCCTAGGCCGACGAGCGGTAGCGGCGAGCCGGTCAGGCAGCCCTCGCCTACGTCGAGGAGACGCGGACAGGTAGGGGTAGGCAGATGCAGCCATACTGCGGCGCGCAGGCGTTGACATCCGACGGGGTCATGAACGACGGGTCGGAGGCGCCCGAGCCGACGAGATGCCGTTGCGGCGTGTCACCACAGCTCATCGAGGGCTGCGATCTGCTTGCGGACGGTTCGGGCGTCCTTCGGCGGCAGGACGGCAACGGCGACGTCCAGGATCCAGCGCAGCTCGGGCGGGTTCGGACAGCACTCCATCACCCCACAGACGGCAGTGGGGTCCCACAAGCGATGCGAAGGGTGGCGCACGAACCATGACCAGGTCCGCAGTGCATCAGACACGGCCTGGTTCCAGAGGCGGGTGCGTTCGAGGTAGGCGATGGCTCTCAAGCCCCGGACCGAGAGCCCGGGGATGACAGAGGTTGACCCGTCAAGCCGTCGCCGGTAAATGGAGTCGGCACGCAGTTGTGTGGGGCGCCTACGCGGCATTGCCCTTTCGTGGAGTCGACATGCCGATCATCGTTGCACACCGCGTTCGCGCGCACACCTGCCCGACGACCTACGTGGGTGGGGACCGGACCACAACGGTTGAAGATCCCGACTATGCGGGGACTGGTCAAGCAAGCTCCTGCGGGGCTAATTACGTTTCCGCAGCTGGGGCCGCGTCCAGCAGGAAGTGCAAACCCGTTCCTGAACCGTGTGTCGCAGCGACAAGTCAGCCGAGACCGAGCCGGTGCAACGCGAGGGCCACGAACCCGCGCACCGACCGGTCCCAGCCGGGTACTTCGGCATCGACGTCGGAGCTGCGGGCGTCGGTGAGGACGTCGAGGGCCAAGTCGGGTAGCTGGTCGCCGAGCCGGTACGCCAGTCCCACCGCCGCCGTGACCCGGACGACCGCTGTATTCGCGGACAGCAGCTCGCGGAAGGCGGGCGTCGATCCGCTCCGAGCCGACCGGACAGTGGGCGAGGGTCAGGTTGGCGCTCGCCCGGGTGGCGGCGCGGGCCTCGTCACCAGGGACCGAGATGAGCCCGGCCAACGCGGCCTCGTCAGGTGCGAACCAGACGAGTAGTTCGGCGGCGTACGCGGCCAACTGCGGGTCCGGATCGGTGAGCCAGCGGACGTACCGGTCGGTGTGCCGGGCTCCAGCATGGAAGGCGTCGGCCTCCCAGCGGACCGCCACGTTGTCAGCCAGCTCCGCAACCTCCTCGTGCTCGAACAGGTCCTCGGCCTCCAGATGCCGCTCCACCAGGGCCGCCTGGTCGTCGGTGATCCCCTCGGCGGCGGCGAAGGTCCGCCGCGGGTCGAACGGCAGCTCGTCGTCGCGCCGGTCGCCGAGCACCACCGAACGGAGCAGGTCGGCCACCGCTGCCCGGTCCGGGGTGTCCGGGTCGTCAGCGAGCGCCACCAGGAACGGCACCACGTGACAACTTGCCCCCCACCGCGTGCCCTGGTGGTAGACGTTGCCGAACAGCTCGGACAAGGCACGGCGCCGGACCGGCACCTCCGCCGAGCGCAACGCCCGCAACTGTTCCGGTACGTCGACGGCCGGCCCATACGCGTGGTGCAGCGACTCCCACGGGACCTCGTCGAGCCCGGCAACCGGGTCGGTCAGTTGATCCATCCAGCGGTTCTACCAGCGGCAGGGAGCCGACAACAGCGGCTGACATCACTCGTTGACATCAACGATGGCGGCCGAAGCCAGATGAGTGCGAACGGGCGTCGGCTCCGACCCGAACCTGGTGGACGCCAGCGGACGCTACGACTCTTGACGAAAGCGCCTTGTAGGCGAGGCGTCAGGCAGCAGCAGTCTGCGATGGTTGAGACGCCGGACGGCACCATAATGGCCGCATGGCGAAGTCGATGATCGACGGGGAGTGGCAGCAGTTCGTCTCGTACGGCACCCGCACCGGCAAGCTCGCGACGACCCGGGCCGACGGCTCGCCGCACGTCGTCCCAGTGTGGTTCGTACTCGACGGCGACGACGTGCTGTTCAACACCGGCAAGACCTCGGTGAAGGGCCGCAACCTCGCCCGCGACGGCAGGGCCGTGCTGTGCGTCGACGACGAGAAACCGCCGTACGCGTTCGTGACGCTGCGTGGGCGCGCGACGATCACCGAGGACCTGCCCGAGATGCGGCGGTGGGCGATCCGGATCGCCGAGCGCTACATGGGGCCGGACCTGGCCGAGGCATACGGGGCGCGCAACGCCGTGCCGGGCGAGCTGCTGGTGCGCCTGACCGTGGAGAAGGTCGTCGGGCACACCGGCATCTCCGACTGAGCGACCGCCCGCGCGGAAGCAGCGAAGAAGCATCGAACGTGCCGCCTGCGGCCGACCCGTCACGACAGCAGGCGGCGTGGCAGCCGAGCTGAGCGGCGCCGTGGCGAGGTCCGGCATGGACGGAGAGCTCGAACGTCCGGCAGGTGGTCCCGAGCCGCATGCGACCCACGACGGCGACGCCCGCGTCCGCAACCGGTCACAGGTACGGGTCGAGCAGGGCCAGCACCGCCGCCGGGTCCTCCACGTGCGCGTTGTGGCCGAGGCCGGGCAGGGTCGCCACCGGCACGCCCAGCTCGGCGAGCTGCGCGTCGCTGACCATCGGGTCGTGCTCGCCCCGGGCCAGCAGCACCGGGACGTCGGTGGCGGCCAGCAGGGCCGGCAGCTCCGGCGCGCCCACCGCGAAGGCGGCCGGGTCCATGGCCAGCCGCCAGCGGCCGTCCTCGGCACGCAGCCCCGCGTCGACCACCGGATGGTCCGGCGCGAAGAGCCCGCCGAGGCCGGCCACCTTCAGGTAGCGGCGGGCCGCCTCGTCCCGGGTGGCGAACCAGGTCACCGGGCGCTCCGCCAGCTCGCGCGCCCGGGCCAGCTCGGCCGGCGACCAGACCGCCTTGATGCCCAGCCCGACCACCGCGTCCACCGGGAGCCCGGCGTCGCGGGCGGCCAGCGCCAGCGCGACCACCCCGCCGAGGGAGTGGCCGAGGACGACCAGGCGGTCACTCGGGCGGGCCCCCTCGGGCACCGGGCCGAGCCCCGCCGCGACCTGCTCCGCGAACCCCGCGAAGGAGTACCCCGGCAGCGGCGGCGAGAAGCCGTGGCCGGCCAGGTCCGGCGCCAGCCAGCGGCCCGGCCAGCGGTGTTCCAGCAGCGGCGCCCAGGGCAGCCACACGTCGCCGGTGGTGCCCATCCCGTGCAGCAGCAACAGCAGCCGGCGGGTACCCGAGTCGTCGGTCATGGGCCGCAGTGTGCCACCGCCCGGTCGCGGCGCGCGAGACCCGCGCCAACGGCGACGGGCACCGGCCCCCAGGGGAGCCGGTGCCCGGACGAGCGACGGTATTGGATCAGGCGGAGTAGCCGCGGGTGGCGATCCAGTTCGCCAGGTCGATGGTGCTGACCCAGTACGACGGCAGGTTCGGGTCCGCCGAGTCGGCGATCCGGACCGTCCGGCCGTCGTTCTTGTAGCCGACCACCGCGATGTAGTGGCCGCCCGGGAAGGAGTGCCAGCCGCCGTCGGTGTCGGTGGCGCTCCCCGCCACGTTCACCACGACGCCCCGGCCGTCGGTGATCGCCGCGATCACGTCGGCCTGGAGCCGGTCGATCTGCGCGGAGCTGGGGGTGCCCCGGAACATCCGAGTCCGGTACGGGTCGCCCTTGACGATCTGGTTCAGGACCCGGGTCGTGTCCAGCGCCGAGTTGGTGCCCATCTCGGTGGTGCCGAGCGGGCCGGCCAGCTCGTCCTGGGTCCGCTCGATGCCCGCCGCGCTGAGCGCGTTGCGCACCGCGGCCGGACCGCAGTTGTAGAAGGTGGTCTGCGCCTGGTAGTCGTAACGGAGGACCTTGGTCGACGGCGGCTTGGGGGCCGCCTTGCGGGTCAGGTCCGGGTCCGCCTTGGCCTTGGTGGCGCTCGCCGACGGCGAGGGGCTGGCCGAGGGCGACGGCTTGTGGGACGGGGCGGCGACGCGGGCCTGGCTGCGGGTCGCGACGTCGTCCAGCCGGGGCGCCACCTCGGCGACGGCGGCCGAGGTCTGCTGGCGGGCGGGCGCCTCGTCGGCGAGCAGCGTGCTGGCGCCGGAGACGAGCACGAGCGCGGCGGCCGAGCCGGCGACCAGCTGGTAGGACCGCTTGGTGGCCAGGCGTCGCAGCTGCCGCTTCAGGGGGTGCTTCACGTGTTTTCCTCCACGGTACGAGGGCGGGAGCGGCGTGCCGGACCGGCGCGTGACGGGACGTCACGCGCGGCGTCAGAACCGGTGTGCGAGGCCGCTCGGCGGGGGTGCGCCCGGTCGGTGACCGGGCGGCGAGGTGGGGCCGGGATCAGCGCGCGAGGGCGCGGCGGACCGGCACGAACACCCCGGTACCGAGGTGGAGAGCAAGCCGAGGAATGCGAGGGAGCAGCAAAAGTTGGAACTCCTTCCGACACCGCCTACCGGGTTAGCTGACGGATTCGGGCGGGAAGAGCGCCCTACCACGGGCCGTGGCCCGCGGATTCACCCCGGACGTGCATGGGTCCCCGGTTCGTGGAATCACGATTGAGCGGGTCGGCGCGGCGTCGCCTCTTGCGATCGGAAACCGCACCGGACCCGGGCGACATTACTGGTCGGTCACGTGTCGGCCAAGCGCCGCCAGCTGCTTAAACATGATCAGGGCGACAAATTTGCCGTACAGTTCGACACTGACGTCACTCAATGGGACAGGCGGTTGTTCCGGGACCGTCGGGCGACAACCGGACAGCGCGGCGGCAAACACTGCCGATCGTCGCGATCGATGTCACCGCCTGTGACCGGATGACCGGTTTCCCGATCGCCGTGACGCGACTCACGGAAATACGGGTAACAATTTGGTCGCGTCCTCAGCCCACCCGGGCCGGCCGCCACCGCGCCGCGAGCGCGGTCCGGGCCGTCGCCGTCGCCGTCCGCTGGGCGGGCAGCCGCGCGGGACGCAGCCGCTCCGCCGCCGCGTACGCCTCGACGGCGAGCGCGCGGGCCGCCTCGGCGGCCAGTTCGGCGTCCCGCCACGCCGACCGCTCCCGCCCGGCCGCCGCCCGGTACGCGTCCCGCCGGCCGTCGCGTACCGCCCGGGCCAGCAGCACCTCCTGCTCGACGGGGTGCCGCCGGGGGTCCCAACCGTCCCGGTGCGCGAAGACGTCCCGCAGCCGCTCCACCGGCAGCTCACCGCGCCAGTGGGCCGCCACCGCCGCCTGGTGCAGCCAGCGCTCCCGGCCCGCGTACTCGGCCGGCGTGCGCGGGGTACGCGGGGCGGGCAGCGCGGCGGCGCCGGTGAACCGGCGGGCGGCGGTCTCCGCCTCGTCGTACGCCGTCCAGGCCCGGTCCACCTCCTCCTGGGCGGCCAGCCAGGCATCCCGCCACCGGCGCGCGGTCTGGGCGGCGCCGGCCGCCGCGACGGCGACCTCCTCGGCGTACCGGCGCAGGTCCGCCAGCTCGGTCGCGGGGTCGGCGGCCGGGTCGACGACCGGCTCGTCGGGGGCCGGGTCCCGCTCGGGGCGGGCGACCAGCACGGTGAGCACGGTCAGGGCGAGCACGAGCAGGGCCGACCAGATGGCGGCGGCGGTCGGGACCTCGACGAGGAACTGGTAGAGGACGGTGTTCACGGTGGGCACCTCCCGGAAGCGGGATGCGGAAAGAGGAGTCCCACACCGGCCCGGGGGGCGACGGGGCGAGGCCGGGGCGGCGCCGCGTGCCGGGGGCGGGTGCGGTGGTGAGGTTCTCGAGGGCGCGGTCGCGGGTGGCCCCGCGTGGCGGTCAGCCGAGCGGCGGGGCGCGGGGACCGGTCGCGGCGGCGGCCAGCCCGGTCAGGGGCAGCGGCGGCGAGGTGACCGGATGGGCCGGCCGGCCGACCGGGTCGATCGAGGTGACCGGAGCGAGCGGGGCGGCGGGCGGGGCGACGAATGCGCGGCCCTCGCTCTGGGCGTCGCCGGCGGCGAGCGCCACGGCGGGGACGGCGGCCGCGCGGACCGCGAACCCGTCGGGCACCGCCAGATCGACGAGGATCGGTGCGCCCGCCGGGCTGGGAGCGGCGGTGAGCGCGCCGGCGTCCGGCACGGCCGGACCGCCGAGGGAGAGCGCGACCGCCAGGGCGAGGCCGGTCAGCAGCCGGGAACTCCAGCGCGCCACCCACCACAGAGGACTGGTGAGCGCGACCGGGAGCACGGCACCACGCTACCGCCGATGCCGGGTGATCGCAGCGTCGCCGGGCGTGTCGGCGCGGCGCTCACCAACGTGCGTCGCGACAGTCGCCCGCCCGTTTGCGGCGTGTCGCGCCCTCCCCGGCGAACGTCACCGCGACACGCCGCAAACCGCGCGAGGCGCACGGGCAGCGGACCGGACCGGGTACCGGCCGGGGTGGACGGGGGGTCAGTGGGGGTCGCGCGGGCCCGCGTACTCGATGGGTCGGCCAGCCGGCGCGCCGTCGGCGGCCGCCCGCGGCGCCGGCGTGGGGCGCGGCGTCGGCGCCGCCGCCGCGTCCAGGGTGGACGGGGCGGGACGGGGCCGGCGACGGGGTGCCAGGCGGCGCATCATCGGCGTCTCGACCCAGCGGTGCAGCAGGGCGGCCAGCACCAGGTTCACGGCCAGGAAGCCGAGCACCGCCAGCGGTCCCCACCAGCCGGGCAGCCCGACGCCGAGGTGGCCGGTGGCCCGCAGCACGGTGACCATCACCAGCACGTGCACCAGGTAGAAGGCGAAGGAGACCTCACCGAGCCAGACCAGCCGGCGGTGCCGCCAGGGCGAGGGCCGACCGCGCACGTCGGCGTCCGCCGCGGCGGTGATGACCAGGATGTACGCCACGGACAGGATCGCCGCCCAGAGCTCGGCGCGGATCCACTGCCCCGCCACCACCCAGGTGACCACGAAGATGAGGCTGGCCAGCGGCAGGCCGGGCCCCCGCCAGCGGCCCCGCCGCAGCAGCTCGGCGGCCGCCACGCCCAGCCAGAACTCCAGCGAGCGGACCACCGGGAAGATCTGGGTGAACCACCAGGTGCTCTCCTCCGGCACCAGCGCCTGCCCGGGCCAGAGGGCCACGATCAGCAGCGGCACCGCCGCCACCACCGCCCAGAGCAGGCCGGCCCGGGCCCGGCGCAGCGCCGGCAGCACCAGCGGCAGGCAGAGGTAGAAGAACAGCTCGCAGGAGAGCGACCAGCTCACCGTGTTGATGCTGTAGAAGTAGCCGGGCGTCGGGTCCCAGGCCTGCACGAGCAGGAGGCTCTCCAGCGCGGCGCGGGGCACGATGGTGTCCGCGAACCACCACATCACCAGCAGGGCCGCCACCCAGGTCAGCACGTGGTTCGGGTAGATCTTGGCGAGCCGCCGCCGCCAGAAGTCGCGCCGCCGCTCCCCGTCGCGGGCCGACCAGACCAGCACGAACCCGCTGAGGATGAAGAAGAACTGCACCCCGGACAGGCCCAGGGTGAACACCCCGCCGACGACCGCCTGGTAGTCCGGTTCACCGACGATCCGCATGGTGCCCGCGTGGTAGCCGAAGACCAGCATCGCGGCCACCCAGCGCAGCCCGGTCAGCGAGGGCAGCCGGCTCGCCGTGGCCGTCGGTGCGCCCACCGCGCTCGTCATGCCGGGCACTCCGCCGTCGCCACGCTCACCCGCACGTACCTCTCCTCCCCCGGCCGCTCGCCGCCGCGACCGCGGCCCGGCACCGGACGGCGGCACCGGTCGTGCCGCCGTCCGGGCACCCTACCGGCTGGTGGGGCCGCCACGACCGGGCCGGGGGACGCCGACCCACCGGGAGATGTACGCGGGCTGCAGATTGCCCTAATATTCCCCGGACCCCCGCCGACGTCGTGCCCGGCGGCGGGCCGGCCGGCGTCCTCCCACCGGGCCGCCCCGGCACGTGTGGACCACGAGATGGAGCGGCGATGCACGAGCGGATCCTGATGCGGGCGAAGAAGGGCCCGTTCGACGTCCGCTCCGCCGAGGAGGCCTTCGAGGGCGACTGGATCGGGGCCAACAACGGCAACCTCGTCTTCAGCCACGCCGCCCACAAGCTGCTCAGCACGACGACCGCCGCGATCACGCCGACCGAGTTCAAGGTCAACCCACGCGAGGCCGACGAGATCAACGAGAAGTACGACGTCTACGTCATCCCGCTGGCCAACGCCTTCCGGCGCAGCTACGCGCACCGCATCGAGCTGATGACCCGGTTGGTCGAGCGGCTGAAGATCCCGGTGGTCGTGCTCGGGGTCGGGGTGCAGACCGACGTCACCGGCGACCGGGAGTACCTGCGCCCGATCGACGCCGTGGTCAGCCGGTTCGTCCGGGCCGTGCTCAACCGCTCGCCCAGCATCGGCGTACGCGGCGAGATCACCGAGAGCTACCTGCGCACCCTGGGCTTCTCGGCGGTCGACGTGATCGGCTGCCCGTCGATGTTCCTGCACGGCGACCGGCTGACGGTGGAGAAGACCAGGCCGACGCTGGAGCCGGACGCCCGGGTGGCGCTGACCGTCTCCCCGTACGTCAGGTCGATGGCGAAGATCATCGCCGCGCACCACCGGCGCTACCCGAACCTGCGCTACCTGCCGCAGGACCTCACCACCCTCGGCACGCTGCTCTACGGCGACGCTCCGGAGGACCGGGGAAAGACCAGCCAGATCCCGGTGCACACCTCCCACCCGCTGTTCGTCGAGGACAAGGTGCGGATGTTCCTGGACCCGTGGACCTGGATGGACTACCTCTCCGGGTTCGACTTCGCCTTCGGCACCCGCATCCACGGCACCATCACCGCGCTGGTCGCCGGGACCCCCGGCTACCTCTTCGCGCACGACTCGCGCACGCTGGAGCTGGCCCGGTACTTCGACATCCCGCACCGGACGATGAAGGAGGTGCCCGCCGACATCGACGCCGCGCAGCTCTACGCCGAGGCGGACTACACCGCCATGCACGCCGGCCACCGGAACCGCTACGAGCGGATGGCGGCGTTCCTGGCCGCGCACCGGCTCGGCAACGCGTTCGACGACGGGGACGCCACCGCCCGCTTCGACGAGCGGGTCCGCGCCACCAGCTTCCCGCCGGCCGTCCGGCCGGCCGCCGCGACCTCCCCGGAGGCCCTGCTGGAGCGGATCCAGTGGCTGCGGGACCGCAACACCGCGCTGGACGGCCAGGTGCGCACGCTGGAGGAGCAGCGGCTGCGGGCCCGGGTCAGGCGCGCGGTCGGCGCGCCGGTACGGCGGATCCTGAGTCGTTAACCCGCCGCTCGGCGGCTGTTCAGTAACTCCATCTCCACCGGATACGTCAGGTTCCGAGGCCGTCCACCCGGGTGCACCAGGGTGGCGGCGTGGTCAACGAGCCGACGCGCGCCACCCCTCTGCTGAGCATCGTCGTGCCGGTCCACGGGGTGGAGGCGTACCTGTACCAGTGCCTCGAGTCGATCCGGGCGGACGTCCCGGCCGACGAGCGGGGCACGGTCGAGCTGGTCGCCGTCGACGACGCCTCCCCGGACCGGTGCGGGGACATGCTGCGTTCGTACGCCGCCGGCCGGTCCGAGGTCCGCACCGTGCACCTGAGCAGCAACGTCGGGCTGGGCCCGGCCCGCAACGCCGGCCTGGCGGTGGCGACCGGCGACTACGTCTGGTTCGTCGACAGTGACGACTGGCTGCCGCCGGGCACCATCCCCGCGGTGCTGGACCGGCTGCGCGCGCACCGCCCCGACGTGCTGCTGCTGGACCACGTGCGGGTGCACGAGGGCGGGCGGCGCGAGCTGGACGCCAGCAGTCCCCTGCTGCGCGGGGTGCCCGACGTGGTCCGGCTGGCCGACCGGCCGCAGCTGCTGCGGGTGCAGCACACCGCCTGGAACAAGGTGGTCCGCCGCGCCTTCATGGACGAGCTGGAGCTGCGCTTCCACCCCGGCTGGTACGAGGACATCCCGTTCAGCCACCCGCTGCTGATCGGCGCGGAGAAGATCTCGGTGCTGGACCGGGTCTGCTACCTCTACCGGCAGGGCCGGCAGGGCGCGATCACCTCCACCCGCAGCGGCCGGCACTTCGACGCCTTCGACCAGTACGACCGGCTGCTGGACTGGGTCGGGCGGCGGTACCCGGACGAGCGGCTGCGGGCCGAGCTGTTCGGGCTGATGGTCAACCACATGCTGGTGGTGGTCGGCAACGACGACCGGCTGCACCCGCACCTGCGCCGAAAGTTCTTCCACCGGGTGGCCGCCCAGTATCGTCGCCACCTGCCGGCGGGCGGCTACCCCCGCCCCGCCGGGGTGGCCGGGCTCAAGCACCGGCTGGTGGGCCGGGACAACTACCTCGCGTACGCGGCGCTGCGCCAGGCCCACCGGCTGGCCGGTCGGCTGCGCCGGCCCGCCGCTCCCCCGGCCGGCGCCGCCGTCGCGTCGGCGGCTGCGGACCGGGTCGCCGCCGACCCGGCCGAGGCGAGCGACGCGCTGGCCCGTCACGGCACGCCGTGACGGCGAGGGTCGACACGTCGTGCCGCCGTGATGCCCGGACCCGGTTGGGGCGGCACCCGGCGGCGGAGTTTTCCAGGTCGTCCCCGGACGACGAGGCAGGGACCGCGCGCCTGCGCGGACGCACAGCGGACAGAGGTCGGGCATGACGACAGTGAAGATCGGGCCGCACGTGGTCGGCGCCGGGGAGCGGCCCTTCGTGGTCGCCGAGATGTCCGGCAACCACAACGGTGACCTGGACCGGGCGCTGGCCATCGTGGACGCCGTCGCGGCCAGCGGGGCGCACGCGCTGAAGCTCCAGACGTACCGGCCGGACACGATCACCATCGACGTCGACACCCCGGCCTTCCGGATCTCCGGTGGGCACGAGCTGTGGGGCGGGCAGAACCTGTACCGGCTCTACGAGCGGGCGCACACGCCGTACGAGTGGCACGCGCCGATCTTCGCCCGGGCCCGCGAGCGGGGGCTGACCGTCTTCTCCTCGCCGTTCGACGCCACGGCGGTGGAGCTGCTGGAGGAGCTGGACGCGCCGGCGTACAAGATCGCCTCGTCGGAGCTGGTCGACCTGCCGCTGATCCGGCTGGTCGCCGGCACCGGCAAGCCGCTGGTCATCTCGACCGGGATGGCGACGGTGGCCGAGATCGACGCCGCGGTGCGGACCGCCCGCGAGGGCGGGGCCGGCGGCATCGTGCTGCTGGCCTGCACCGCCTCCTACCCGGCGCCGCCGGCGGACAGCAACCTGCGCCGTATCCCGGTGCTCGCCGACGCGTTCGGCGTGCCGGTGGGGCTCTCCGACCACACCCCCGGCATCGGCGTGCCGGTCGCCTCCGTGGCGCTGGGCGCGTGTTTCATCGAGAAGCACGTGACGCTGGACCGCGCCGACGGCGGGGTGGACTCCGACTTCTCCCTCAACCCGGACGAGCTGGCCGCGCTGGTGGTCGAGTCGGGGCGGGCGTACGCGGCGCTGGGCGGCACCGCGATCGGCCCCACCCCCGCCGAGCGGGAGGGGCTGCGGTTCCGCCGTTCGCTCTACGTGGTCGCGGACGTGCGCGCCGGCGACCCGGTGACCGCCGACAACGTGCGGTCGATCCGGCCCGCGGGCGGGTTGCCGCCGGTGGAGATCGAGAAGGTGCTGGGCCGCACCTTCGCCGTCGACGTCCCGCGCGGCACCCCGCTGAGCTGGGACCTCGTCTGAGCCGTCGCTGACCGACACCGGCTCCGGGCTTCCGGGGCCGGTGTCGCCGTCCGCCGGCCGGCAGGGTGTCCGGTCGCCTTTCGAGCTGATGTCGTCAACGACTCAACCGACCGGGCCGCGGTCGTCTCGGAGGCGGCGTCGCGCGTCCCGGGCTCCCGCTGCGCGGCCCGCACCGCGAAGCGCGGGACGGCTGGGCGAGAGGCGGCTGGTCAGGGCGCGAAGGCGACCGTCACCACCACGTCGTCCAGGCGCAGGGTCCGCCACACCGCCCGGCTCTCCGGGGGTACGGCCAGCCCGTGCCGCCGCCACCAGGCGGCCACCGGCACGTCGGCCAGCTTGCAGAGGCTCTCCGCCCGGGTCCAGCGGGCCCAGAAGTCGGCCCGCCCGAACCGGTGCGCCAGGGCGGGCGGGACGTCCGCGTCGGCCCGTTCGGCGTCCACCGCGACCCGCCAGCCCGGGGTCGGTGGGCCGTACCAGCCCACGCAGCGTCCGTCGTCGAGGTGGCTGCGGGTGACGGCGTACCCCAGGTCGGCCGGCCGGCCCACCCGCAGGTGCCGTTCGGCGGCGCCGAGCAGGGCCGGCACCGGCCGGGGCGCGCGGGCGGCGGGCCCCGGCCGGGACAGGGCGGCGTCAGACGGAGGCCGCACCGTCCACCACGATCACCTGGCCGTTGATGTTGGTCTGCTCGCGCAGCAGCATCCGCACCACCGGCACGACCTCCTCCGGCTCGGTGAGGTGGCCGGTGGGGGTGCGCCGGACGATCTGGTCGAGCTGGGTGCTGCCCAGCACGGCGGACATCTCCGAGGCGAAGAAGCCGGGCGCCACCGAGTTGACCAGCATCCGGCCGCCCAACTCGCGGGCCAGCGAGCGGGTGGCGGCGTCCATGCCGCCCTTGGTGGCCGAGTACGCCACCAGTCCCGGGAAGCCGCGCTGCGCGCAGATCGAGGTGATGTTGACGATCCGTCCGCGCAGCCCCTTGCCCAGCATCCGCCGGATCACCAGGCGGGTGAGCTGCAACGGCGCGGTCAGGTTGGTCTCGATGATCCGGGCGATGTCGCCGGTGGAGGTGTGCACGTGCAGCGAGTCCTGCCCGACGGCGGCGTTGTTGACGACGCCGTCGATCGGGCCGAGCCGCTCCTCCACCTCCCGCACGAAGGCCAGGGTGGCGGCCGGGTCGGTGACGTCGACCGCGCCGACGTGCACCCGGTCGGGATGCTCGGCGGCCAACTTCTCCAGCTCCGGCGTGACGGTACGGGCGAAGGCCGCCACCCGTACGCCGGCGTCGAGCAGGTCGGTGACGATGGCCAGGCCCAGCCCCCGGGAACCGCCGGAGACGAGGACCACGGTGCTGGGCGGGACGAGCGGGGAGTCAGACATCGCTCTTCAACGTCTCCTTGACGGGGATCTCGGTGAACATGCGGATGCGGCGCGGCACCGCGTAGTCGGGGAGCCGGTCGGCGCACCAGCGCACCAGCATGGCCTCGTCCAGCGGGTCGCCGGACGGCGTCGGCACCACCTCGGCGACGACCATCCGGCCGAGCACCGGCGCCCGCCGACCGGTGACCCGGGCCCAGGCCACCCGGGGGTGGGCGGTGAGCACGTTCCGGACCAGCCCGGCGGAGACCTTGCTGCCGCCGACGTTGATCTCGTCGGAGTCGAGCCGGCCGGTGATCAGCACCCGGTCGTCGACCACCTGCACCCGGTCGCCGGTGCGCACCGGCCCGTCGAGCCCGACCCCGTGGTACGGCGAGCTGACCACCAGTTCCTCGCCGTCGACCGAGAGCCGGGGCCGGCCGGGCACCTCCCGGTCCAGCCAGTCGACCGGGAACCCGGCGCGGCCGTCGTGCACCACGATCGACGCGCCGACCTCGGAGGAGGCGTAGATCCAGGAGATCCGGGCGGTCGGGAACACCGCGCGGAGCTGGTCCAGGACGGCCTGGTCGACCGGCTCCCCGCCGAGGGTGAGCTGGCGCAGCGGCACCCGCGCCAGCGCCGCGCCGTCGCGGTGCAGGGTGCGCCGCCAGAAGGTCGGGGTGCCGGAGGCGGCGTCCACGCCGTGCGCGGCGGCGACGGCCGGCCACTCGTCCAGCTCGTCCGGGTCGACCACCACGAGGTGCTGCCCGGGCTGGGTGAGCGACAGCGTCACCACCTGCCACCAGGCGTACGTACCGGGGGCGTACGGGCAGAGCCAGGTCCGCTCCGGCTGGGCGCCCCGGACGGTGGTCAGCGAGTCCAGGGTGTGCCCGACCCGCTTGGGCCGCCCGGTGGAGCCGGAGGTGAGCAGCCAGAGCCGGCCGGGCTCGGCCGGGCGGGCGGTTGTCGGCGGGACGGTCACCGGGCCGGCGGCGTCCAGGGTGGCCAGCGCGAAGCCGGCCTCGCGCAGCTCGTCCCGCATCGCCGGGTCGACCCGGTGCGCGGTGCTGAGCAGCAGCTCGGTGCCGTGCTCGGCGTGCTGCCGGGCGGCGGCCAGCGCGTCGGCGGAGCCGGCGGCGAGGACGGCGGCGGGCGACGGCAGCGCCGGCGCGGGCAGCGCCCGCCAGGTGCGCGCGGTGCCCCCGACGACGACCCGGTTGTCCAGGCCGGCCGGGGTGGAGGTCGTGACGGTCACTGCCGCTGGAGCGTGCCGAGGAAGTCGAGGACGTCGCCGACGGTGGCGATCCGGCGCAGGCCGGGGGCGTCGAAGTTGAGCTCCTCCCCCGTCTCGTCCTCGACCCGCAGGGCCAGCTCGGAGAAGTCCAGCGACCGGAAGCCGATCTCCCGCAGGTCGGCGTCGTCGTCGTCCGGGAGCACCTTGCCCTGGTTGGCGAGCACCTGCGCCATGAGGTCGCGGATCTGCGCGCGACTCAATTCGTTCATGCGGCGGAGTGTACAGCCCGGGAATTGACCTCACCATTTCCCGGGTAGGGTTCCCGAGGCCCGCAGGAATCGAACGGAAAGAGGTCGGCGTGCTGCGTGAGGCGACCGAGGACGACGTTAACCTGATGTTGTCCTGGCGTAATCAGGAAACCAACCGGCAGGTCAGCAAGAACAGTCACGAGATCACCGCCGAGGAGCACGCCGCGTGGTGGTCGCGGGTGCGCACCGACCCCACCCGCCGGGTGCTGGTGTACGTCCACGACGGCGTGCCCTGCGGCGTGGTCACCTTCTTCGACCTGCGCCTGGCCGGTCCGCGTACCGGTTCCTGGGGCTTCTACCTGGACGCCGAGGGGCTGGCCGAGCGGGGCGAGACGCTGCCGGCCTGGCTGGCGGTGATGCGGGCGGCGGTGGACCACGCCTTCGACGAGTTGCGGCTCGACCGGCTCGACGGGGAGGTGCTGGCCGACAACACGGTGGTCCGCCAGATGAACCGCCGCTTCCGGTTCGTCGAGGGCAGCGCGGAACAGCAGGTGCACGACGGGCGGGAAATCACCGTCGTCCCCGTTTCGCTGCATCGGGAGAACCGTCGACGGCACTGATGTCGACAATTGTCCGCCGCGCATTAACCGGCCGGCCACTTCCCGTTCATCGAGGTCGGTAAAGAATCGTCAGCCGCGCCGCCAGGCCGCCCAGTGCTGGCCCGGATTGCCGCCGAGGCGGACGAAGCCGTAGCGGGTGCCGTCCCAGTCGTCCGCAGCGCCGGGCGCCCAGCGGGCGAAGACCACGTCGGCGGCGGCCGGCGGCCGGTCGCTGAACCACCGCACGTCGCTCCAGGTCACCTGGTGGCTCAGGTTGAACCGCAGGATGTAGTGCACCCCGACGGAGGCGTAGACCCGCTCGCCGGGCCGTACCCCGAGGTCGGCGACGCGCGGGGTCGGCGCGGTGGCCGCCACCATCGGCCGGACCAGCCGGTCGGTGATCACCTGCATGGTGCCGAGGTTCACCACGACCAGCACGGCGAGCACCGGCACCCGCAGCCTCGGCACCCGGACCGCGGCGACCAGCAGCAGGCAGGCCACCGCGCCCACCGCCGCCCCGGTGAACGGGCGGAACTCGCGCCAGCCGCCGGTCAGCGC
The DNA here is from genome assembly GCF_052068055.1 of Micromonospora sp. L32. Lineage (NCBI taxonomy): Bacteria > Bacillati > Actinomycetota > Actinomycetes > Micromonosporales > Micromonosporaceae > Micromonospora > Micromonospora sp. L32. Next base: position 249,368 of record NZ_JBQHDD010000007.1, on the reverse strand, counting down.
CATCAGGTCGGGGGCACCGAAGCCGCCGTAGCGCAGCTCGTGCCCCCGACTCGCCACGTAGGCGAGCCGGGCGGCGATCAGCGCCGCACCCCCCACCAGCAACGCGACCGCGACGGCCGCCCGGGCCAGCAGCACCCGGTACGCCACGGTGAGCAGCACCGCCACCCCAACCAGCAGCCAGAACGGGGCCAGCATCTGCACGTACCGCCCGTAGATGGCGTCCAGCGGCTTGGTGGTGATGCCGGCCAGGATCACCGACGCGCCGCCGGCCACGCCGACGCTCGTCACCAGGGCGACGCCGAGCGTCCAGCGGACGGCCGGGTCGCCCCCGCGCCGGCGCAGCTCGCGCACCGCGGCGGCCCAGGCGATCCCGGCCATCCCGAAGGTGATCACCACCAGGTACCAGAGCTGCGTGGCGACGGCCGCCCCCAGCCGCAGCAGCCCCTGCCCGGAGGCGACGGCCCGGACGGTGCCGCCGCCGGGCGGGTTGCCCAACAGGTAGACCCGGTCGCCGAGCAACCGGATGCCGACGGCGTTCACCAGGGCCAGGGCCAGCACGGGCAGCACCGCGGCCAGCGCCTGGCCGAGGGTGACCCGGCGGCGGACCAGCAGCAGCAGGACCAGACCGGCGTGCACCGCCACGATCACCAGGCCCCGGGAGTGCAGCAGGTGGAACGCGCCGACCAGCGTGCCCACCGTCGCGGCGGCCAGCACTCCCGGCCGGGCGACCCACCGGTGCACGGCCAGCAACCAGGCCAGCACCAGCGGCGCCAGCACCGCGTCGATCATCGCCACCTCGGCGTAGAAGGCGGTGGCCGGCAGGGTGGCGGCCACCGCGGCGGCGACCAGCGCGTACGACCGGCGCAGCGCGAGCAGCCGACGCGCCAGCAGGTACGCCAGCGGCAGCACGGTGGCGTTGACCGCCGCGTTGATCAGCTGCACCAGGCGGTAGCTGTCGGTGAAGTCCCGCTCGCCGAGGAACGCCGGGGAGATCAGCATCGGGTAGCCGACCCGGCGCAGCGGGCCGTTCTCGCTGCTGAAGCCGCCCGGCCCGCCGGCCAGCGCCCGGGCGGTGTTGAGGTAGCTGTCCTCGTCGGTGTGCGCGATCGGCAGGGCGACGTGCCGGGCCAGCCACATCCGCCAGGCCACCCCGGCGAGCCAGCCCAGGACCAGCAGCGCCGGCACCAGCCAGCGCCGCCGGGCCGGCGCCGCCGGCGCCTCGACCGGGTCGGCCGGGTCGGCGACCCGGTCCCGTACGTCGGACGTCATCTCGTCTCCTGGTCGCTGGTGAGCGCGCCGGCCGCGCGGCGGGGCGCGGCGGGCGGGTCGGGCGGAGGGGTCGTGGCGGGCGGCGCGGGGCCGGAGGGCGACCGGGCCGGGGGCCGGCCGTCGCGTACGCGGGGCCACTGTAGCCAGCACAGTTCCCGCCGGTCAGCCGCTCGGCGGGGGCGACGCAAGTGTTCGCCTGCCGGGTGTCCGGCATTCACGGGACCAGCGCGGGCGGTTCACCCGGGCGCGTCGGGGTGTTAACCCGCCGTGGCTAGCGTCCGTCCGGTCGCGTGGCCCCCGGCCGCCGACGCACAACCTGCGATCATGGGAGCACCACATTGAGCGAGCTGACGGGATCCTCCATCCTGGTCACCGGCGGCACCGGTTCCTTCGGTAGGACCTTCCTCCGGCACATCCTGGCCGAGGCCGACCCGGCCCGGGTGGTGGTCTTCTCCCGCGACGAGCTGAAGCAGTACGAGCTGCGCCAGCAACTCGGCGACGACCCGCGGCTGCGCTGGTTTATCGGCGACATCCGGGACCGGCACCGGCTCACCCGGGCCATGCACGGCGTCGAGCACGTGGTGCACGCGGCGGCGTTGAAGCAGGTGGACACCGCCGAGTACAACCCGTCGGAGTTCATCGCCACCAACATCACCGGCTCCCAGCACGTGGTGGACGCCGCGATCGAGGCCGGCGTCAAGAAGGTCATCGCGCTCTCCACCGACAAGGCGTCCAGCCCGATCAACCTGTACGGCGCCACCAAGCTGGTCGGCGACAAGCTCTTCGTCTCCGCCAACCACTACGCCGCCCAGCACCCCACCCGCTTCGCCGTGGTCCGCTACGGCAACGTGGTGGGCAGCCGCGGGTCGGTGGTGCCGCTGTTCCGCCGGCTGGCCGCCGAGGGCAAGAGCCTGCCCATCACCGACAAGCGGATGACCCGGTTCTGGATCACCCTCGACCAGGCCGTCCAGTTCGTCATGGACAGCTTCGACCAGATGCAGGGCGGCGAGCTGTTCGTGCCGCGCATCCCCAGCATGCGCATCCTCGACCTGGTCGAGGCGGTCGCCCCGGACGCCACCACCCACGAGATCGGCATCCGGCCGGGCGAGAAGCTGCACGAGGAGATGATCGCCCCGGACGACAGCCGGCGGACGCTGCGCGCCAAGGACCGGTTCATCGTCCAGCCCACCATCGCCACCTGGGGCTACCAGCCGCCGGTCGGCTGCGAGCCGGTGCCGGACGGGTTCGCGTACCAGTCGGACACCAACGACGAGTGGCTGAGCGTCGAGCAGCTGCGCGACATGCTCGGCCTCGGCGCGTGACGGCGATGCTGCCGTACGGGCGGCAGTCGGTCACCGCCGACGACGTCGCCGCCGTGGTGGCCGCGCTGCGCAGCGACTGGCTCACCACCGGCCCGCAGGTCGACGCCTTCGAGACCGACCTGGCGAGCTGGACCGGCGGGGTCGGCTGCGCGGCGGTCTCCAACGGCACCGCCGCCCTGCACGTCGGGTACGCGGCGGCCGGGGTGGGCCCCGGCGACGAGGTGGTGGTGCCGCCGATGACGTTCGTCGCCACCGCCAGCAGCGCGGTGGCGCTCGGCGCGAAGGTGGTCTTCGCCGACGTCGAGGAGGAGACCTTCACCCTCGACCCGGCCGCGGCGGCCGCCGCGACGACCTCGCGTACCCGGGTGGTCTCCGCCGTCGACTACGCCGGCCACCCGGCCGACTACGACGCCCTGCGCGGCGCCCTCGCCGGCAGCGACGCGCTGCTGCTGGCCGACGCGGCGCACTCCATCGGCGCCACCTACCGGGGCCGGCCGGTCGGCTCGCTGGCCGACCTGACCACCTTCTCGTTCTTCCCCACCAAGAACCTGACCACGGCCGAGGGCGGCGCGGTCGCCGCGCTCGACGCGGAGCTGCTGACCCGGGCCCGCCGGTTCCGCAACATCGGGCTGGTCCGCGAGCGGGACGCGCTGCGCTGGCCGGACGAGGGCGGCTGGCACCAGGAGGTGCACGAGTTCGGCCTGAACTACCGGCTGCCCGACGTGCTCTGCGCGCTCGGCCGCAGCCAGCTGCGCCGGCTCGGCGACTTCCTCGCCGCCCGGGACCGGCTGGTCGCCCGGTACGACGAGGCGCTGGCCGACCTGGACGGCGTGCTGCGGCCCGGCCGCCGCTCGTGGGCCGCCCCGGCCTGGCACCTCTACCCGATCCGGGTGCTCGACGGCCGCCGTCGTGAGGTGTACGACCGGATGCGGGCCGCCGGGATCGGCGTCCAGGTCAACTACCTGCCCGCGCACTGGCACCCGGCCTTCGCCGACCTCGGCTACCGGCGCGGATCCTGCCCGGTGGCCGAGTCGTTCTATGAGCAGCAGCTGTCGTTGCCGCTCTTCCCGAGCCTGACCGACGCCGACCAGGATCGCGTGATCGACGCGCTGGGCGCGGCGCTGCGGGGCGTCACGGCACGTCCCGCCGCCGCCTGACGGGGGAACCGATGCACCACGCGAACCATTTCTACGGCCACGCGCACGTGCTGGCCCGCTACTGCGGGCTGGGCGACGGGCACCCGCCCCGGATCAACGGGTACGTCCAGCACGGCTGGAACATCGGCGACGGGCTGGCTCCCGGCCACCCGTACGCCGAGTTCACCCCCAGCCTGCTCTGGTCCGAGCAGACCCGGCGGCGGGCCTGGTCGGTGGGGCGGCGCAACGTGGTCACCGTCGGCGCGCCGTTCACCTACCTGCTGTCGCTGCGCCCGCAGGACCCGCCGGAGGCGGAGCGGGCGGGCACCATCTGGTACCCGTTCCACGGCTGGGAGGGCCAGCACGTCAAGGGCGACCACAAGGAGTTGATCGCCCGGATCCGGGCCACCGAACCCGGCCCGGTCACGGTCTGCCTCTACTGGCACGAGTACGGCATGCGCCGGGTGCGCCGGCTCTACGAGAACGCCGGCTTCCGGGTCATCTGCCACGGCTACCGCGGCCACTGGTGGAAGGACACCGACCCGCTCTTCCTCGACAAGCAGCTCACCGAGCTGCGCCGGCACAAGCGGGTCGCCTCCAACCGGCTGACCAGCGCGATCTTCTACGGCATCGCCGCCGGCTGCGAACCCGCCGTCTACGGCGACCCGATGATCCTCGCCGCCGAGGACCCGACCTTCGGCGGCACCGCCCGGATCCGCCGGCAGTGGCCGGAGCTGCACGGCGAGTCCGTCGACCTGCCGACCGCCGTCGAGATCGCCCGCGCCGAACTGGGCACCGACCACCGCTGTACGCCGGCCGAGCTGCGCGAGCTGCTCGGGTGGGCGAACCTCCAGGAGGAGAAGAGTGACGACTGAGACGGCGGCCCGGATCGCGCTGCCCGGCGGGGAGATGCTGGCCTGGTCCGACCTGCCGGAGGAGCGGCTGCCCGACGGCGGGCCGCTGGCCGCGCTGACGGCCCGCGTCGTACCGGCGGGGGCGCGGGTGCTGCTGGCCGGGCCGCACGACCCGGCGCTGCTGACCCGGCTGGCGCACGCGGAGGTGACCTGCCTGCTGCGCAGCCACCCGGACGGGGTGGCGCTGGCCGAGCGGGGCGCCCGCGTGGTGGTGGGCGGCCCCTCCGGCCTGCCCGCCGGCGAGACCTTCGACGTGGTGGTGGCCGCCGCCGGGCTGGACGCCGTGGAGTCGGTGGAGGGCCCCCGGCTGGGCTGGGACGGCGTGCTGGACCGGCTGGCGCGGGCGCTGCGCCCGGGCGGGACGCTGCTGCTGCGGCTGGACAACCCGCTCGGCGTGCACCGGCTGGTGGCCACCGCCCCCTGGTACGCCGACCGCGCCGACTCCGCCTGGACCATCGGCGGGGTGCTCGACACCAACCGGCCGGCCAACCCGGAGCAGCTGCGCGACCGGCTCGCCGGGGCGGGACTGCGGCCGGCGGCCTGCTTCGCGGCGTACCCCGATCCGACCGCGCCGACCGCGCTGGTGGCCGCCGACGAGCTGGACCGGCGGACCACGTCGGGGCTGTTCGACGCGGTGCTGCACGGTGCCTGCGCGGACGGCGCGGCCACCGTGCTCCAGGACCCGGCCCGGCTGGCCGTCGACGCGCTGCACGCGGGCCTCGGCTCGGCGCTGGCGCCGGGCTGGCTGCTGCTCGCCCACCGACCCGCCGACCCGAACACCGACCCGGCCGACCCGTCGCCGGCCGCGCTGCCCGTGGCGCTGGTGCAGACCGGGCCGCCGGGGATCGGCGTGGTCGAGGTGGTCGACGGACCGGACGGCTGGCGGTGGCGGGTGGGCGGCCGGGTCAGCCGGCCGGAGCCGGCGCCGTTCGCCACCCGCGAGGCGGCCTACCGGGACGCGGGCGCGCTGGACGGGCCGGTCCCCGAGGGGCGGCTGCTGCGCACCCTGCTGCTCGACGCCTGCCTGCGCCGCGACCTGGACACCCTGCGCCGGCTGCTGCGCGGGTACACGACCTGGCTCGCCGCCGGGGCCGACTCCCACGGTCGACTGGGCGGCGCGGTGGCCCTCGCCAGCACGGACAACGTGGTGGTGGCCGGCGACGAGCACGCGGTGCTCGACCCGAGCTGGCGGGCCGCCGCGCCGATGGACGTGGACGTGGTGCTCGCCCGGAGCCTGTGGCGGTTCGCCGCCGCGCTGCTCACCGGCGGGTACGCCCACCCCTGGCCGTCCACCCTGGACGTGGCCGGCCTGACCGTGGTGCTCGGCGGCCTCGCCGGCCGGGAGCTGGACCGGCGCACCGTCGACGCGGCGATCGAGGCGGAGGCGGCGGTCTCCGCCGCGCTGCGCGGCCTCGACGCCGACGGGCGGGTCCGCCTCGCCACCGAGCTGCGCGCGGTCGAGCCGACCGACCCGCCGGCCGGGCCGCGCAGCTACCAGCAGCTGCGCGAGGCGTGGCTGCGCCAGCGGGAGGAGCTGACCCGGCTGGGCGCGCTGCTCAAGTGGACCGAGGAGCTGCTGACCTCGCGGGAGCGGGCGTTGCGCCGGGCCGACGCCACCATCAACCTGCTCAGCGGTTCGCTGAGCTACCGGGTGGGTCGGCTGGCGATCACGCCGGCCCGGCTGGCGAAGCGGGGCGCCCGTGCGGCCAAGCGCCGCGCCCGGGAGGCGCTGAACCAGCGCGGGCCGCGGGAGGAGCAGCAGTGAGCGGGGAGGTCGGGTCGGTGCCCCGGATCGTGGGGATCGTGCAGGCGCGGATGGGCTCGTCCCGGCTGCCCGGCAAGGTGCTGCGCCCGCTGGCCGGGCGCAGCGTGCTCGGCCGGGTGGTCCGGGCCGCCCGGGACAGCGGCGTACTCGCCGACCTGGTCGTGGCGACCAGCACCGACGCCGTCGACGACGCGGTGGCGGCCGAGTGCGACCGGCTGGGCGTGCCGTGCCACCGGGGCCCGGTCGACGACGTGCTGGGTCGCTTCGTCGGCGCCCTGGCCGCCCACCCCGGTGACGCGGTCATGCGGTTCACCGCCGACTGCCCGCTGCTCGACCCGGAGATCATCGCGCTGGTGGCGTCGGTGTACCGGGCGGTGCCCGGGCTCGACTACGCCAGCACCTCGATCGCCCGTACGCTGCCGCGCGGGCTGGACGTCGAGATCATCCGGGCGGACGCGCTGCGCACCCTGGACCGGCTCGCCACCGACCACCACCGGGTGCACGTCACCTCGTACGCGTACACCCACCCGGAGCTGTTCCGGGTGCTCGGGGTGACCCTCACCCCGGACCGGTCGGCGCTGCGGCTCACCCTCGACACCGAGCAGGACTGGGCGCTGGTGCGCGCGGTCACCGACCACTTCGGCGACGTCAGCGTGCCGCTGGCCAAGCTCGCCGACTGGCTGGACGGCCAGCCCGCCCTGCGCGCCCTCAACGCCGACGTACGCCAGAAGCGCCTGGAGGAGTCCTGAACCCGCCACGGATCGGGCTGCGCTGCGACGCCGGGCCCCGGCGCGGCGTCGGGCACCTGGTCCGCTGCCTGGCCCTCGGCGAGGAGTTCCTGGCCCGGGGGGCCCGGGTGGAGCTGTTCGGCACCGTCGAGCGGATCGGCTGGGCGCAGGCGCAGCTGGCGGCCCGGGGCATCCCGGCGCACCGGGGCCCGGACACCCCGGCCGGGCTGGTCGAGGCGGCCCACCGGCACCGGCTGGACGCGATGGTGCTCGACTCGTACGAGCTGGACCCGGCCGGCGCCGGGGCGCTGCGCGCGGCGGGCGTGGTCACCCTGGCGGTGGTCGACGGCGACACCCGGGGGCAGGACGCCGACCTCTACCTGGACCAGAACTTCGGCGCCCGGACCGACGCGCCCGCCGGGCGGCTGCTGGCCGGCACCCGGTACGCGCTGCTGCGCGACTCGGTGATCGGCGCCCGGCCGGCCGCCCCGAGCCAGGCCGCGCCGGTGGACCGGCCCCGGGTGCTCGCCTTCTTCGGCGGAACCGACGCGCTCGGCGCCGCCCCGGTGCTGACCCGGGTGCTGCTCGCCACCGGGCACCCGATGGAGCTGACCGTGGTGGTGGGCCGCCCCGACGTCGAGGCGGAACTGGAGGCGCTGACCCCCGGCCGGGGCCAGTCGCTGCGTCCGGTCCCGCCCACCGACGAGCTGCCCGCCCTGATCGGGGCGGCGGACCTGGTGGTCAGCGCCGCCGGCACGTCCACCTGGGAACTGTGCTGCCTCGGGGCGCCGTCGGCGCTGGTCTGCGTGGTGGACAACCAGCGCGAGTCGTACCGCCGGGTGGTGGACCACGGGCTGGTCGCCGGCCTGGGCGAGCTGCCGGAGCTGGCCGGGGCCGGGGTGGCCGGGCGGGCGGCCCGGGCGGCGGCCGCGCGGACCCTGACCGGCCTGCTCGGCTCCCCCCGGCGGCGGGCCGCGCTCGCCGCACGGGCCTGGGCCACCGTCGACGGGCGCGGCCGGGCCCGGGTCGCCGACGCGCTGCTCGACCTGGTCCAGCGCGGCGATCGTACGCCTGTACTAAACCGCTGATATGGTGGCGGCATGACGCAGGCCGCCTACCAGCCGTCGATGCTCGACCTCGCCGACGCCGGTCCGTCGCTCGGGCCGCTGCCGGGCGCGCTGCGCCGGCACGTGCTCACCCGGGGCGCCTGGGTCGACCACCTCCCCGGCTGGGTGCGCGGCTCCGACGCGGTGCTCGACACCCTGCTGACCGAGGTGCCCTGGCGCGCCGAGCGCCGCACCATGTACGACGCCGAGGTCGACGTCCCCCGCCTGCTCTGCTGGTACGCGGGCGGCCGCCCGCTGCCGCACCCGGTGCTGACCGAGGCCCGCGAGGCGCTGACCCGGCACTACGCCGCCGAGCTGGGCGAGCCCTTCGTCACCGCCGGCATGTGCCTCTACCGCGACGGCCGGGACAGCGTCGCCTGGCACGGCGACACCCAGGGCCGGTCGGCGCACATCGACACCATGGTCGCCATCGTCTCGTTCGGCTCGCCCCGGCCGCTGCTGCTGCGCCCGCGCGGCGGCGGCGCCAGCCTGCGCTTCCCGCTCGGGCACGGCGACCTGGTGGTGATGGGCGGCTCCTGCCAGCGCACCTGGGAGCACGCCATCCCCAAGACCGCCCGTCCGGTCGGCCCCCGCGTCAGCGTCCAGTTCCGCCCCACCGGCGTAGCCTGACCCACCCCACCCCACCCCACCCCACCCGGTCCCGGCACCACCGCCCCCCTCTCGGCTCGGTGATCATGAAGTTGTTGTCGCGACACGCCGGTGGGCAGGGCGACAACTTCATGATCGACGCGGGGACAACGGCGGCGCGGGGGATGCGGGGGATGCGGAAGGGGCCCGGAGGCGTCAGCCTCCGGGCCCCTTGCGCGTGCGGGTCAGCGTTCGATCAGGTGGCCGAGGACCGTCGGGCCGAGCATGACGGCGAAGCCGCTGCCGTCGCGGCGCGGGTCGGCGGGGGGCAGCTCCACCGGGTCGCCGGTGGCGGTCGCGCCGACCGGCCGGGCGCCGACCCAGGCGACCACCAGGTCCGTCTCGCCCTTGAGGAAACGCTGGGCGCGCACGCCGCCGGTCGCCCTCCCCTTCGCCGGGTACGCCCCGAACGGCGTCACCTTGACCGTCGCGCCGGTGGAGGTCACCACCATCGGCTCCCCGTGCCCGGGGTCGTCCGTGCGGACCGCCCCGAACCAGACCACCCGCGCCCCGTCGGGCACGTTGACCCCGGCCATGCCGCCACCCTTGAGCCCCTGCGGGCGGACCAGCGTGGCGGCGAAACGCAGCAGCGACGCCTCCGAGGTGATGAAGGTCAGCGCCTCCTGGCCGTCGGTGAGCCAGGTCGCCCCGACCACCTCGTCCCCCTCGCGCAGGCCGATCACCTCGAACTCGTCCGAGCGGACCGGCCACTCCGGCGCGCAGACCTTGACCACGCCCTGCCGGGTGCCGAGCGCCAGGCCCGGCGACCCCTGCGCAGCCGCCCCGAGCGGGGCCAGCCCGACCACCGTCTCGCCGGCCTCCAGCGGCACCAGCTCGGCGGCCGACATGCCGCCGCGCAGCGAGACCGTGCCGGCCTGCTCCGGCAGCACCGGCAGCGGCAGCACGTCGATCTTGAACGCCCGGCCGGCGCTGGTCACCAGGAGCACCCGGCCCCGGGCGGTGGTGTGCACGACGGCGCGTACCGTGTCGTGCTTGACCCGGCCGTTGCGCCGGCGCCCCTCGGCGGCCTCCTCCGACTCGGCCGCGGTGCGGGCCACCAGCCCGGTCGCGGAGAGGATCACCTGGCAGGGGTCGTCGGCCACCTCCAGCGGGCCGGCCGGCACCGACGCCGCCAGCACCTCCTTGAGGTCGCCGTCGACCAGGGTGGTACGCCGCGGCGCGCCGAACTGCTTCACCACCGCCGACAGCTCGTCGGAGACGACCTTCTTCAGCACCTTGTCGTCGTCGAGGATCTTGGACAGCTCGGCGATCTCCCCGCGCAGCTTCTCCTGCTCGGCCTCCAGCTCGATCCGGTCGTACTTGGTCAACCGGCGCAGCGGAGTGTCCAAAATGTAGGTGGCCTGGATCTCGGAGAGCTTGAACTTCTGCATCAGGCCGTCCTTGGCCGCCTGGGCATCGTCGCTGGCCCGGATCAGCCTGACCACCTTGTCGATGTCGAGCAGGGCGATCAGCAGGCCGTCGACCAGGTGCAGCCGCTCCTCGCGCTTGCGCCTGCGGTACGCGCTGCGCCGGGTGACGACCTCGTAGCGGTGGGCCAGGAAGACCTCCAGCAGCGCCTTCAGCCCGAGCGTGCGCGGCTGGCCGTCGACCAGCACCAGGTTGTTGACGCCGAACGACTGCTCCAGCGGGGTGAGCCGGTAGAGGTCGGCCAGCAGCGCCTGCGGGTTGACGCCGACCTTGCACTCGATGACCAGGCGGGTGCCGCTCTCCCGGTCGGTGAGGTCCTTGACGTCGGCGATGCCGGTCAGCCGCTTGGTCTTGGTGACCTCGTTGGTGATCGCCGCGATGACCTTCTCGGCGCCGACGCCGTACGGCAGCTCGACGACGGTGATCGCCTGCCGGCCCCGGCTGCCCTCGAGGGGGCCAATCTCCACCTTGCCGCGCATCCGCACCACGCCGCGTCCGCTCTCGTACGCCCGACGCACCTCGTCCAGGCCGAGCAGCAGACCGCCGGTGGGCAGGTCGGGGCCGGGAACGAACTCCATCAGCTTGTCGAGGTCGGCGTCCGGGTGGTTGATCAGCCAGCGGGCGGCGGAGACCACCTCGCCGAGGTTGTGCGGGATCATGTTGGTCGCCATCCCGACCGCGATCCCGGACGCGCCGTTGACCAGCAGGTTGGGGAAGGCGGCCGGCAGCACGGTGGGCTGGGTCAGCGAGCCGTCGTAGTTGGGCTCGACGTCGACGGTGTCCTCGCCCAGCTCGCCGACGAGCAGCATCGCCTCGCGGGAGAGCCGGGCCTCGGTGTAGCGCGCGGCGGCGGGGCCGTCGTCCGGGGAGCCGAAGTTGCCGTGCCCGTCGATCAGCGGCGCGTTCAGCGAGAAGTCCTGGGCCAGCCGGACCATCGCGTCGTAGATCGCGGTGTCGCCGTGCGGGTGGTACTTGCCCATCACGTCGCCGACGACCCGGGCGGACTTGACGTGCCCCCGGTCCGGCCGGTGGCCGGCCTCGTGCATGGACCAGAGGATGCGCCGGTGCACCGGCTTGAGCCCGTCGCGCGCGTCGGGCAGGGCGCGGGAGTGGATGACCGAGAAGGCGTACTCCAGGTAGGAGTCGGAGACCTCGGTGACCAGCGGGTTGTCGAAGACCCGCGCGCCGGCCTGGTCGAAGGCGGACAGGTCCACCTTGGCGCGGTCTTCCTTGCGGCGTGCCATCGTCAGCTCTCCCCTCGAACGGACCCGGTGCTCATGCGTCGATCGCTTCCCGGTCGACCCGGTCGGAGGAGTCGATCAGCCAGTTGCGGCGCGGCTCGACCTTCTCCCCCATCAGCAGTTCGAGGATCCGCTCGGCGGCGTCGACGTCGTCGAGGGTGATCCGGCGGACCGCCCGGGTGGCGGGGTTCATCGTGGTCTCCCACAGCTCGTCGGCGTCCATCTCGCCGAGGCCCTTGAAGCGCGGGATCGGGGTGACGATCTGCTTGCCGGCCTTCTCCAGCTTGCGGACCGTCGCCTCCATCTCGGCCTGGGTGTAGGTGTAGACGGTCTGCGGGTTGCGCCCCTTGGTGGTGATCTTGTGCAGGGGCGGCATCGCGGCGAAGAGCCGACCGGCCTCGATCAGCGGCCGCATGTAGCGGGCGAAGAGCGTGATGAGCAGGGTACGGATGTGCGCGCCGTCCACGTCGGCGTCCGCCATGATCAGGACCCGGCCGTACCGCAGGGCCGACAGGTCGAAGGTACGCCCCGAGCCGGCGCCGAGCACCTGCACGATCGCGGCGCACTCGGCGTTGTCCAGCACCTGCTGGAGGTTCGCCTTCTGGACGTTGAGGATCTTGCCGCGGATCGGCAGCAGCGCCTGATACTCCGCCGACCGGGCGAGCCGGCCGGTGCCCAGGGCGCTGTCCCCCTCGACGATGAACAGCTCGCTGCGGTCGATGCCGGCCGCGCGGCAGTCGACCAGCTTGGCCGGCATCGACGCGCCCTCCAGGGCGGTCTTGCGCCGGGCCGCGTCCTTCTGCTGCTTCTGGGTGAGCCGGACCCGCGCCGCGTCGACGATCTTCTGGAGCACCGTACGCGCCTCGGCCTTGGTGCGCCGGTCCTCCAGCCACGCCTTGACGTGCTGCTCGATCAGGGACTGCATCACCTTGGTGATGCCGGCGGTGGAGAGCTCGTCCTTGGTCTGTGAGGTGAACTGTGGCTCCGGGATGCGCACGTGCACCACGGCCGTCATCCCCTCCAGGACGTCGTCCAGGGTGGGCGGCTCCTCCTTGGCCTTGAGCAGGCCCCGGGTGTTGCGTACGGCGTCGGCGAGGGTGCGCGCCAGCGCCCGCTCGAAGCCCTTGCGGTGGGTGCCGCCGTGGGCGTTGCGGATGGTGTTGGTGAAGCACTCCACGGTGCGCTCGTAGCCGGTGCCCCAGCGGAGGGCCACCTCGACCTCGGCGCGGCGCTGCACGTTGGACTGCATCACGCCGTTGGCGTCGGCGGCGTTCTCCCGGTAGGTGCCCTCGCCGGTGACCAGCAGGGTGCCGGAGACCGGCCGGTCGCCGGCCGGGGCCAGGAACTCGACCATGTCGGTGAGGCCGTTGGGGAAGTGGAAGCGCTCCTCGGCGGGCTGCTCACCGGTCTCGTCGCGCAGCCGGTAGTCGACCCCGGGCACCAGGAAGGCGGTGTTGCGCAGCTTCATCCGGACGGCGTCGACGTCGAGCGTCGCGCCGGTCTCGAAGTAGCGGGCGTCGTGCCAGTAGCGGATCGAGGTGCCGGTGCGCTGGCCGCGCTTCATCGCCCCGACGATCTGGAGGCCGGGACCGGCGGTGAACGGGGCGTCCGGGCCGTCGCCGTCGAAGATCCCCGGCACGCCGTGCCGGAACGACATGGCGTGCACCTTGCCGCCGCGCCGGACGGTGACGTCGAAGCGGCGGGAGAGCGCGTTGACCGCCGAGGCGCCGACGCCGTGCAGGCCGCCGGAGGTCTTGTAGCCGGAGCCGCCGAACTTGCCACCGGCGTGCAGCCGGGTGAGCACCAGCTCGACCCCGGAGATGCCGGACTTGGCGTGCACGTCGGTGGGGATGCCGCGGCCGTCGTCGTCGACCTGCACCGAACCGTCGGCGTGCAGCGTCACCTCGACCTTCCTGGCGTGACCCGCGACACCCTCGTCGGTCGAGTTGTCGAGGATCTCGTTGACGAGGTGACCCACGCCACGGCTGTCGGTGGAGCCGATGTACATGCCGGGACGCTTGCGGACGGCGTCCAGGCCCTCGAGGTGGGTGAGGTCGTCGGCCCCGTAGAGGGTCTCAGGCTGTGCGGTCAACTGGTCGTACTCCCAGGTCTCGGCGGTGTGGTGCCGCTCACCGTCTTGATCCACCCTGACTCGATCTCCACGCGCGGCGCGCCGCAGCGAGCCTAGCCGCACGCCCCGACACAACCGCGCAGCCCCGCTGGAGCCATCGCGAACGGGGCGCGCGTCGTCGGTCTCCCGGCAGCAACGCCGGTCCCCGCCGGGGTGTTCCCGGGTACGGGCCGCCCGACGACGCCTCAGGGCCGGATCGCGGCGCCGAGCACGTGCGGCGACGCCGGTGCCGGCAACCGCCCGGGCGGGAAGCGGAACCGGTCCAGCCGGACCACGCTGAAGCCCGCCGCGACGATCGCCGACACCGTGTCCCGTCCGGTGTGGCAGCCGCCGCAGAGCAGCGGCCAGCAGGTCGCGTCGACCACCCGCTGCGTCCGGCGCAGCCCGGGGGTGCCCGCGGCGACGTGCTCGTAGAAGCGCAACCACCCGCCGGGACGCAGCACCCGGTACGCCTCCCGCAGCGCGACGGCCTGGTCGGGGACCGAGCAGAGCACCAGCGACATCACCACGGCGTCGGCGCTGGCGTCGGCGACCGGCAGCGCCTCGGCCAGCCCGTCGGTGACCGTCACCGGCACCGGCGCGTGCTCGGCGGCGCCGCGAGCGGCGGCGCGCAGCCAGGGCTCGGGCTCCACCGCGAGCACGGCGTCCACCTCGGGCGGGTAGTGCGCGAACATCCGGCCGTTGCCGGCGCCCACCTCGACCACCCGCCCGCGCAGGCCGGCGACCAGTCGACGCCGGTGCTCGGCCGCGCCGGCCCGGTCCAGGGCCACGCTCGCCCGGGCGAACAACCGGGCGAACAACGGGTGGGACACCCGGGAGTTGGACATCGGCGCTCCGCTCGACGTGGGTCGCTCGTCCGGCAGGCTACCGCCCGTCCGCCACCGCACCGCCGCCCCACGCCCGCCCCGCCGGGGCAGCCCAGGCGAGCCGGCAACTACGGGCCGGCAGCGGGGCGGCGCGGGGCGGTGACCAACGGAGCTCTTCAGGGAGTACGCGGGCGCGCGGTGAGCGCGAGCAGGACGGGAGCGGCGGGGCTGCCGGCGAGGTCGCCGAGGCGGACGTCATCGAGGACGGCGAGGAAGGCGGCCTGGGCGCGGCGCAGTTGGACGCGGAGCCGGCAGTCGCCCCGCAGCGCGCAGCCGGACTCCTCGCAGGCGACGACCTCGCCCTCGCCCTCGAAGGCCCGCACGACCTGGCCGACGGTCAGCTCCTCCGCGCCCTCGGCGAAGGCCACGCCGCCGGAGCGCCCGCGGATGGTGACCAGCACACCGAGCCGTTGCAGCCGCTGCACCACCTTGGCGACGTGGCTGCGGGGCAGGTCCAGCCGCTCGGCCAGTTCGTCGACGGTGGTCCGGGTCGACGCCGGCGCGGTCAGCATGGCGATCCGCAGCGCCATGTCGGTGGACCGGTTGAGCTTCACGGACCGACCCTAGCCAGCGCGTCCCGGCCCGGACAGGGGCCGGGAGACCGTGACGCCGGCAACACCGGACCCGGGACTTTCGGCCCTGAAGAGGTATCTCGGATTCCTGTTTAAGTGCTCGCGTAGGCAACGCAGAAGGAGGAGCACCGTGCTCTCGGAATCGTCCAAGGCCGTGGTGATCGCGACCCTGCCCGTCGTACGGGCACACGGGGAGGAGATCACCGGCCGGTTCTATCCGCGGATGTTCGCCGCCCACCCGGAGCTGCTCAACCTGTTCAACCGGGGCAACCAGGCGACGGGCCAGCAGAAGGCCGCGCTGGCCGCCTCCGTCGTCGCGTACGCCGAGCACCTCACCGGCACCGGTGGGCCGGCGTGGGACGCGATCCTGGACCGGATCGCGCACAAGCACGCCTCGCTGGGTATCACCCCCGACCAGTACACGGTCGTCGGCCGGCACCTGATGGCCGCCATCGGCGAGGTGCTGGGCGCGGCCGTCACGCCGGAGGTCGCCGCGGCCTGGGACGAGGTGTACTGGCTGATGGCCTGCGAACTCATCGCCCGGGAGGCCCGCCTCTACACGACGGCCGGCGTGGCCGGGGGCGGCGCGGTCTGGCGCGACTGGCGGGTCACCGGGGTGGTGCCGGAGGCCACCGACGTCATCTCGCTGACCCTCGTGCCGGCCGACGGCGGCCCGGTCCCCGGCTTCGTCCCCGGGCAGTACGTCTCGGTCGCCGTCGACCTCGACGGCGGGCTCGGCCAGCAGATCCGGCAGTACAGCCTCTCCGGCCGTCCCGGCGCCGACCACTGGCGGATCACGGTCAAGCGGGTACGCGGCGTCGGCGGGGCGCCGGACGGCCTGGTCTCCACCGTCCTGCACGAGCGGACCGCGCCCGGCGACACGCTCCGGCTCAGCCCGCCCTTCGGCGAGGTCAGCGCGGTGGCCGGCGACGGGCCGCTGCTGCTGGTCAGCGCCGGCATCGGGCTGACCCCGGCGATGTCCGCGCTGGAGCACCTGGCGGCCACCGCGCCCGAGCGGCCGGTGGTGCTGGTGCACGCCGACCGGGACGGGGCCGCGCACGCCCACCGCGACGAACTGCCCCGGCTGCACGCCCGGCTGCCCAACCTGCGGCTCAAGCTCTGGTACGAGGAGACCACCGACGGCGACGACCGGGCGGCGCTGACCGCCGAGGTGGCCAGCGGCCGGATCGACCCCGAGCTGATCCCGCTCTCCCCCGACGCGCACGTGCACCTCTGCGGGCCACTGCCGTTCATGAACGAGGTCCGGACCGGGCTGCTGCGCCGGGGCGTACCGGTGGAGCGGATCGCGTACGAGGTGTTCGGGCCGGGGATGCTGCGCGGCGGCGTCTGACCCTTCCGGTGGGACTCGCGGCGGCCACGAATCTCCAACCTGGAGATTCGTGGCCGGCGGGAGAAGTCGATGATCTACAGGTTAGGAGGAGAAGGCGAGGGTACGGACCTTGGCATGCGCGTCCTCGGTATCAATGCGATCTTCCATGATCCGGCCGCCGCCCTGGTGGTCGACGGACAGGTGGTGGCCGCCGCCGAAGAGGAACGGTTCAGCCGGCGCAAGCACGGCAAGCGACCGGTCCCGTTCTCCGCCTGGGAACTGCCCGAACTCTCCGCCGCCTGGTGCCTGTCCAGCGCCGGCGTCGACGTCGACAGCCTCGACGCGGTGGCCTACTCCTTCGACCCCGGCCTGTGCCGCGACGCCGCCGACCTCGGCCTGGCCGACCCGTGGGACTGGCTGCGCGTCGACTACGCCCGACGGGCCCCGCAGTTCCTCGCCGCCGCCCTGCCCGGCCTCGACCCGGAGAAGGTCCGCTTCGTCCCGCACCACGTGGCGCACGCCGCCTCGGCCGGGCTGGCCGCCCCGCCGGCCGGCGACGACACCGCCGTCCTGGTGCTCGACGGCCGCGGCGAGGTGGCCAGCCACCTGGCCGGCGTCTACCGCGACGGCGACCTGAGCCCGCTGTACTCGCAGAAGCTGCCGCACTCGCTCGGCCTGCTCTACGAGGACCTCACCCGCCACCTCGGCTTCCTGCACTCCAGCGACGAGTACAAGGTGATGGCGCTGGCCTCGTACGGCCGGCCGAAGCACCTCGGGCTGCTGCGCGAGCTGGTCCGGGTCACCGACGCCGGCGGCTTCCACGTCGACCGGATCGACTGGGCGAGCCTGGCCAAGGCCGCCGAGCCGGGCGGCGAGCTGACCGAGGACCACGCCGACCTGGCCGCCAGCGTGCAGGCCCGGCTGGAGGAGGTCATCCTCGACCTGGCCCGCTGGCTGTACGACGCCTCGGGCGGCGCCTCGACCCTGGCGATGGCCGGCGGGGTGGCGCTGAACTGCGTCGCGAACGCCCGGCTGGCGGCCGAGGGGCCGTACCGGGACGTCTGGGTGCAGCCGGCGGCCGGCGACTCCGGCACCGCGCTGGGCGCCGCCCTGCACGTCGCCGGCTCCCTCGGCGACCGGGCGACGCCGATGAGCGGGGCGGACCTCGGCCGCGGCTGGTCGGACGAGGAACTGGAGGCGGAGCTGCGCCGGGCGGCGCTGCCCTACTTCCGGCCGGACTCGATCGCCGCCGAGGCGGCCCGGGTGCTCGCCGACAACGGCATCGTCGCCTGGTACCAGGGGCGCAGCGAGTACGGCCCGCGCGCCCTCGGCCACCGCTCGCTGCTGGCCCACCCCGGCGACCCGGCGACCACCGCCCGGATGAACGACGTCAAGGGGCGGGAGCAGTTCCGCCCGATCGCGCCGATGGTCCGCGCCGAACGCTTCGCCGACATCTTCGACGGGGTCTTCCCCAGCCGGTACATGCTCTTCGTGCACCGGGTGAAGCCGGAGTGGCGCGATCGCATCCCGGCGGTCACCCACGTCGACGGCACCGCCCGGGTGCAGACCGTGCACACCGACACCGAACCCCTCGTCGCCGAGCTGCTGGCCGAGTTCGAACGACTCACCGGGCTGCCGGTGGTGGTGAGCACGTCGCTGAACACCGCCGGCCGGCCCATGGTGGACACCCCGCGCGAGGCGATGGAGCTGTTCGGCTCCGCCCCGGTGGAGCTGCTGGCCCTCGGCCCGTTCGCGGTGCGCCGCGGCGCGCTCGGCGGTAGCCGGTGATCAGCATCGTGGTGCCGACCCTCGGCCGGCCCAGCCTCGGCACGTTGCTCGACGCCCTCGCCCCGCAGCTCGCCGAGCTGCCCGACGTGGAGATCCTGCTGGTCGACGACCGGCGCGACGCCGCGGGCGAGCTGGCGGTGCCGGGGGTGCTGTCCGCGTACGCCAAGGTGGTGACCGGTCGCGGCGCGGGCCCGGCGGCGGCGCGCAACGTCGGCTGGCGGGTGGCCCGCCGGCCCTGGGTGGTCTTCCTCGACGACGACGTGGTGCCGGCACCGGACTGGGCCCGGCGGCTGCTCGCCGACCTGGCGGTCGGCGACCGGGTCGGCGGGGTGCAGGGGGTGGTGGCGGTGCCGCTGCCGGGCGACCGGCGCCCCACCGACTGGGAGCGGAGCACCGCCGGCCTGGCCGAGGGCGAGTGGATCACAGCGGACATGGCGTACCGGCGGGCCGCGCTGGCGGCGGTCGACGGCTTCGACGAACGCTTCCCCCGCGCCTACCGGGAGGACGCCGAGCTGGCCCACCGGGTCCGGCGCGCCGGGTGGGAGCTGGTCCGGGGCCGACGCGTCGTCACCCACCCGGTCCGCCCCGAGGACCGCTGGGTGAGCCTGCGGGTGCAGCGCGGCAACGCCGACGACGCGCTGCTGCGCCGGCTCTACGGCCCGGACTGGCGCGCCGAGCTGGGGTTGCCGCCCGGCCGGCGGCCCCGGCACGTCGCGACCGCCGCCGCTGCGGCGCTGGCGGTGACCGCCGCCGCGCTGCGGGCCGTGCTGCCCCGCGACGGCGCGCCGCGCCGGATGCTCGGCGCGGTCGCCGCCGCCGGCGCGCTGGGCTGGGCGGCGGGCACCGCCGAGTTCGCCGCGGTGCGGATCGCGCCCGGGCCGCGCACCCGCGACGAGGTGTCCACCATGCTGCTGACCAGCGCGCTCATCCCGCCGGTCGCCGTCGCCCACTGGGTACGCGGCTGGTGGCGACACCGACCCTCCGGTGCGGACGGTGATCCCGCCGGAGCGCAGAGTTGATGTTTACTTCTCCTGCCCCGGGCAACTGGTCTGCCATGAACGGGGGCGCGGCGATCACGCACGGCCTCTTCGACGCGGTGCTCCTCGACCGGGACGGCACGCTGATCGAGGACGTGCCGTACAACGGCGACCCGGAGAAGGTGCGCCCGCTGCCCGGCGCGCGCGAGGCGCTGGACCGGCTGCGCGCCGCCGGCCTGCGTCTGGGCGTGGTCACCAACCAGTCCGGCCTGGCGAAGGCGCTCTTCACCACCGACCAGATGCGGGCGGTGCACGCCCGGATCGAGGAGCTCCTCGGCCCGTTCGACGACTGGCAGATCTGCCCGCACGACGACGGCGACGGCTGCGGCTGCCGCAAGCCCGCGCCGGGGATGGTCCACGCGGCCGCCGCCGCGCTCGGCACCTCCCCCGGGCGCTGCGTCATGGTCGGCGACATCGGGCGGGACATGGCCGCCGCGCTCGCCGCCGGCGCGACCGGCGTCCTGGTGCCCACCCCGGTCACCCGGCCCGAGGAGGTCGCCGCCGCCCCGCACGTCGCCCACGACCTGCCCGCGGCCGTCGACGAGATCCTGCGCCGGCAGGCCGCCGTCCGGCCCACCGCGCCGCGCCGCGCCGGCACCGTCCTCGTGGTACGCAGCGACTCCGCCGGCGACGTGCTGGTCACCGGCCCGGCGATCCGGGCCGTCGCCGCCGGGGCGCGGCGGGTGGTGCTGCTCTGCGGTCCCCGGGGCCGGGCCGCCGCCGACCTGCTCCCCGGCGTGGACGAGATCGTCGAATGGCCGCTGCCCTGGATCGACGGCGACCCTGCCCCCGTCGACCCCGACGACATCCGCGCGCTGACCGCCCGGCTCACCGCCGTCGGCGCCGACGAGGCGGTCGTCTTCACCTCCTTCCACCAGTCGGCCCTCCCCCTCGCGCTGCTGCTGCGGATGGCCGGGGTGGGCCGGATCAGCGCGATCAGCGACGACTACCCCGGCTCCCTGCTGGACGTACGGCACAAGGTGCCGGTCGGCGTGCCGGAACCGGAGCGGGCCCTCTCCCTCGCCGCCGCCGCCGGCTTCGGCCTGCCCGTCGGCGACGAGCCGACGCTGCGCGTCGAGGCGCCCCCCGCCGCGCCACCCGACGGCCCGTACGTGGTGGTGCACCCCGGAGCGTCCGTGCCGGCCCGGGCCTGCCCGCCGGAGCGGTGGGTGGAGATCGTGCGCAGGCTTACCGCGAGCGGCTATCGGGTAGTGGTCACCGGGGGGCCGGTCGAGACCGTGCTGACCTCCCGGGTGGCCGCCGCCGGCGGCACCGACCTCGGCGGGCGTACCGGGCTGGCGGAGCTGGCCGGAGTCCTCGCCGGGGCGAGCTGCGTGGTGGTCGGCAACACCGGCCCCGCCCATCTCGCCGCCGCCGTCGGCGTACCCGTCGTCAGCCTCTTCGCCCCCACCGTCTCCTTCGGCCAGTGGGCGCCCTACCGGGTGCCGCTGGTCCGCCTCGGCGACGCCGCCGCGCCCTGCCGGGACAGCCGGGCCACCCGCTGCCCGGTGCCCGGCCACCCCTGCCTCACCGCCGGGGTCGACCCGGCCGACGTGGTTGCCGCGGTCCACCTGCTCACCACCGGAATCCGACGCTGAAGGAGGGTCATGAACGTCCTGCTCTGGCACGTGCACGGCTCCTGGACCACGTCCTTCGTGCATGGAACGCACCGCTACCTGGTGCCGGTCACCCCCGACCGCGGCCCGTACGGGCTGGGCCGGGCCCGGACCTATCCGTGGCCGGCCAGCGCGGTCGAGATGACCCCCGAGGAACTGGCCGACGCCGACGTGGACGTGGTCGTGCTGCAACGCCCCGAGGAGCTGGAGCTGGCCGAGCGCTGGCTGCGCCGGCGGCCGGGGCGGGACCTGCCGGCGATCTACGTCGAGCACAACACCCCCAAGGGCGACGTGCCCACCACCCGCCACCCGATGGCCGACCGGGACGACCTGCTGCTCACCCACGTCACCCACTTCAACGAGCTGTTCTGGGACAACGGCGGCACCCGCACCGCCGTCGTCGAGCACGGCATCGTGCCGCCGAGGGTGGAGTGGACCGGCGAGCTGGACCGGCTCGCCGTGGTGACGAACGAACCCATCCGGCGCTGGCGGGTCACCGGCACCGACCTGATGCTCCGCTTCGCCGAGGTCGCCCCGCTGGACGTCTTCGGCATGGGGGTGACCGGGCTGGCCGACCGGCTCGGGCTGCCCGGGCAACGCCTGGCCAGCCACGACGACCTGCCGCAGGACGTCATGCACACGGAGCTGGCCCGGCGGCGGGCGTACCTGCACCTGTGCCGGTGGACGTCGCTGGGGTTGAGCCTCATCGAGGCCATGACGATCGGCATGCCGGTCGTCGCGCTGGCCACCACCGAGGCCGTGGACGCGGTGCCGCCCGACGCGGGGGTGCTCTCCACCCGGGTCGACACGCTCGTCGAGGCGGCCCGCTGGCTGACGGAGGACCGCGACGCCGCGTACCGGTTGGGTGCGCGGGCGCGGGAGGTGACGAAGGACCGCTTCGGGCTCGACCGGTTCCTCGCCGACTGGGACCGGATCCTTGAGGAGGAAACATGCGCATCGCGATGATCTCGGAGCACGCCAGCCCGCTCGCCGTCCTCGGCGAGGAGGACGCGGGCGGGCAGAACACGCACGTCGCCGAACTGGCGGCGGCCCTGGTCGGCGAGGGGCACGACGTGCGGGTCTACACCCGTCGGGACGCGGTCGACCTGCCCGACGTGGTCGACGCGGCCGCCGGCTACCAGGTGCGCCACGTACCCGCCGGGCCGGCGCAGCGGGTGCCCAAGGACGAGCTGCTGCCGTACATGGGCGAGTTCGGGCGGTGGATGGCCGAACAGTGGGGCGAGCAGGGCTGGCGGCCGGACGTGGCGCACGCCCACTTCTGGATGAGCGGCCTGGCCACCCTGCACGCCGGCCGGCGCACCAACACCCCGGTGGTGCTGACGTACCACGCGCTGGGCTCGGTGAAGCGGCGCCACCAGGGGGCCCGGGACACCAGTCCACCGGGCCGGGTCGGCTACGAACGGGCGCTGGGCCGGGCGGCCGACCGGGTGATCGTCCAGTGCCAGGACGAGATCGGCGAGCTGGTCCGGCTGGGCGTGCCGCGGTCGAGGATGGCGCTGGTCCCGTCCGGGGTCAACGAGGAGATGTTCCGTCCCGAGGGGCCGGTCGCGCCCCGCCACCCGACCCGCCCGCGCATCCTCACCGTCGGGCGGTTGGTCGAGCGCAAGGGCTTCCAGGACGTCATCCGGGCCCTGCCGGCGGTGCCGGAGGCCGAGTGCGTGGTGGTCGGCGGCCCGGCGGCCGAGCTGCTGCCCGCCGACAGCTTCGCCCGCCGGCTGGGCGCGCTCGCCGAGTCCTGCGGGGTCGCCGACCGGGTCAAGCTGGTCGGCGCGGTCCCGCGCGAGGAGATGGCCGCCTGGTACCGCTCCGCCGACGTGCTCGTGGCCGCCCCCTGGTACGAACCGTTCGGGCTCACCCCGCTGGAAGGGATGGCCTGCGGCGTGCCGGTGGTCGGCACGAACGTGGGCGGCATCGCCGACACGGTGGTCGACGGGCTGACCGGTGATCTGGTGCCGCCGCGCGACCCGCGCGCGCTGGGCACCGCGATCCGCCGGCTGCTCGCCGACCGGGTGCGCCGGTTCGCGTACGCCACGGCGGCGCTGGACCGCATCCGCAGCCGGTACTCCTGGAAGCGCTGCGCCGAGCAGCTGAGCGCGGTCTACGCCACGGTCAGCACGGTCGGTCGAGTCGCCCCGGCGGTGGCCTGATGAACGACGCGATGTCCGCCCTCGACGGGCACCTGTCCGGGCTGGCCGCCGCGCTGGTGCCGTACCGGCGTACCGCCGAGCGGCTGGCCGGCTGGGGCACCCAGTTGGCCTGGACGCTGGCCACCGGCGGTCGGCTGCTGGCGGCCGGCAACGGCGGCAGCGCCGCGGAGGCCCAGCACCTCACCGCCGAGCTGGTCGGCAAGCTGCGCGACGACCGGGAGCCCTACTCGGCGATCGCGCTGCACGCGGAGACGTCGTCGCTGACCGCGATCGGCAACGACTACGGCTACGACGAGGTCTTCGCCCGCCAGGTGCGCGCGCACGGCCGGGAGAACGACATCCTGCTGCTGATGTCGACCAGCGGCACCAGCACCAACCTGCTGCGGGCGGTGGCGGCGGCCCGGGAGGTCGGGGTGCGCTGCTGGGCGTTCACCGGTCCCGCGCCGAATCCGCTGGCCGAGGTCTGCGACGACGTGCTCGCGGTGCCCTCGCCGGACAGTCAGGTCGTGCAGGAGCTGCACCTGGTCTCGCTGCACCTGCTCTGCGAGTACGTCGACGAGGCGCTGCCGCTGGTCCGCCAGCTCCCGCGCACGGCGGACCCGCGGCGGACCGTCGAGTTCACCGGCCGGCTCCCCGGCGGCGCCGACGCACCCGCCCTCGCCGCCGCCGGCAGCGGCCCCGGGATCAACCGGCACGCCCTCAACGGCCACTCCACCAACGGACACGGCGCCAACGGCCACACCACCAACGGACACGGGCCGAACGGGCACGGGTCGAACCGCCGCGGGTGCCCGTCGTGAGCCGGCCGCTGGTGGTCGTCGGCGACGCCCTGCTCGACCGGGACGTCCAAGGCGCGGTCAACCGGGTCTGCCCGGACGCGCCGGTGCCGGTGCTCGACGAGCGGGCCAGCACCGACCGGCCCGGCGGCGCGGGGCTCGCCGCGCTGCTCGCCGCCGCCCAGGGCACCGAGGTGGCGCTGGTGACCGCGCTCGCCGACGACGCCGCCGGAGCCCGCATCGCGGAACTGCTCACCACCGCCGGGGTACGCCTGTACCCGCTGCGGCTGCCCGGGGCGACGCCGGAGAAGATCCGGCTCCGGGCAGGCGGGCAGACCCTGCTGCGGCTGGACCGTGGCGGTGCGCCGCGGCCCCCCGGCGAGCCGCCCGAGGCGGCGCTGGAGGTGCTCGCCTCGGCCGGCGCCATCCTGGTCAGCGACTACGGCCGGGGCCTGGTCCGGCAGCCCGCGCTGCGGGCCGCGCTCGCCGACGCGAGCGCCCCGGTGGTCTGGGACCCGCACCCCCGGGGGCCGGTCGCGGTGCCGGGCGCCCGGCTGACCACCCCCAACCTCGCCGAGCTGCGACAGCTCACCGGCGACGCCGGCGCGGGGTCGCCACTGTCCACCGCCACCCGCGCCGGGCACGAGCTGCGCCGGCGCTGGCGGGTCGGCGCGGTGGCGGTGACGATGGGCGCCGACGGCGCGGTGCTCTGCCACTCCGGCAGCACCCCGCTGGTGGTGCCGCCACCGTCCGACGTGGAACGGGCCGAGGACACCTGCGGCGCCGGGGACCGCTTCGCCGCCACCGCCGCCACCGCGCTGGCCGCCGGGGCGGTCACCTCGGAGGCGGTGCAGGAGGCGGTCGCCGCCGCGTCCGCGTACGTCGCCGCCGGCGGGGCGGCCGGGCTGGCCCGCCGGGAGCCCGAACCGGCCGGGTCGCGCCGCCCGACGTCCGCCGCCGAGGAGCTGGTGGCCCGGGTACGCGCCGACGGCGGCACCGTGGTGGCCACCGGCGGCTGCTTCGACATCCTGCACGCCGGGCACGTCGCCACCCTCCAGGCGGCCCGCCGGCTGGGTGACTGCCTGGTGGTCTGCCTCAACTCCGACCGCAGCGTCCGCGCCCTCAAGGGTCCGGACCGCCCGGTCAACCCGGCAGCCGACCGGGCCCGGCTGCTGGCCGCGCTGGACTGCGTCGACGCCGTCGTGGTGTTCGACGAGCCGACGCCGGCCACCGCGCTGGCCCGGCTGCGCCCCGACGTCTGGGTCAAGGGCGGCGACTACGCCGGCGACGGCGCACCCGAGCTGCCCGAGGCCGAGCTGGTGCGCGGCTGGGGCGGCCGGGTGGTGACCGTGCCCTACCTGGCGGGCCGGTCCACCACCGCGACGATCAGCGCCGCGCGCTCGCGCGGCGCCCGACTGGTCAAGGGAGCGCGATGAGCAGGGATCTGAACGGATCGGCGGTGCTGGTCACCGGCGGGTCGAGCGGCCTCGGCGCGGCGGTGGTGACCGCCGTGACGAAGGCCGGCGGGCGGCCGTACGTGCTGGACCGGCAGCCGCCGGCCGACGGGGTGCCGTGGGTCGAGTGCGACCTGGGCAACACCCGCGCCGCCGAGGAAGCCACCCGGCGCGTCGCCGAGCAGGCCGGCGGGCTGACCGGCCTGGTCACCGCCGCCGGGATGGACGTACCCGGCAAGCTCGCCGACATCGACGGCGCGACCTGGGACCGGATCGTCGGCATCAACCTGCTCGGCACCGCCGCCGTCGTCCGGGCGGCCCTGCCGCATTTGGAGCGCGCGCACGGCACGGTGGTGACGGTCGCCTCGACGCTCGGGATCAAGGCGGTCAGCGACGCCACCGCGTACTGCGCGGCGAAGTTCGGGGTGGTCGGCTTCACCCGGGCGCTCGCCGCCGAGCTGGCCGGCCGGGTCGGGGTGACCCTGCTGGTCCCCGGTGGCATGCGGACGGCCTTTTTCGACGACCGGGACGACCGGTACAAGCCGGGTCCGGACGCGATCCTCAACGACCCGGCCGACACCGCCGCGGCGGTCATGTTCGCCCTCTCGCAGCCGCCCGGCTGCGCGGTACGCGAGCTGGTGGTCTGCGCCGAACAGGAGTCCTCGTACCCGTGATCCTGGTGTTACGGGCGCTCGGCGTCGGCGACCTCGCGACCGGGGTGCCGGCGCTGCGCGCGCTGCGGGCCGCGTACCCGGACGAGGAGCTGGCACTGGTCGCGCCGCGCTGGCTGGCCCCGCTGGTCGACCTGGTCGGCGGGGTCGACCGGCTGGTCGAGGCGGACGGGCTGGGCCACCTGGCGTGGCCCGGCCCGTCGCCGGAGCTGGCGGTCAACCTGCACGGTCGCGGCCCCCAGTCGCACCGGATGCTGGCCGGGGTCCGGCCGGGCCGGCTGCTCGCCTTCGCCAACGCCGAGGCCGGCCACCGCGACGGCCCGGACTGGCGGGCCGAGGAGCACGAGATCGACCGCTGGTGCCGGATGCTGGCCTGGTACGGCATCCCCGCCGACCGCACCGACCTCGCCCTGCGTCGCCCGGAACCGGGACGGACGCCGACCGGGGTGAGCATCGTCCACCCGGGAGCGAAGGCGGCGCAACGGCGCTGGCCGCCGGCCCGGTTCGCCGAGGTGGCCCGGGCGCTCACCGACCGGGGACACCGGGTGGTGGTCACCGGCACCGCCGGCGAGCGGAGCATCGCCGAGCAGGTGCGCGCCCTGGCCGGGCTGCCGGCCGACGCGGTGCTCGCCGGGGAGACCGGCCTCGGGGAGCTGGCCGCGCTGGTCGCCCACGCCCGCCTGGTGGTCAGCGGCGACACCGGGATCGGTCACCTGGCCACCGCCTACGCCACCCCGTCGGTGCTGCTCTTCGGCCCGGTGCCGCCCGCGCAGTGGGGTCCCCCGCCGGACCGGCCCTGGCACCAGGCGCTCTGGGTAGGGCAGCGGCAACCGGTCGACGCCGCCGCCGTGCACCCGGCGCTGGCCGCGCTGGACGTGCCGGCGGTGCTGGCCGCCGTGGAGCGGGCGGAGCGGGGCACACCCCTTGCTACCCGCCGGTAGCTTCCGCTTAGGCTGGGGCGGTGAGCGGGGACATCGAGTACAGCCAGGAGTTCGTCGACGTCGACGGCGCGCGCATCGGGGTGCAGGTCTACCCCGAACCGGACGGGCCGGCCGGCGCGCCGGTGGTGGTGCTCTGGCCGGCGATGGGCGTCCGGGCCCGCTACTACCGCCCGTTCGCCGCCGCGCTGCGCGACGCCGGCCTGGCCGTGGTCGTGGCCGACCTGCGCGGCACCGGCGCCAGCACCCCCGCACCGAGCCGCGCCTGCCGCTACGGCTACGCCGAGCTGGCCGGTGACGTCGGGGCGGTGCTCGACGCGCTCAAGCCCCGGCTGGACGGGCGTACCCGGCTGCTGCTCGGGCACTCCCTCGGCGGGCAGGCGGCCCTGCTGCACCTCGCCCTGCACGGCGCGGACGCGGTCGACGGGCTCGCCCTGCTCGCCGTCGGCATGCCGTACTGGCGCAGCTACCCCGGCGCCCGGCGGTACGGGGTGCTGCCGTACACCCAGGGCATCGCGGCGACCGCGGCGGCACTGGGCGTCTGGCCGGGCTGGGGCTTCGGCGGGCGGCAGGCGCGCAGGGTGATCCGGGACTGGGCGCACACCGCCCGGACCGGGCGCTTCCCGGTGCTGGACGGGGTGGACGCCGAGGTGGCGGTGGGGCGGATCGGCACGCCGGTGCTGGCGGTCAGCGTCGACGACGACCAGTACACCCCGCACAGCACCCTGGACCACCTCTGCGCCAAGCTGACCGCCGCGCCGGTCACCCGGGACCGCTACACGACCGCCGAGGCCGGCGCCCCGCTGGACCACTTCACCTGGGTGCGCGCCGGGCGGCCGCTGGCCGCCCGGGTGGCGGCCTTCGCGGCGGGCCTGCCCCGCCGCTGAGCGGCCGTACCGGCCCGCCCCACCCCCGGATTCCCGGCGGCATCCCCCGGATTCCCGGCGGCACCGCCGGGACGAACGGCGCGTGAAGGGACGTCCCGACCGCCGGTGAGATCGGGTGCGTAGCCGCGCGTCGGGCGGGTATGCCGCTGCGCCCGAATACGGTGGAGGGGGATCAGATGTCCGAACGGCACACCGCACTGCGCTCGATGCACGATCTGGGCCTGGCAGCCTGGTTCGGCGGCTCCCTGATGGGAGCGCTCGGCGTCAACGGGGCGGCGGCGCGGATCAGCGACTCGACTCAGCGACTCCCGATCGCGTCGGCGGGGTGGTCCCGCTGGACGCCGGTGAACGCGGCGGCGATCGGCGCCCACCTGGCCGGCGCGGTCGGCGAACTGGCCACGGAGAGCCCGCGGGTGTTCGGCCAGCGGGGCGTGGGGAGGATCAGCGCCGTCAAGACGGCGCTGACCATCGGCGCGCTCGCGGTGACCGGCTACAGCCGGTTGCTCGGCATGCGGTTGGAGAAGGCCGGCAACCCGCCGGTCCAGGGGACCACCGAGCCCAACTACCAGACCCCGTCCGACGTGGCCTCCTGCCAGCGGCAGATGAAGCTGCTCCAGTGGGCCGTTCCGGCGCTGACCGGGGCGCTGGTCGTGGTCACGTCGTACATGGGCGAGCAGCAGAAGCCCGGCCAGGTGTTCCGCGGGATGCTGGGACGTGCCGGCGGGATCATGAGCGCGCCGACGTCGATCGGGAAGCTCGCGGCGATGGGCACGGCCAACCGTCAGCGCCGGATGGCGATGGCCGGCTGAACGCCGGGCCCGACCGGTGCGCCGGTGGCCGTCGGCGACGGCGGCCGGCGTACCGGTCGGGACGGGCGCGACAACGGCCGGTCGGGAAGACGAGCTGCGAGGTGGCCATGACGGCGAACAAGGGACCGAGGCGGGGCGCGGGGCGGGGGCCGGAGTCCGCCGCCCCCTGGGGCACCACGGACGGCTTCGACGCGGACCCGCCCTGGGGCGCGGGCAAGCACGACCCGATGGACGAGGGCAGCGAGGAGACCGCCGTGCCGGAGGGCCGGCGGGGTGAGCGCCGCGCCGGCGCGCCGAGCGGGCCGTCCGGGCGGGAGGGCCGGCACGGCTTCGGTTCGGTGGAGCCGACCCGCTACACGGACGCGGGGCCGGGCGCACCGCCCGACCCGGCGCCGTCGGCACGCACCTTCCCCGACGACACGGCCGGCGGGGACCTGCCGGACAACGCGCTGGAGGAGGCCACCGGGATGCACCCGGAGGGGGTCACCCGGGACTGACGTGGGGGTGACGGGCCGTGCCCGGGACAGGCGTCCCCGGCACGGCCCGACCGCACCTCGGCCCGGTCACCGCGGGTACGCGGACGGGACCGGCCACGGCGACCCGTGGCCGGTCCCGCCGGCGTCCGTCCCCGGACCGGACCAGCGGTCCGTCATCCGCCTCAGGAGCCGGTGCCGTCCTCCTCGGCGGCCGGTGGCGGCGGCGGCTCGGCGACGGGCCGGCCGGTCTCGTCCACCAGTCCCGGCGCCATGCTGCCGCCGTGCGCCTCCTCCGCCTCGCGGACCCGGCGGGCCTCGGCGTCGTCCGGTACGGCCCTCATTCGGTCCGGAGCGCCGCCTAGCGGCGCGGAGGCCGAATTATGGCCGTCGCCCGGCTGTTGTTCCTGCGTCATCGCGGCACCTTTCTGTCGTTGCCGGCGCGGTACCCGAGCCCCGGGACGACAAACCGCCTCACACCCCGGCGGGCTCCGGCGCGGGGGTCACGCCGAGCAGCTCGGCCAGCCGGGCGGCGTCGCGCTGGGCCTGTCCCTCGCAGCAGTTGTTGAACAGCACGTGCAGCTCGCCGGCGCTCTCGGCCAGGTCGACCAGCAGCTCCGCCCAGCGGCGCAGCTCCCCGTCGGAGTAGGCGTAGCGGAACCGGTCCTCCTTGCTGCCGCCCTCCCAGTGGGCGCTGTGCCCGTGGAACCGGACCACCGCCGGCTCGGCCGTGGCGACCATGATCGGTGGCACCGAGGACGGGTGGCCCTGGGGCATGTCCACGCAGACCATGCCGAGGTCGTTGTCACGCAGGAAGGTCACCGTCTCGGCGGCGGCCGGGTCTTCGAACCAGGAGGCGTGCCGCAGCTCCACCGCCACCGGCCAGGGCCGGCAGCGCCCGGCCAGCTCCACGATCCGCCGCCGGGCGGCCTCACCCCGGGTCAGCCACGGCGGGAACTGCAACAGCACCGCGCCGAGCCGGTCGTCCGCCGCGAGCGGCTCCAGCGCCGCCCGGAACCGGCGCCACAGTTCCTCGTACGCCCGCTCGGGCAGCTCCCGGCGGCGGATCCGGGCCGGGCCACCGGCCGGCCGCAGGTCCTTCGGCAGCATCGACACCGGCGTCGGATGGCCGGTGAAGAGGCTGAACGCCTTGACGTCGAAGGTGAACCCGGGCGGGGTGGCCTCGACCCAGCCGGCGGTGGTCTCCGGTGCCGGGACCGCGTAGTACGAGGTGTCCACCTCGACCAGTCCGAAGTGGCGGGCGTAGAAGCCGAGCCGGTCGGCGGGGGTCTTCGCCGACCGCGGGTACCAGCCGGACCGCAGCAGCGTCTGGTCCGCCCAGGAGGACGTGCCGACCAAAATGTCACCCATGTAGTTCAGTGGACCGCCGGAGCGCCGGATCGGCAACCGCTGGCGTCACGTGGCGGGCGCGGAAAGTGTCGGTGCACCGGCCTAGCCTGAACCTCGACGACATCGACGGAAGGTGCAGCGATGACCACTTCGGAGCGGGTTCTCACCGGCGAGCGGGCCGACCTGACCCAGACCCTCGGCCGGCACCGGGGTTTCCTGCGGCAGACGGTGCGCGGGCTGACCGACGAGCAGGCCGCGGCGCGCACCACCGTCAGTGAGCTCTGCCTCGGCGGGCTGATCAAGCACGTGGCGGTCACCGAGGATCGCTGGATGCGGTTCGCGGTCGGTGGCGCGGAGGCGATGCAGAGCGAGCCGCTGGACTGGGCGAACGGGTTCCGGATGGTCGAGGGTGAGACGCTCGCCGGGCTGCTCGACCACTACGCGCAGGTCGCCGCCCGCACCGACGAGCTGATCGCCACCCTCGACCTAGACGCCGCGCAGGCGCTGCCGGTGGCGCCCTGGTTCGAGCCGGGTGCGAGCTGGTCGGTACGCCGGGTCCTGCTGCACCTCATCGCGGAGACCTCGCAGCACGCCGGGCACGCCGACATCCTCCGCGAGGTGATCGACGGCGCCAAGACGATGGGCTGACCCGCCCCGGTCAGCGGGCTCGATCGAGGTCGCAGACGTCCCGGGTCCCGCCGATCTCGCTGGCCTGCCCCTCAACGCATCGGGCAGCGCAACACCCTCATTGTCACGCACCGTAAGGGTGCTGGCGCGTCGCGGTTGACCTGACAGGTGTCGCCGCGTGATCAGCGCCACCCTCAGGGCGGAGATGTGACGTCGGGGGGGTGCCCGGCGCTGAGGGACACGAGATGAACGCACATCGGATGGACCAGGAAACCGTCGAGCGGTTGCTCGTCGGCCCGGTCGTCGACGCGCACGACGGGCCGGAGCCGCTCGTCCGGCTGCTGACGGCGGTGCGTGCCGCGCCGCACCCCGGCGAGCTGCGCGGGGAGAGCGCCGCGATGCACGCGTTCCGCAGTGCCCGCGCCGGGTCTCCGCTGCCGGCTCCGTCGCCCGTCCGCTCATTCTCCCTGGCCCGACTGGCCGGGCTGAAGGTCGCGCTCGCCGGTCTCGCCGTGGCCGCCACCGGGGGCGTCGCCTTCGCCGCCGCCACCGGCACGTTGCCCGGACCGCTGCACCGCGACGCGCCGGTCACCCCGCCGTCCGCCGTGCCGCAGTCCACCTCGCCCACCACCGCCGGGCCCGGCGGGTCCGCCGCTCCGTCCAGCGTGAAGCCGGAACCGAGCCGGCCGACACCGGCCGCGTCGATCCTCGGGCTGTGCCGCTCCTACCGCGCCGCGGTCGGGGAGAACCCCGGTCGGGCCCTGGACAACCCGGCCTTCGCCGGCCTCGTCACCAGGGCCGGTGGCCGGGACGAGGTGGCCGGCTACTGCGAGCGCGTGGTCCGCGACAGCGCGGTCCCGGCACCGCCCTCCGCATCCCCCTCGGCCGCCCGTTCGACGCCCACCGAGCGGCCGACCGGCCGGCCGTCGGACGCGCCCTCCACCGCGGGCGGCAAGCCGGACGCCCCCGCCCGGACCGTCCCGTCCCGCCCGACCGGCTGACCATCGCCGGCCAGCCGGCTCCGCCGGCTGGTGAGCGGCGGGGCTGGTAGCTTGCGCCGATGAGTCTGCGGCGTCGACGCGTGGCGGTGGCCTTCCGCCTGGCGATCGTCATCGGCGTGCTGGCCGGGATCGTGCTCACCGCGCTCGGTCCGGCCACGGTCACCGGTCTCCTGCCGTACTTCACCATCCAGAGCAACGTCGCGGTCGGGCTGTTCGCGGGCCACGCGGGGTGGCGGGCCTGGCGGGCCCGGCCCGAGCCGCCGTCGGCGCTCAAGGGCGCGGTCACCCTCTACATCACCATCACCGGGGTGGTCTACCACCTGGTCCTGGCCAACCCGGCCAGCCCCTTCGCGATGCCCCAGCCGGACCGCGCGCTCGGCGAGGCGCTGGGCAACCAGTTCCTGCACACCGTCGTGCCGCTGCTGGCGATCGCCGACTGGGCGCTGTTCGACCAGCGCGGCCGGCTACGGCTGCGCTACGCCGCCTGGTGGCTGGCCTTCCCGCTGGCGTACCTGGGCTTCGCGCTGGTGCGCGGGCTCCTCGTGCACCGGTACCCGTACCCGTTCATCGACGCCGGGCAGCTCGGCTACGCCGGGGTGTCGGTCAGCGCGATCTTCTTCGCCTTTGCGTTCTGGCTGCTCGGCCTGCTCTTCGTCGGCGTCGACCGTGGGCTGTCCCGGCGGGTCGCCGCCCGGCCGGCCGACGCCCCGGCGCCCGCCGTTCCCGCGCCGGGCCCGGCCCCCGACGACGCCGCGACGGAGACACCCGCCGCACAGCGGTGACCGCGCCGCGGCCACCGTCGAGGGCGGTACGCGCGACGTGGTCGCGCGGTCAGCGCGAACGGGGACGCCGCCCGTTCGCGCGGGCCGAGCGGTCCCGGCCGTACGCGTCGGCGTGGCCCCAGCGCCCGGGGACGTCCAGCAGCTCCAGCCGGCCGAAGCCCTGCGGCACGGCCGGGGTGACCAGCAGTTCGTCCCCGCAGGGCCGCAGCCCGAGGATGGTGCCCAGCAGCATCAGCAGCGCGCCGGAGGCCCAGGACTGGGGGCGGCCCGCCATCGGCAGCTGGACGGGGTACCGGGTGATCTCGCGCGGGTAGCCGGCGATCACCTCGGGCACCGGGCCGCCGAGCAGTTCCGCGACCGCGAGGACGCCGGCCGCGACCCGGGCCGCCTCGTCGTCGTGGTGGTAGCGGCGCAGGCCGGCGGCGATCAGCGAGTTGTCCGACGGCCAGACGGCGCCGACGTGCGCTCCCACCGGGTTGTACGGCAGCTGCCCCTCGGCCAGCGTCCGCACGCCCCACCCGGTGAACATCTCCGGCCCGAGCAGGTGCTCCGCGACCTGCGCGGACCGCTCCTCCTCGACGATCCCGCTCCACAGCAGGTGGCCGATGTTGGAGGTGAGTGTCTCCACCGGGGTGCCGTCCGGCTCCAACGCCAGCGCGTAGTGCCCGCGCCGGGGCAGCCAGAAGTCCCGGTTGAACCGCTCCTTGAGCGCCGCCGCCTCCCGCTCCAGCCGGTGGGCGTACGCCGGGTCGCCCCAGAACTCCCGCGCCAGCCGGGCACCCCGCAGCTTCGCGTCGTACGCGTACCCCTGGAGTTCGCAGGTCGCTCGCGGAAGGGCGGCCTGGCGGCCGTCGCGGTGCACGATCGCGTCGGGCGAGTTCTTCCAGGTCTGGTTGACCAGCCCGTTGCGCGAGTTGCGCCGCTGGTAGCGCAGGTAGCCGTCGCCGGTCAGGTCCCCGTACGCGTCGATCCAGTCCAGCGCCATCCGGGCCGGGTGCTGCAGCTCCCGGACCAGCGCGGCGTCGCCGGACCAGCGCTCGTACTCGTCGAGCAGGACGACGAAGAGCGGCGTGGTGTCGGCGGCGCCGTAGTAGAGCGCGGTCGGCTCGTCGCCGAAGCCGGCGGACTCGCCGTAGCGCAGCTCCCCGAGGATCTTGCCGGGCTCCTCGTCGTGGTAGTCGTCGAGTCGCCCGCCCTGGAGCAGAGCCAGCAGCCGCAGGGTGGTCGGGGTCAGTTCGGGGGTGAACGGCAGCGCCTGGAGGCAGGTGATCATGGCGTCCCGGCCGTAGAGCGCCATCGCCCAGGGCAGGCCGCCCACCGGCACTCGCCCGGGGTAGGACAGCGGCGGGTAGCGCAGCGCGGCCAGGTCGGTCAGCGCGCCGTGGTAGACGTCCGTCAGGACGTCGCGCTCGGCCACCAGCCGCGGTGCCCGGTCCAGCCAGTCCCGCAGGTCGTGACGCATGTCGTGGTCGACCCGCTGCCGGTGCGTCCCCAGGCTGGCCCGCACGTCACGACCGCCCGCGCCGTGGATGATCATGTTGACGTGCAGGTCGGTGACCCACTGCCCGTTCGGGGGCACGGTGATCCGGTAGGTGATGCCACCCGCGTCGACGTGGCCCGGGGCGGTCGTGGAGACCGCCGCCTCCCGGCAGAACCGTTCCCGCTCGTACCGCAGCCGGAGCACCCCCTCGTTCGGGAAGGCGGTCGCGGTCGTCCGGCGCGGCCGGGGGCTGCGGATCTCCGAGGTGTCGGCAAAGTCGGCGTCGATGTCCATCCGGACAACGAACTGGGCCGGGCGGGCGGAGTGGTTGAGCACCGCGATCCGCTCGTTGAAGCTGTCGTCGATGGAGCGGTGCCGGATGACCGAGACGTCCGCGTCGACGTAGTGGCTGGCCGTGCCGGGTACCAGGAAGAACTGGGTTTCGAAGTGGCTCATGTCGTCCCGGGACAGGGCGTGCAGGCGCTGGCCGTCGACGGTGAGCACCCAGCGGGACAGGAACCGCGTGTCGAAGGAGAAGAGCCCGACCGGCGCCCGCGGGTCGACCTCCATGTCGCCCTGGGCGTCGCTGGCCGCGAAGGCGTTGCCGGCGATGACGTGGACGAGTTCCTGTCTCACCGGCCCAGGCTCTCTCGGGCGACGTCGCGGGGGTGCCGGGCGTCGACCGGCCCCGGGAAGATCCGTCGCAGGGCCAGCAGCAACCGCATGTCGCCCTGCACGGTCAGGTCGTTGCGCAGCAGCGACTGCACCACCTCCGTCCGGCCGTTGACGAGCCGGTCGAAGACCTCCCGGTCGGCCCGCACCACCAGGTCGGCGTCGTCGGGCGAGCGTTTTACGTCGAGAGACTGGTCGTGCAGGGTGAGGTACCAGTGCTCCGTGCGGCCCCCGTCGTGCAGGTCGAGCCGGATCGTGCCGGTGAGGGTCTCGGGCAGTCGCGGGCGGCGGCGCGACGACAGCCGCTCCAGGAACTCGGTCCCCGACGTCGCCATGGCACCCCTCCCCCGTCGGTCCGCAGCCCGGTGAGCACGATCGCAGGCGCCGGGGTGAGACCGCCTCACCCGTACCGGGTGAGGCGGCCCGGTCCCTCCCCTCGGCAGCCGAAAGGCTCACGGGTGCCCCGCCGGATCCGGGGTAGCAGGAGCGGAGGGAGGCGACGATGCGTGAACCGGACGACCCCCGGGTGGGCCGGGTGCTCGCGGCGCTGCTGGCCATGCAGCGGCAGTCGTGGGAGCAGGGGGTGACCGGCCAGGCGCTGCTCGACCTCGGGCTCGACCAGCAGGCGGTGCTGCTCGCCGACGCGGCGGTGACCCGTCAGCACCCGGACGGCCGGCTCGGCGACGTCTCCGGGGAGGACGGCGCGGTCAACGGCGCGGCCTGCGGGGAGGCCCTGCGGCACGCCGTCCGGGCGCATCCGGACGAGCGGTGGGCGGCGGCGCTGGACCGGCAGCTCGACTGGCTGCTGACCCGGGCGCCCCGGGCCGGCGACGGCACCCTGTTCCACCTGCTCGGCAACCGGCAGGTCTGGGCGGACACGGTGTACATGGTGGTGCCGCTGCTCGCCCTCTGCGGGCATCCCGGACCGGCGGCGGCCCAGGTCGACGGTCACCGTCGCCGACTGTACGACGAGCGCAGCGGGCTCTACGCGGCGCGCTGGGACTCCGACCGGGCACGGCTGGACCAGCCGCAGCACTGGGCACCGGCAACGGCTGGGTGGTCGCCGGCATCGCCCGCGCGCTGCGGCTGCGGCCCGACTGGCCGACCGGGCAGCGCGAGGAGCTGGCCGGACACGCCCGGACGGTGCTCGACGCCTGCCTGACCCACCGCCGGCCGGACGGGCTCTTCCACGACGTGCTCGACGACCCCGGCAGCTTCGTCGAGGCCAACGTCGCGCAGATGCTGGCGTACGCGGCGCTGACCGGGGTCGCCGACGGCTGGCTGCCGGCCGCCTACCGGGACGTCGGGCGGGACCTGTTGGCCGCCGCCACCCGGCAGGTCGACCGGCACGGGTTGGTCCGGCCGGTCAGTGGCGCGCCGCACTTCACCCGCCCCGGCACCTCCCCGGAGGCGCAGGCGTTCCACCTGCTCGCGTACGCCGCCCTGCGCCGGGCCGGGTGACGGCGGCTCACCCGGCGCGGAGCAGGCCCCGGACGTAGCCGGCCTGGCCGGCGTGCTGGAGCCCGTCGTCGGCCACGCTGACCAGCCGCACCCCGAGGGTCACCGGTGGGTCCCACGCCTCGTCCACCACCCGGTCCAGGTCCGCCGGCCGCAGCCCGGCCAGGAACGTCCGGGTACGCCCCGCGACCGCGTCGTAGTAGTCGACCAGGGCGCGGGAGCTGTCCGGGCGTACCGAGGCGACCCGCTGCGGGGTGTGGCCGTAGCCGGTGTCGTTGGGATCGGGGTCCAGGCCGAACCG
Source organism: Micromonospora sp. L32 (assembly GCF_052068055.1). NCBI lineage: Bacteria > Bacillati > Actinomycetota > Actinomycetes > Micromonosporales > Micromonosporaceae > Micromonospora > Micromonospora sp. L32. Next base: position 212,624 of record NZ_JBQHDD010000007.1, on the reverse strand, counting down.
AGCGGCCCAGTCACCGGCGGTCCAGACCTGCTCCGCGCCGAGCAGGTCGGCGACATGGTGGTCCTGGATCCGGGTCAGGTGCCAGACCAGCCAGCCGACCGGGTTGCCGCCGGGCGTCGGCGATCGGCGCAGCTCCGCCGGGCTCAGCCCGTCCACCGCCGCGCGCACCAGGTCGGGCAGCCGGTCGTAGATCTCGGTCAGCAGGTCGTCCACGTCCACCGGAACACTCCTTCGCGGGCCGCCGTCTCCGGTCGGGTACCGCCGGCCGGGGCCGGTAAACCCGGCATCTAGGGTGATCACGTGGTCGCGGCGCTGGAGCTGTATCTGGACACCGACGCCACCCGTCGCATCCGGGTGCTCTGGGACGCGCTGGAGGCCGAGGGCGTACAGAGCATGCGCTCGCTGCTGGAGCAGCGGCACCGGCCGCACGTGTCCCTCGCCGTGGCGCCCCGCCTCGACCCGGAGCGGGTGGCCGACGCCCTGCGCGGAACGGTGGTCGCCACGCCGCTGCGGCTCAGTTTCGACCACGCCGGCCAGTTCGTCGGCCGGGTGCTCTGGCTCGGCGTCACCCCCACCGTCGAGCTGCTGGCCCAGCACGCCCTGGTGCACGAGCGGCTGACCCGGGCCGGGATCACCCTGTCCGAGCAGTACCACCCGGGGCGCTGGGTGCCGCACTGCACCCTGTCCATGCGGGTGCCGAACGTGCTGATGGCCGCCGCCGTCCGACGGTGCCTGGAGATGCTGCCGCTGGAGGCGACGGTGGTCGCCGCCGCCGTCGCCGACCACGCCCGCAACATCTCCCACCCCCTCCCCTGAGCGCCCGGTCCTTTTCCCGCCGGGCCGGCGGTCGTATGGTCGGACCGTGGCCACCTGGGACGATGTACGTCGGCTCGCGCTCGCCCTGCCGGAGACGACGGAGCGGCCGTCATACGACGGCGCGCCGGCCTGGCGGGTACGCGACAAGCCGTTCGTGTGGGAGCGACCGCTGCGCCGGGCGGACCACGACGCCCTGGGCGACGCCGCTCCCGACGGTCCGATCCTCGGCGCGCAGCTGCCCGACCTAGGTGCCAAGGAGGCGCTGCTCGCCGACGACCCGGCGATCTACTTCACCACCCCGCACTTCGACGGCTATCCGGCGGTGCTGGTCCGGTTGGACCGGATCACCGTGCCGGAGCTGACCGAGCTGGTCCTGGACGCCTGGTACGCCCGGGCGCCGAAACGGCTCGCCGCGGCCCACCGCGCCGGCGAGGCGTAGGCACACCCCGGGGGAGCTGAAGGGCGGGTTCAGTCAGCGGCGCCAGTCGCGGAAGACGAACCGGTGCACCGCCTTGAGCCCGATCCCGACGGCCAGGGCCCGGGCCCACCGGAACCGACCGCGCACCTCGACCCGAGTGCTGCGGGTGAGCCGCGTCGCCCGGCCGCCGGCCGCCGGCGTCAGCTCGAAAGTGTCGGTCAACGCGCCGACGCACGGGCCGAACGGCAGGTCGGTGCGCTCCATGTGGAACGCCAGCCGGGCCGGCGGCGACCACTCGGTGATCCGCTGGTACACGACCCCCTGGTCGGAGACGCACTGCCGGGGCGCGAGTCGCAGAGCAGCGGCCAGACCGCCTCCGGCGGCCGGCGTACCAGGGTGGTGGTCCGCACCAGCATCAGCGCCCACCCCCGTCGGTGAGCGGGGCGCGCGCGGCGGCACCTGTCGTATCCATGCCGGTGACGCTACGAACGTGCCGCTGCGGCAGCCTCCCCCGGCGGAGGGAACCCACTCCCCCAGGCCGGTGTCACCGCGGTCGTTCGGCACCCATGGTGTTCCACGCGTCAGTCGGCCGGCGTGGCGCGTTGCGGGCGCCGTGGTGGTCGGCGCCCGGCGCGGTAGGGGTTCTGAGCCTTTCGAGCTGATGTCGTGGACGACTCAGCCGACTGGATGGCGGGCGCCATCCCGCAAGATGGTGCTCATCCGCCTGGTGGTGGCCCGCTGCGGCCGACCGACACCACTGCTTCCAGATTGGCGCGATCCGCCCGTCGCGGCATCCACCCCGACAGGGCTGATTCGTTTACGTCATCAGCTCTACAGGGCCGCATGACACCACCCCACTCCCCGCAGCGACTGCGGCTCAGCCCAGGTGATCAGGCTCCGCTCGGAGAGCCCAGCCCCGCTCGGCTAGGTTCTGCCGAAACGGGGTGCCGGACTGGACCGGACACCCCGGCCTCGCGTACCCGATGGGGACCTTCCGCCACCGCGAGCCGTTCCAATGGGCGCGGCTGGCGCCGGCCGGGGCAAGGGGTCCGGGCCGGGCCCCGGTTAGGGGCCGCTCGCGCCCTTCTAGGGGTACGCCCGGTCTGTTCCACCCGCGACGGAGGCGGCTTGACTGACCCTGCGCACCCGTCGGGTTCCACGGGGCACCTGTTCAGAGGCAGTGCGACACCGCGCTGCCCGATGGTCCCACCCGACGCGGACAACGCTGACATCCGTCCCGCGGAGGGGGTTCGATCTCGTGGAATTCACTGTGGCAGCCGACCAATGGGTCCGGCTGGAGCAACTGGAGGCGGCGGCCACGCACTCGGTGCCGGTCGGCCTCGACGACAAGGTCTGGCAGCGCGTCCAGACCTCCCGGGAGACGCTGCAGCGTTTCGTCGACGAGGGCCGGGTCATCTACGGCGTCAACACCAGCATGGGCGGCTTCGTCGACTGGCTGGTGCCGGTCACCATGGCCCAGCAGCTCCAGGAGAACCTGATCAACGCGGTGGCCACCAACGTCGGGCCGCACCTGGACGACCGGACGGTCCGGGCGATCATGCTGTCCCGGATCGTGTCGCTGGCCCGGGGCAACTCGGCGATCTCGCCGGCGAACCTGGAGAAGCTGATCGCCGTGTACAACGCCGGGATCATCCCGTGCGTACCGGAGAAGGGGTCGCTGGGCACCAGCGGAGACCTCGGCCCGCTCGCCGCGATCGCGCTGGCCTGCGTCGGCCAGTGGCGGGCCCGCTACCGGGGCGAGACCATGCCTGCCGCGGAGGCGCTGCGGCTGGCCGGCATCGAGCCGATGACGCTCAGCTTCAAGGAGGGGCTGGCGCTGATCAACGGCACCTCCGGCATGGTCGGCCTGGGCGGCCTGGTCTTCGCCCAGGCCGGCCGGCTGCTGGAGACGTACCTGACGGTCTCGGCGCTGTCCGTGGAGGGGCTGCGTGGGATGACCAAGCCGTTCGACCCGCGGGTGCACGAGTTGAAGCCGCACAAGGGTCAGCGCGAGATCGCCGCGCGGCTCTGGCGCACCCTGCAGGAGTCCACCCTGGCGGTCAACGAGCAGGAGACCGAGGCGGCGCTTGCCGCCGAGATGGGCTCCTCGGCCAAGGCCGGCTCGCAGCCCATCGAGGACGCGTACTCGATCCGGTGCACGCCGCAGATCCTCGGTCCAGTGCTGGACAGCTTCCTCCGGATCGGCGAGACGCTGGAGGCCGAACTCAACTCGTCCAACGACAACCCGCTGGTGGTGCCGGACGAGAACGACGTGTTCCACAACGGGCACTTCCACGGCCAGTACGTGGCGATGGCGATGGACCACCTGGTCATCTCGCTGACCACCCTGACCAACCTGGCCAACCGGCGGATCGACCGGTTCCTCGACAAGAGCAACAGCAACGGGCTGCCGGCCTTCCTGTGCCGGGAGAACCCCGGCCTGCGGCTCGGCCTGATGGGCGGGCAGTTCATGACCGCCTCGCTGACCGCCGAGACGCGGGCCCTGGCGGTGCCGATGTCCGTGCAGTCGCTGACCAGCACCGGCGACTTCCAGGACATCGTCTCGTTCGGCTTCGTCGCCGCCCGGCGGGCCCGGGAGGTGCTCGCCAACGCCACCTACGTGGTCGCCTTCGAGTTGCTCTGCGCCGCCCAGGCGGTCGACATCCGGGGCAACGAGGGGCTCTCCCCGGTCACCCGTGAGCTCTACGAGCGGACCCGCGAGCTGGTCCCCTACCTCGACCGGGACGTCACCATCACCGACTACGTCGAGGCGATCGCCACCCAGATCCTGGCCGCGCCGCCGGCGTACCGGTCGGAGGTCCTGCTGTGACCGGCCCCGTGCCCGACGGCGCCGGGGCGGAGCCCGGCGGTGGGGCCACCGCCGTGGTCTTCCCCGGCATCAGCCCCAGCTCGTTCGCGCAGGTCGGGCGCTTCCTGCTGATCAACCCGGAGGCGCGCCGGCTGACCGCACAGGCCGACGAGGCCCTGGGCTGGTCGCTGGTGGACCGTTACCGGCAGGCCGAGGGGGGCTACTCGGAGAGCGAGCGGGTGGCGTTCCTGGTGGTCTGCCTGGCGCTGGCGCACTGGGCGGAGGACGCGCTGGACGTCCGGCCCGACATCGTCGTCGGGCCGAGCTTCGGCGGCACGCCGGCCGCCGTCTACGCCGGGGCGCTCAGCTTCCCCGACGCGGTACGGCTCACCGTCGGCTGGAACCGGCACCTGGACGAGTACTTCGCCCACGCCCACAGCGACGTGGTCACCCAGTCCTTCGCCCGGACACCCCGGGCCCGGCTGGCGGAGATCCTCGGCGAGTTGGACGAGGCCGGCGAGTGGTACGAGACGGCCTGCCACGTCGACGACGACTTCTGGATGCTCTCGGTACGCCGGCACCGCCTGGACTGGCTCCAGGCGGCCGTGCGGGCGCGCGGCGGCCTGCCGCTGTACACGATGAGCCCGCCGATGCACTCGGCCGCCTTCGCCCCGCTGCGGGCGACGATGGAGCGGGAGCTGGTGGCCGGGCTGCCGTTCACCGACCTGCGGCTGCCGATGGTCTCCGACCACGACGGCGCGGTGCTGACCCGGGGCGAGCAGGTGCGTCGGTTGCTGCTGGACGGGATCGTCCGGCAGGTGCGCTGGCCCGGGGCGCTGGAGACGCTGCGCGCCCACGGGGTGTCCCGGCTCTGCGTCTCCGGCCCGGACGGGCTCTGGGGCCGGGTGGACGCGGCGCGGCGACCGTTCGACGTGCTGACCCTGACCCCGGCGCTCGCGCTGCGGCCCCGGCCGCGGCAGCGGACCCTGGTGGGATGATCCGGCGGCCTACCGGGCCGCGCGGGCCAGTTCGGCCAGCGCGGTCCGGTTCGCCTTTCCGTTGGCGGTCAGCGGCAGCTCGGTGAGGAAGTGGAACCGCGCCGGGACCATGTACGCCGGCATGGTGCGCCGGCACCGCTCCACCAGCTCGGCCGCGCCGACGGTGGCGCCCTGCCGGGGCACCACGAAGGCGTGCAGGCTCGGCTCGCCGTCGGCCGCCGGGGCCGCCACCGCCACCGCCGCGCCGACCGTCGGGTGGTCCAGCAGCCGGCGTTCCACCTCGCCCAGCTCGATCCGGTTGCCCCGGATCTTCACCATCGAGTCGGTCCGGCCGCAGAAGTACAGCTCCCCGTCGGCCCCGCGGTACGCCAGGTCGCCGGAGCGGTAGACGAGCTGCCCGGAGCGGGGCTCCAGGGGGTCGGGCACCAGCACCTGCCGGGTGGCCGCCGGGTCGTCCCAGTAGCCGCTGAACAGCGACGGGCAGCGGACGTGGATCTCGCCGACCGCGCCGGGCGCGTCGACCACGCTGCCGTCGGAGTCGACCAGCAGCAGCTCGGCGCCCGGGTAGCCGTCGCCGATGGAGAGCCGCTCGGCGTCGGCGGGCAGCGGGTCGGGCACCTCGGCGAAGGAGCAGGCCACCGTCTCGGTGGCGCCGAACGCGTTGACCACCCGCAGTCCCGGGTGCAGTTCGCGCAGCCGGCGCAGCTCGGCCAGCGGGAAGTTCTCGCCGGCGAAGAGGATGCCGCGCAGCCGGTCCAGGGCGGCCAGGCCGTCGGGCTCGTGGCGCAGCAACGGCCGCCACAGCGAGGGCACGCCGTGCACCACCGTCGCGCCGGCGTCGCGGAGGAAGCCGAGCAGCCGGCGCGGGAAGCTCAGGAACTCGCGGGGCACCGGCGCGAGGGTCGCCCCGCTGCCCAGCGTGACCCCGAGGTCGAACAGCGAGACGTCGAAGGCCAGCGGCGAGGTGCTGGCCACCACGTCGTCGGCGGCCACCACCGGAAAGCGCTGGGCGCCCCGGTAGAAGGCCAGCGCGGCGTGGTGGCTGAGCACCACACCCTTGGGCTGCCCGGTGGTCCCGGAGGTGAAGATCAGGTACGCCGGGTCGGTGCCCACCACCGCGCGGCGACGGCGCTGCCGGGGCTTGCCGGCGGGGGCGACCAGCCCGTCCGGGCTGAACTCGGCGACGGCGGTTGTCGACGGCAGTTCCCGGGCCGGACGGCCGGCGGGCCGGAGGTGCAGCACCGGGTCGGTCGCCTCGACGATGGCGCGTACCCGCAGGTCCGGGGTGTCCGGGTCGACCGGCACGAACGCCGCGCCGAGCCGGGAGCAGGCGAGCAGCAGCGCGATGGCGGCGGCGGAGGTCTGCGACTCGATGACGACGCGGTCGCCGGTGCCAACGCCCGCCTCGGCCAGCGCGGCGGCCCGCGCGTCGACCGCGCGGGCCAGCTCGCCGTACGTGACCGTCACCAGCGCGCCGCCGGCCCGCTCGATCACCGCCGGCTTGTCCGGCGTGCGGGCGGCGGGGCCGAGTACGAACTGGTCCAGGGTGTCGGCGGGGAACCGCCCGACCGCGTCGGTCATCGGATGTCCGTCCTTCTTCACACCTGCGCGACGGTCTTGAGGTAGTCGCCCACCGTCTGGCGGAACCGCTCCGGCTCCTCCAGGTGCGGCACGTGGCTGGAGTCGTCGAACAGCTCCCAGCGCGCGTCCGGGATGAGGTCGATGAAGGGCCGGACGGTGGCCGGGGTGGCCTCGTCGTGGCGGCCCGAGATGACCAGGGTGGGCACCGCGATGTCGGCGAGACAGTCGGTGACGCCCCAGTCCTTCAGCGACCCGATGACGTGGAACTCGCTCGGTCCGTTCATCGCGAGGTACACGGTCGGGTCGTTGTAGAGCTCGTAGAAGGAGGCCTGGTAGTCGCGGGGCCACGGGTCGAGCCGGCACAGGTGCCGGTCGTAGAAGACCTTGGTGGCTGCGTGGTACTCGTCGCTGTCGGTGGTGCCCGCCGCCTCGTGCCGGCGCAGCGTGTCGTCGACCCCGGCCGGCAGCGCGGCGCGCAGCTCTGCCATCGCCGCCAGCCACAACGGGTACGACGCCGGCGCGTCGGCGATGATCAGGCCCTTCAGGCCGGCCGGCGCCGCCGCCGCGTGCTTCGCCACCAGCAGGCCGCCCCAGGAGTGTCCGAACAGGACGTAGTTGTCGGCGACCCCGAGGTGGCGCAGGAGGTTGTCCAGCTCGTCGAGGAAGAGCTGGACGGTCCATAACTCGGCCGGCCGGCCCGGCAGGTGGGTGGAACCCCCGTTGCCCAGCTGGTCGTAGTGGACGACGGGGGTGCCGCCGTCGGCGAACACCGAGAGGCTGGTCAGGTAGTCGTGGGTGCTGCCGGGGCCGCCGTGCACGACCACCAGCGCGGTCCGTTGCGGCGACAGCTCCCCCGTGACCCGGTACCAGGTCCGGAATTCGCCGAACGGCGCCGTCCCCTTGGTCGTCGGTGCGGTCACTAGACGCGGCGGCCGGTGACCGGGAAGGTACCGAACATGCCCGGCTTGGCCTTGCCGGTCATGGTGTCGCCGTTGACGGTGACGGTGACCTTCATGGTCAGCGGGACCGGCTTGCGGCACTTGATCTTCCACGAGGCGACGTCGCCGACCAGCTCGCCGTCGATGATGTCGGGGTCGATGACCTGGCCGTTGGCCCGGGCCTTGCCGATCAGCTTCTCGCCCTCGGCGGTCAGTTCGACCCAGAGGCTCTGCTTGCCGAGCGGGCTCTCGATGTCCAGCTGCCAGCTGCCGTCGGTGCTCATCCGTTGCTCCCTATCGTGCGTCGATCGCTTCCCGTGGCAGACACTATGGATCCCGGCGGGCGGTCCATACCCCTATCAGCCCCTAGGGGCGAGCGTCCCGAGCCACTCCTCGACGACCTCCGCGGCGGCCGCCGCCCGGTCCTCGATCATGGTGAAGTGGGTGGCCGCGACGGTGCGGTACTCGTGCGTCGGCTCCCAGGGCCGGGCCTGCCAGGAGCCGTCGTCCGCCGCGTCGGGCCGGAACGGCTCGGCCGCGCCGACGAAGAGCACCGGCGCCTCGACCGGGTCCAGCCGGAACCGGGGCACCAGGTCGAAGTAGCGGTTCATCCCCGACAGGGCGGCGCTGTTGAGCATCCCGAAACGGGCGTCGGCCTGGACCAGCCCGACGGTGAGCTGCTCCATCAGCCGGGACTGGTCCCGGTCGTCGGTGTCGACCCGGTAGGTGTCCATCAGCACCACCCCGGCGGGGCGCACCCCCAGGCTCCGTTCCAGGTGCCCGGCGGTGGCGTAGGCGAGCGTCCCGCCCGAGGAGTAGCCGATGAGGACGAACGGGCGCCCGGCGGCGGCCCGGACGACGCTCTCGGCGAGCACGTCGACCACCGCGTCCACCGAGTCGGGCAGCCGCTCCCCCGCGACGAAGCCCGGGTTGGTCAGCGACACCATCGGACGCCGGCCCCGGAACGCGGCGGCCAGCCGGGCGTGCTGGTGCGGGCCGCCGGTGGCCATCGGGGTGCTGATCCCGATGAGCACGGGCGACCCCGGGCCGTCGGCCATGGTGACGCCCGGTGGCACCGCCCCGAAGTCGGCGGCGGAGGTGAACCGGGGTCGCAGGTCGGCCACCGCCCGCAGCAGGTTGAAGCCCTTGAGCACCTCGTTGCCCAGCACCGCCGCCCGGAACAGCCCGGCCAGGGTGTCCGGCTCCCCGGCCGGCTCCGGGGCGGGCGCGCCACCGGCGGCCGGGGCCAGCTCGGCGCGCAGGTGCCGGGCCAGCGCGGCGGGATTCTTGTTGTCGAACACCGCCATCGGGGCCAGCCGCAGCCCGGTCGCCGCGTTGAGCCGGTTGCGCAGCTCCACCGCGGCGAGCGAGTCGAAGCCCAGTTCGAGGAAGTCCCGCTCCGGGTCGACCGCCTCGGGGTCCTCGTGGCCGAGCACGGCGGCGGCGTGGCCGCGTACCAGCTCGGTGACCTGGCGCTCCTGTTCCGCCGAGGACTGACCGGCGAGCCGGCGGGCGAACCACTCCGGGTCCACGGCGGCCGCGGCGCTGCGCCGGCGTACCCGGGGCAGCAGGCCACGCAGCAGTGCGGGCGGCTCGTCGGCGCGGGCGCGCAGCGCCGCCACGTCGACCTTCACCGGCACCAGCGTCGCGCGGGGGCTGCGCAGCGCGGTGTCGAGCGCGGCCAGCCCCTCCGGCACTGTCAGCGCGGGCAGGCCCTGCCGGGCCATCCGTTGCAGGTCCACCTCGGTGAGCCAGGCACCCAGGCCGACGTCGGTGCCCCAGAGCCCGTAGGCGACCGAGGTGGCGGGCAGGCCGGCCGCCACCCGGTGCTGCGCGAGCGCGTCGAGGAAGACGTTCGCCGTGGCGTACCCGCCCTGCCCGGCGGCGAGCACCAACCCGCCGGCCGAGGAGAAGAGCACGAACGCGGCCAGGCCGGCGTCGCGGGTCAGCTCGTGCAGGTGCCAGGCGGCGTCCACCTTCGGGCGCAGCACCCCGTCGATCCGCTCCGGGGTCAGCGAGCCCGCCACCCCGTCGTCCACCACCGCCGCCGCGTGCACCACGGCGGTCAGCGGACGCCGGTCGGGCACGCCGGCGAGCAGCGCGGCGAGCTGGTCGCGGTCACCCACGTCGCAGGCCACCACGTCGGCGGTGGCGCCGAGCGCGGCCAGGTCGGCGCGGAGCTCGTCCACCCCGGGCGCCGCCGGCCCCCGCCGGCTGGTCAGCAGCAGGTGCCTGATCCCGTACGCCCGGGCGAGGTGCCGGGCCACCAGGGCGCCCAGCCCACCGGTGCCACCGGTGATCAGCACGGTGCCGTCGGGGTCCAGCCCGGCCGGGGTGTCGGCCGGGGCGTACGGCTCGCGGACCAGGCGGGGCACCAGGACACGGCCGGAGCGGATCATCAGTTCCGGCTCGTCGGTGGCCAGGGCGGGCCCGAGGGCGTCCCGGGAGGCGGCGGTCCGGTCGGTGTCGAGCAGCACGAAGCGGCCGGGGTTCTCCGCCTGGGCGGCCCGGAGCAGGCCCCAAATCGGCGCCTGGGTCAGCGCCACGTCCGCCCCGTCGGCGCCGACCGCGCCCTCGGTGAGCAGGACCAGCCGGGCGGCGGTGAAGCGGGGGTCGGCGAGCCAGCCCTGCACGAGGCCCAGGACCTCGTATACGCAGCCGCGGACACCGGCCAGGACGTCGATGTCGGTGTTCGGCCCGCTCCGGTCGGAGCGCCCGGCGGTGTTGGGTGTGTTCTCCGGGCGGGGGACCCGGAAGAGCACCACGTCGGGCGCCGAGAGGCCGGCGTCCACGGCGGCGCCGAGCGCGGCGAGGTCCGGGTAGCAGTGAAGGCTGCCGTCCCCACCGGGCGCGGCGAGATCCAGGTCGTTCGGCGGGCCGCCGTCCCCGTCGTGCATGGCGAGATCCAGGTCGTTCGGCGGGCCGCCGTCCCCGTCGTGCATGGCGAGATCCCCGTCGTTCGCCGGGCCGCCGTTCCGGCCGAGCGCCGGCAGATCCCGGTCGTTCGCCGGGCCGCCGTTGATGCCCAGCGCGGCGAAATCCCCGTCGTTCGCCAGGCCGACGGCCCGGCCGAGAGCGTCAAGGTCCAGGGCGGTCGCCGGAACGGCGTCGATGCCGGAAGCGGCAGGGGCCGGGGCGTTCGCCGGACCGGGGTCGGCGCCGGGCGTGGCGCGGTGCGGGCCCGGCTGGCCGATAACGGCCCATCCGGTGCCGGTGGTGGCGGTCGGCAGCTCGGCGGCGGGGGTCCAGGCGAGCCGGTACAGGCCGTCCTGCCGGCCCGGCGCGGCGATCCGGAGCTGCGCCGCGTCAACCTCCCGCAGGGCGAGGGAGCCGACGGCGGCGACCGGCGCGCCGGAGAGGTCGGCCAGGTCGAGCGAGACCTCGCGGGGCCCGGTCGGGCGGATCGCGACCCGCAGCCCCCGGGCGCCGGTGGCGTGCGGGGTGACGGTGTTCCAGGAGAACGGCAGCATGGTGCCGCCCTGGTCGTCGGCGTCGCCGTCGGCGAGCCCGAGCACGTGCAGCGCGGCGTCGAGCAGGGCCGGGTGCAGCACGAACTGCTCGGCCTCGGCGTGCGCGGCGTCCGGCAGGCTGATCTCGGCGTACAGCTCGTCGCCGCGCTGCCAGGCGGCGCGCAGCCCCTGGAAGGTGGGTCCGTAGCCGTAGCCGCGCTCGGCCATCCGCTCGTACGCGTCGCCGGTCGGCAGCGGGGTCGCGCCCGGCGGTGGCCAGGCGGTCAGGTCCACAGCGGGCGCCGTGCCGCCAGCGCCGATCCGGCCGTCGGCGTGCCGGGTCCACGGGTCCGCCTCGCCGGTACGGGAGTGGACGGTGACGGAACGGGAGCCGCCCTCGTCGGGTGGGCCGACGGCGACCTGAAGGGTGACCGCCGTGTTCTCGGGCAGTATCAGCGGGGCGTGCAGGATCAGCTCCTCGACCACCGGCGCGTCGGTCCGCTCGCCGGCGGCGACCGCCAGCTCGACGAAGCCGGTGCCGGGAAAGAGGACGGTGTCGCCGACCACGTGGTCGGCGAGCCAGGGCTGGGTGTCGACGGAGAGCCGGCCGGTGAACAGCACGCCGTCGGTGTCGGCGAGGGTGACCGACGCGCCGAGCAGCGGATGCTCGGTCGCGGCGAGACCGGCCGGGGTGGCTCCCTCGCCACCGGGCCGTTCCGGACGCCAGTACCGCTGCCGCTGGAACGGGTAGGTGGGCAGGTCGACGCGGGTGCCGGTGAGTAGTGCGGTCCAGTCGACGGTGGTGCCGGTGACGTGCAGCCTGGCCAGGGCGGTCAGGGCCTGCCGCTGTTCGTCGTGACCCCGCCGCAGGGACGGCACGACGGTGACGTCGTCGGTGAGGATGCCCTCGATCATCGGGGTGAGCGCGGCGTCCGGGCCGAGTTCCAGGAACGTGGTCGCTCCCGCCTGATGCAGGGTGGTGATGCCGTCGGCGAAGCGGACCGCCTCGCGCACGTGGCGGACCCAGTAGTCGGGGTCGGTCAGCTCGGAGGTGGCGAGGGCGCCGGTCAAGTTCGAGACCAGCGGGAGCTGCGGCTCGGCGTAGGTGAGGCTCGCCGCGACGGCCCGGAACTCGTCGAGCATCGGGTCCATCAGCCCGCTGTGGAACGCGTGACTCACCCGCAGGCGGGTGGTCTTCCGCCCCAGGGTGGTGAAGTGCTCGGCCACGTGCAGCACGGCCGCTTCGGGGCCGGAGATGACCACGGACCGGGGGCCGTTGACGGCCGCGATGTCCACACTGCCAGCCGCTGCCAGACCGCCACCATCACCCGTGCCCGTGCCCGTGCCGCTGCCCATGCCGTTGGCCGCGACCTGGCCGACGCCGTCCTCGGTGCCGTTGCCGTTGCCGGTCCCGGCTGAGTCGTTTACGACATCAGCTCCAAAGGAGCCGACCACCACACCCGGACCCGCCAGCGCCGCCCGCACCTCCTCCTCCGACGCCTGCACCGCCACCATCGCCCCACCAGCCGGCAATGCCTGCATCAACCGCCCACGAGCCGCCACCAGACGCGCCGCATCCGACAGCGACAACACCCCGGCCACATGCGCGGCAGCAAGCTCACCAATCGAATGCCCGGCCACGAAATCCGGCCGCACACCCCACGACTCCACCAGCCGGAACAGGGCGACCTCGACCGCGAACAGACCGGCCTGCGCATAACCCGTCCGCCGGATCAGCTCCTCGTCATCACCCCAGACCACCTCACGCAACGGCCGATCCAGGTGCGCGTCCAACTCCGCCACCACCGCGTCGAACGCAGCGGCGAACACCGGGAAGGCTGCGTGCAGCGAGCGACCCATCCCGAGGCGCTGCGCGCCCTGACCGGTGAACAGCACCGCCAGTCGACCGGCCCGGGCCGTCCCCGACAGCATGGGTGCGGCCGTCCCGCCGTCGGCGAGGGTGGCCAGCCCGGCGAGGAGTTCGTCGCGGTCGGCGCCCAGCACGGCGGCCCGCTGTTCCAGGGCGGCGCGGCCGGTCGCCAGCGAGTACGCCACGTCCGGCAGCCGCAGCTCCGGCCGGCCCGACAGGTGCCGGTGCAGCCGGGCGGCCTGGGCCCGCAGCGCCACCTCGGAGCGGGCGGAGAGCAGCCAGGGCAGCGGCCTCTGCGTCCCGCTTTCCGGCTCCGCGGGGGCGGTCGGGGGCGGTGGGGCCTGTTCGAGGATGACGTGGGCGTTGGTGCCGGAGAGCCCGAACGACGAGATGCCGGCCCGGCGCGGGTGCCCGTTCGCCGACCACTCGCGGGGCCGGGTCAGCAGCTCGACCGCCCCGGCGGACCAGTCCACCTGCGGCGAGCGCTCCTTGGCGTGCAGCGTCGGCGGCAGCAGGCCGTGCCGCATCGCCAGGACCATCTTGATCACGCCGGCGACACCGGCGGCGGCCTGGGTGTGCCCCAGGTTCGACTTGATCGACCCCAACCACAGCGGCCGGTCGGCGGGCCGGTCCTGACCGTACGTGGCCAGCAGCGCCTGCGCCTCGATCGGGTCACCAAGCGTGGTGCCGGTGCCGTGCGCCTCCACCACGTCCACCTCGGCGGCCGGCACACCGGCCGACGCCAGGGCGGCCCGGATCACCCGCTGCTGCGAGGGGCCGTTCGGCGCGAAGAAGCCGTTCGACGCGCCGTCCTGGTTGACGGCCGAGCCCCGTACCACGGCCAGCACCGGGTGGCCGAGCCGCTGGGCGTCGGACAGGCGCTCGACCAGCAGGAAGCCGGCGCCCTCGGCCCAACCGGTGCCGTCGGCGCCCGCCCCGAAGGAGCGGCACCGGCCGTCCGGGGAGAGGCCGCGCTGCCGGGAGAACTCGATCAGGATCTCGGGGGTGGCCATCACGGTCACGCCGCCGGCGAGCGCCAGCGAGCACTCCCCCGACCGCAGCGCCTGCACCGCCAGGTGCAACGCGACCAGCGACGACGAGCAGGCGGTGTCCACCGCCACCGCCGGGCCCTCCAGGCCCAGCACGTACGACACCCTGCCAGCCGCCGCACTGCCGCCCGCGGAGCTGCCGTACCCGTAGTCGTGGTACATCAGGCCGGCGAAGACGCCGGTGGGGCTGCCCTTGAGCGTGCCCGGATCGATCCCGGCCCGCTCGAACGCCTCCCAGGCGCACTCCAGCAGCAGCCGCTGCTGCGGGTCGACCGCGTACGCCTCGTTGGGGCTGATGCCGAAGAAGCCGGCGTCGAAGTCGGCGGCGTCGGGCAGGAACCCGCCGGCCCGGGCGTAGCAGCGGCCGGGGCGGCCCGGCTCGGGGTGGTACAGGTCGTCGGCCCAGCCCCGGTCGGTGGGCAGCGGCGCGATCGCGTCCACCCCGTCGGCGACCAACCGCCACAGCTCCTCCGGCGAGCCGACCCCGCCGGGGAAGCGGCAGCTCATCCCGACGATGGCGATCGGCTCGTCCACCGGGCGCGGCCCGGCCTGGGCGGGGGCGTCGGCGGAGACCCCGCCGAGCAGCGAGTCGAGGTACGCGGCGACGGCGTCGGCGGTCGGGTAGTCGAAGATCAGCGTGGCGGGCAGCCGCAGGTCGGTCGCCGCGCCGAGCGCGTTGCGCAGTTCCACCGCCGACAGCGAGTCGAAGCCCAGCTCGGAGAAGGCGCGGTCCGGCTCCACCGCCTCGGCGGAGTCGTACCCGAGGACGGCGGCGACCTGGGCGCGGACCAGGTCCCGCAGGGCGCGGAGCCGGTCGGGCCCGGACAGGCCGGCGAACCGCCCGGCGGCGGCCGGGGTGTCGGTGGCCCGGCGCAACCGCCGGGGCGCCCGGACCAGGGCGCGCAGCAGCGCGGGAATGCCGGCGTCGGTGCGCACGGCGGCCGGGTCGATCCGCAGCGGGACGAGGGTGACCGGCCGGTCCCGCAGTGCGGTGTCGAACGCGGCCAGCCCGTCTGCCTCGGTGAGCGCAGGGAAGCCCTGTCGGGCCATCCGTTCCAGGTCGGCGTCGCTGAGCACGGCACCCAGCCCCGCGTCGGTGCCCCACAGCCCGTACGCCAGCGAGGTCGCCGGCAGCCCTCGCGCGGCCCGGTGCTCGGCGAGCGCGTCGAGGAAGACGTTCGCCGCCGCGTAGCCGGCCTGGCCGGCAGCGAGCACCAGCCCGCCCGCGGAGGAGAAAAGCACGAACGCGGACAGGTCCGCCTCGCGGGTCAGCTCGTGCAGGTGCCAGGCACCGTCCACCTTGGGCGCGAGGGCGGCCGCGAGCCGTTCCGGGGTGAGCGTGGCGGCCACGCCGTTGTCGGCGACCCCGGCGGCGTGCACCACGATCCGCAGCGGGTGGGCGGCGGGGATGTCGGCCAGCACGGCGGCCAGGGTCTCCCGGTCGGCGGCGTCGCAGGCCGCCACCCGTACCGTCGCGCCGAGCGCGGTCAGGTCGCTGACCAGCGCGTCCACGCCGGGGGCGGCGGGCCCGCGCCGGCTGGTGAGCACCAGGTGGCGGACGCCGTGCGCGCTGACCAGGTGCCGCGCCACGAGCGCGCCGAGCCCGCCGGTGCCCCCGGTGACCAGCGCCGTGCCGTCGCTCGGGCCGCCGGCCGCCGGCTCGCCGGTCGTGGCGTGGTCGCGTGTCCCGGCGTTGGTCGCCAAGTCGGTCGTCGCGTCGTCGGGGGCGTCGGTCGCGGCATCGCCGGTCGCGCCCTCGGGCGTCCCGGCGTCGGTGACCGGGACGAGTCGGGGCACGAGCAGCCCTCCGGCGCGCAGCGCCAGCTCCGGCTCCCCCGCCGCGAGGGCCGCCGGCAGCGCGGTCCAGGATTCCAGCCGGCCGTCGGTGTCGGCGAGGACGAACCGCTCCGGGTTCTCCGCCTGCGCCGCCCGGACCAGGCCCCAGACCGGCGCCTGGACCAGCGCCACCCGGTCGTCGGGGCCGGTGACCACGGCCTCCCGGGTCACCAGCACCAGCCGGGAGTCGGCGAACCGGTCGTCGGCCAGCCAGGCCCGCACGGCCGCCAGCGCCGCCCCGGTCACCTCCCGGACCGCCGCCGGCACGTCGCCGTCGCCGGCAGCGAGCGGCAGCAGCACCACCTCCGGTACGGCGTCCGCCGCGCCGACCGCGTCCAGGTCCGCGTACGACGGCACCCCCGGCACCGCGACGGCGTCGCCGACCACCGCCCAGCGTGACAAGTCCGGCGCCCCGTCCGGGGTGGCCGCCGGCTGCCACCGCACCCGGTGCAGCACCTGGTCCCGGCCGGCCCGCACGCCGTCGAGTTGGGCGGCGGAGACCGGCCGGGAGACCAGCGACCCGACGGTGAGCACCGGCTGCCCGGACGGGTCGGCGACGGTGAGGGTGACGCTGTCCGGTCCGGTGGGCGCCATCCGCAGCCGCAGCGCGGTGGCGCCGACGGCGTGCCGGGAAACGCCGTTCCAGGCGAACGGCAGCAGCGTCGCCCCGGAGCCGTCGTGGTCCTGGAGCAGGGAGGCGTGCATGGCGGCGTCGAGCAGGGCCGGGTGCAGGCCGAACCGGGCGGCGTCCGGGTGCGCCTCGTCGGGCAGGGCCACCTCGGCGTACAGCTCCTCGCCGCGTTCCCAGGCGGCCCGCAGCCCCTGGAACGTCGGCCCGTACGCGTACCCCCGCCCGCGCAACCGCTCATACGCGCCCTCGGTGGCCAGCGGGGTCCCGCCCGGCGGCGGCCAGGCGGTCAGGTCGACGGACGGCGCGGCGGCGTCGGCGGCGAGCAGCCCGTCGGCGTGCAGTGTCCAGCGGCCGCCGGGGGCCCGGGAGTAGACGCCGACGGTACGTCGCCCGGCGCTGTCGGGGTCGCCGACGACCACCTGCACCATGACGTCGCCGCGTTCGGGCAGCACCAGCGGCGCGGTGAGGGTCAGCTCGTCGAGCCGGTGGCAGCCGGCCTCCTCGCCGGCGCGCAGGGCGAGTTCGACCAGGCCGGTGCCGGGCAGCAGCACGGTGCCGAGCACGTCGTGGTCGGCGAGCCAGGGCTGGGCCTGCCGGGACAACCGGCCGGTGAGGACGAGGCCGTCGGCGTGGGCGGTGGCCACGGCGGCCCGCAGCAGCGGGTGGTCGACGGGGGTCAGGCCGAGCGCGGCCGGGTCGTCGCCGAGCGCGCCGGCCAGCCAGGACTCGGTGAGGTAGTCGAGGGTGTGCAGCCAGTACGGCTGCCGCTGGAACGGGTACGTGGGCAGGTCGATCGTGCGGGTGGTCTGCGGGAGTAATGCGGTCCAGTCGACGGTGGTGCCGGTGACGTGCAGCTTCGCCAGGGCGGTGAGGGCTTGCCGCTGTTCGTCGTGTCCCCGCCGCAGGCTGGGGATGACGGTGACGTCGTCGGTGAGGATGCCCTCGATCATCGGGGTGAGGGCGGCGTCCGGGCCGAGTTCCAGGAACGTGGTCGTGCCTGCCTGATGCAGGGTGGTGATGCCGTCGGCGAAACGCACGGCCTCGCGGACGTGCCGGACCCAGTAGTCCGGGTCGGTCAGCTCGGTGGTGGCGAGGGCGCCGGTCAGGTTGGACACGACCGGGAGTTGCGGCTCGGTGTAGGTCAGCTCCGCGGCGACGGCCCGGAACTCGTCGAGCATCGGGTCCATCAACCCGCTGTGGAACGCGTGGCTGACCCGCAGCCGGGTGGTCTTGCGACCTTGCTTGGTGAAGTGCTCGGCCAGGTGCAGCACGGCGGCTTCGGTGCCGGAGATGACTACCGAACGGGGGCCGTTGACGGCCGCGATGTCCACAGCGGCGGCGCCTGCGGCCCGACTGTTGCCGGCGCCAATGCCGAAGCCGTTGGCCGCAACCGAAACAGTGCCGCTGCCGGTGCCGTTGGAGTCTGAGTCGTTTGCGTCATCAGCTCCAAAGGATCCGACCACCACACCCGGACCCGCCAGCGCCGCCCGCACCTCCTCCTCCGACGCCCGCACCGCCACCATCGCCCCACCATCGGGCAACGCCTGCATCAACCGCCCACGAGCCGCCACCAGCTTTGCGGCATCGGTCAGCGACAACACCCCCGCGACGTGCGCGGCAGCCAACTCACCGATCGAGTGTCCGGCCACGAAATCAGCCCGCACACCCCACGACTCCACCAGCCGGAACAGGGCCACCTCAACGGCGAACAACCCCGCCTGCGCATAACCCGTCCGCCGGATCAGCTCCTCGTCATCACCCCAGACCACCTCACGCAACGGCCGGTCCAGATGCGCGTCCAGCTCCGCCACCACCGCGTCGAAGGCAGCGGCGAACACCGGGAAGGCCACGTGCAGCGAGCGACCCATGCCGAGGCGCTGCGCGCCCTGACCGGTGAACAGCACCGCCAGCCGACCGGTCCGGGTCACGCCGGCGACGGCGTTGGGCGCGCGCTCCCCCGCCGCCACCGCTGCCAGTCCGACGGACAGCTCGGCCGGGTCCGCGCCCAGCACCACCGCCCGGTGGCCGAACGTCGCCCGACCGGTGACCAAGGTTCGGGCCGCGGCGCCCAGATCCACCGGCGACAACTCTCCGGCGACCGGGGCGAAGCGGTCCGCAAGTTCCTGTAGCGCCGGGTCGGACTTCGCCGACAGCACCCAGGGCACCAGCGACGACGGCACGCCGGCGTCCGGCTGCGGGGCGGAGTCCGGGGCCTGTTCGATGATGACGTGGGCGTTGGTGCCGGAGAGGCCGAACGACGAGATGCCGGCCCGGCGCGGATGCCCCTCCGCCGGCCACTCGCATGCCTCGGTCAGCAGCTCGACCGCGCCGGACGACCAGTCCACCTGGGGCGAGCGCTCCTCGGCGTGCAGGGTCCGGGGCATCAGCCCGTGCCGCATCGCCTGCACCATCTTGATGACGGCGGCCACGCCGGCGGCGGCCTGGGTGTGCCCGAGGTTCGACTTGATCGACCCGAGCCGGAGCGGCCGGTCGGCGGGCCGGTCCTGCCCGTACGTGGCGAGCAGCGCCTGCGCCTCGATCGGGTCGCCGAGGGTGGTGCCGGTGCCGTGCGCCTCCACGACGTCCACCTCGGCGGCCGGGACGCCGGCGGAGGCGAGGGCGGCGCGGATCACCCGCTGCTGGGCGGGGCCGTTCGGGGCGAAGAAGCCGTTCGACGCGCCGTCCTGGTTGACGGCCGTGCCGCGAACCACGGCAAGCACCGGATGGCCGAGGCGTTGGGCGTCCGAGAGGCGTTCCACCAGCAGGAAGCCGGCGCCCTCGCCCCAGCCGGTGCCGTCGGCGCCCGCCCCGAACGACTTGCACCGGCCGTCCGGGGCCAGCCCCCGCTGCCGGCTGAACTCGACGAAGGCCTCCGGCGTCGCCATCACCGCCGCGCCACCGGCGAGCGCCAGGGTGCACTCCCCCGAGCGCAGCGCCTGCACCGCCAGGTGCAACGCGACCAGCGACGACGAGCAGGCGGTGTCCACGGTGACCGCCGGCCCCTCCAGCCCCAGCGCGTACGCCACCCGGCCGGAGGCGACCGAGCCGGTGGCGTGGCTGCTGGCGTAGTCGTGGTACATCAACCCGGCGAACACCCCGGTACGGCTGCCGCGCAGCGTGCCGGGGTCGATGCCGGCCCGCTCGAACGCCTCCCAGGCGCACTCCAGCAGCAGCCGCTGCTGCGGGTCCATGATGGTCGCCTCGTTGGGACTGATCCCGAAAAACGCCGGGTCGAAGGCGGCGGCGTCGGTGAGGAACCCGCCCTGCCGGACGTAGCTGGTGTGCGGCCGCTCACCGGTCGGGTCGTACAGCTCGTCGACGTTCCAGCCCCGGTCGGCGGGGAAGTCGCCGATCGCGTCAACCCCGTCGGCGACCAGCCGCCATAGCTGCTCCGGCGTGCTCACCCCGCCGGGGAAGCGGCAGCTCATCCCGATGATCGCGACCGGCTCGTGGGCGGCCGCGGTGAGCCGCCGGTTCTGCGCGCGCAGCCGCTCGGTCTCCTTGAGCGAGCTGCGCAGCGCGGCGACGAGCTTGTCGTCGGTCATCGAGGGTCTCCCGTCATGAGGTCGTCGAGGTCCTGGTCGCCCAGCGCCATGCTGATCAGGTCGTCGGCGTCCATCTCGTCGATCGAGCGGCCGGCCTCGTCGTCCGCCGTGGCCGTGTCCGGCGTGGGGGCGAGCCCACCGAGTTCGAGCAGCCGGTCCAGCAGTCCGGCCTCCCGCAGCCGGCTGAGCGGGATGCCCTGGAGGACCTCCCGCACCCTGTCCTCGGGCAGCCCGTCGGCCGGCGCCGGGGCCAGCGCGGTGGCCAGTTCGGCGGCGAGGACCCGCGCGTTGGGGTGGTCGAAGACCAGGGTCGCGGGCAGGCGCAGGCCGGTGGCGGTGTTGAGCTGGTTGCGGAACTCCACCGCGCTCAGCGAGTCGAAGCCGAGTTCCTGGAAGGCCCGGTCCGGGTCGACGTCCTGCGGGCCGGCGTGCCCGAGGATCGCCGCCGCCTGGGTGAGCACGACGTCGAGCAGCGCGGCGTCGCGCTCGTCGGCCGGCAGCGCGGCGAGCCGCCGGGTCAGCGCCGCGGTGTCCGGTCCGGCCCCGCCACCGGCGCGCGCCGGTCGCCGCACCAGGCCGCGGAAGAGCGGCGGCAGGTCGGGTACGCCGGCCAGCGCCGCCAGGTCCAGCGCCACCGGTACGACCACCGCCGCGTCGGTGGCGGCGGCCGCGTCCAGCAGTGCGAGCCCTTCGGCGGGCGCGAGCGGGCGGACGCCGGTCCGCTCGACGCGGGCGCGGTCGCCGGCGGTGAGGTCGGCGGCCATTCCCGCGTCGCCGGCCCAGGCTCCCCAGGCGAGCGACTGGGCGGGCCGGCCGGCGGCCCGGCGGTGGGCGGCGAGCGCGTCCAGGCAGGCGTTGGCGGCGGCGTAGCTGCCCTGGCCCGGGTTGCCGACCACACCGGCGGCGGAGGAGAAGAGCACGAACGCGGTGAGCGGCAGGTCGGCGGTCAGCTCGTGCAGGTGCAGCGCCGCGTCCACCTTGGGGCGGAACACGACGTCGACGCGGTCCGGGGTGAGCGACCCGATCACCCCGTCGTCGAGCACACCGGCGGAGTGCACGACCCCGGTGAGCGGGTGCGCCGGGTCGAGCCCGGCCAGCAGGGCCGCCACGGCGTCCCGGTCGCCCATGTCGCAGGCGGCGAGCCGGACGTCCGCGCCGAGCGCGGTCAGCTCGGCGACGAGGTCGTCCGCCCCGGCCGCCGCGGCGCCCCGCCGGCTGGTGAGCAGCAGCCGGCGTACGCCGTGCGTGGTGACCAGGTGCCGGGCGACGAGCCGGCCGAGCAGGCCGGTCGCGCCGGTGACCAGCACCGTCCCCTCGGCGCCGAACACGCTGGCCGGCGGGGCCTCCGGGGTGGCCGCGAGCCGGGCGAGCCGGGCGACGTGGGCGACGCCGGCGCGGACGGCGACCTGCGGTTCCCCCGTGGCGACGGCCAGGGCGAGCGTCGCCGGGTCGTCCGGGTCGTCGAGGTCGGCCAGGACGATCCGGTCGGGCTGCTCCGACTGCGCGGAACGGACCAGCCCCCAGACGGCGGCACCGGCCAGGTCGGCGGCCTCCTCGTCGGCCACCGCGACCGCCCCCCGGGTGATCACCACCAGGCTGGACCGCGCGTACCGGTCGTCGGCGAGCCAGGTCTGGACCCGCTCCAGGGCCCGGTGGGTCGCCCGGTGCACGGCGGCGGCGTCCCGGCCGGGCTCCGACCGCAGCACCACCACCTCGGGTACGTCGTCGCGGACGTCCTCCCACGCCGCCCAACGCACCGGGGGTGCGGTCACCGGCGCGGCGGGCTGCCAGGTCAGCCGGTACAGCGGTTCCTGGCGGCCGGCGGCGAGCTGGGCGGCGGAGAGTTCCCGCAGGGTGAGCGACTCCACCGAGGCGACCGGCAGGCCGGCGGCGTCGGCGATGTCGAGGCGTACCCCGTCGCCGGCCGGGTTGACCCGGACCCGGACGGTGGTGGCGTCGGGCACCGCAACGGTGACACCGGCGAAGGCGAACGGCAGCCGGACCGGCCCGACCTGGCCGGCGTCGAGGCCGACCGCCTGGAGGCAGGCGTCGAGCAGGGCGGGGTGCATCCGGTACCCGTCGTCGGCGCCGTCCCCGGCTGGCAGGGCCACCTCGGCGTACACCTGCTCGCCGGCGGTCCAGGCGGCGCGCAGCCCCTGGAACGCCGGCCCGTACGCCAGTCCGGCGGCGGCCTGGGCGTCGTACCGCCCGGTGAGGTCGACCGGGACGGCGCCCGGCGGCGGCCACGCGGCCAGGTCGAACGACGGCGGCCGGGTAGCCGGGGCGACGGCGCCGGTGGCGTGCCGGGTCCACGGCTGGTCCGGTCCGCCGTCCCGGGAGTGGACGGTGACCGGCCGGCTGCCCGCCTCGTCGGCCGCGCCGAGCAGCACCTGGACGGTGACCCCGCCGCGTTCCGGTACGACCAGCGGCGCCTCGAGGACCAGTTCGGTGAGTGCGTCGCAGCCGACCTGCCCGCCCGCGCTGAGCGCCAGTTCCACAAGCCCGGTGCCCGGCAGGAGGATCGCGTCGCCCACCACGTGGTCGGCCAGCCAGGGCTGGCTGTGCACGGAGAGCCGTCCGGTGAGGACGGTGCTGTCCGAGCCGGCGAGGGTGACGGCAGCGCCGAGCAGCGGGTGGCGGGCGGCGTCGACCCCGACCGCGCCGAGGTCCCCGTCGGCGGTGCTGGTCCGCTGCCAGTACCGCTGCCGCTGGAACGGGTAGGTGGGCAGGTCGACCGTGCGGGCGGTCTGCGGGAGCAGCGCGGTCCAGTCGACGGTGGTGCCGGTGACGTGCAGCCTGGCCAGGGCGGTCAGGGCCTGCCGGTGTTCGTCGTGTCCCCGCCGCAGGGACGGCACGACGGTGACCTCGTCGGTGAGGATGCCCTCGATGAGCGGGGTGAGCGCGGCGTCCGGACCAAGTTCCAGGAACGTCGTGGCTCCCGCCTGGTGCAGGGTGGTGATGCCGTCGGCGAAGCGGACCGCCTCGCGGACGTGCCGGACCCAGTAGTCGGGGTCGGTCAGCTCGCTGCTGGCCAGGGCGCCGGTCAGGTTGGACACGACCGGGAGTTGCGGCTCGGTGTAGGTGAGGCTCGCCGCGACGGCCCGGAACTCGTCGAGCATCGGGTCCATCAGCCCGCTGTGGAACGCGTGGCTGACCCGCAGCCGGGTGGTCTTGCGACCCTGCGCGCTGAAGTGCTCGGCGACCGTGAGCACGGCAGCTTCGGGGCCGGAGATGACCACCGAACGGGGGCCGTTGACGGCGGCGATGTCCACACCAGCGCCTGCCGCCAGGCCGAGGCCGGTGCCGGTGCCGGTGCCGTTGGCGTCTGAGTCGTTTACGACATCAGCTCCAAAGGACCCGTCCACCACACCCGGACCCGCCAGCGCCGCCCGCACCTCCTCCTCCGACGCCCGCACCGCCACCATCGCCCCACCATCGGGCAACGCCTGCATCAACCGCCCACGAGCCGCCACCAACCTTGCGGCATCCGGCAGCGACAACACCCCGGCCACATGCGCCGCAGCCAACTCACCGATCGAATGCCCCGCCACGAGGTCCGGCCGCACACCCCACGACTCCACCAGCCGGAACAACGCCACCTCGACGGCGAACAACCCCGCCTGTGCATAGCCCGTCCGGCGGATCAGCTCCTCGTCATCACCCCAGACCACCTCACGCAACGGCCGGTCCAGATGCGCGTCCAACTCCGCCACCACCGCGTCGAACGCAGCGGCGAACACCGGGAACACACCGTGCAGCGAACGACCCATGCCCAGCCGCTGGGCGCCCTGACCGGTGAACAGCACCGCCAGCCGACCACCCGGCCGGGCCACGCCGGTGACCAGGCCGGGAGCGCCGGCGCCGGCGGTCAGGGCGGTCAGGCCGGCGGACAGCTCCGCCGGGTCCGCGCCGAGCACCACGGCCCGGTGGCCGAAGAGCGCCCGTCCGGTGGCGAGCGTCCGGCCCGCCGCCGGCACGTCTGCCGGGTCGATCCGGGCGGCGAGGTCGGCCAGCCGTCCGGCCAGGTCGCGTACGGCGGTGTCGGACCGCGCAGACACCAGCCAGGGCACCGGGCCGTCGACCGGTCGGGGCGTGGACGAGTCACCGCTGGCGGGCGGCTCCTCGATGATCACGTGGGCGTTGGTGCCGGAGAGCCCGAAGGAGGAGATGCCGGCCCGGCGCGGATGCCCGTTCGCCGGCCACTCGCGTGCCTCGGTCAGCAGCTCGACCGCGCCGGCGGACCAGTCGACCTGCGGCGAGCGCTCCTCGGCGTGCAGGGTGCGGGGCATCAGCCCGTGCCGCATCGCCAGGATCATCTTCATCACCCCGGCCACCCCGGCGGCGGCCTGGGTGTGGCCGACGTTCGACTTGACCGACCCCAACCAGAGCGGCCGGTCCCCCGGGCGGTCCTGGCCGTAGGTGGCCAGCAGCGCCTGGGCCTCGATCGGGTCGCCGAGGGTGGTGCCGGTGCCGTGCGCCTCGACCACGTCCACCTCGGCGGCCGGCACCCGGGCCGAGGCGAGCGCCGCGCGGATGACCCGTTGCTGGGCGGGGCCGTTCGGCGCGGTCAGGCCGTTCGACGCGCCGTCGGAGTTGATCGCCGAGCCGCGCACCACGGCGAGGACGGGGTGCCCGTGGCGGCGGGCGTCGGAGAGGCGTTCCACCAGCAGCAGGCCGGCGCCCTCGGAGAAGCCGGTGCCGTCGGCGCCCGCGCCGAAGGACTTGCACCGGCCGTCCGGGGAGAGCCCGCGCTGCCGGCTGAACTCGACGAAGGTGTCGGGGGTGGCCATCACGGTCACCCCGCCGGCGAGCGCGAGCGTGCACTCCCCGGACCGCAGGGCCTGGGCGGCCAGGTGCAGCGCCACCAGTGAGGACGAGCAGGCGGTGTCGACGGTGACCGCCGGCCCCTCCAGCCCGAAGGCGTACGCGACGCGACCGGAGGCGATCGAGCCGGTGTTCGTGTTGTCCTGGTAGTCGTGGTACATCACGCCGGCGAAGACGCCGGTGGGGCTGCCCTTCAGCGTGCCCGGGTCGATGCCGGCCCGCTCGAAGGTCTCCCAGGCGCACTCCAGCAGCAACCGCTGCTGCGGGTCCATCGCCACCGCCTCGTTCGGGCTGATGCCGAAGAAGCCGGCGTCGAACTCGGCGGCGTCGGCGAGGAAGCCGCCGGAACGGGAATAGGTTCGCCCCTCCGCGCCGCGCTCCGGGTGGTAGATGCCGTCGACGTCCCAGCCCCGGTCGGCGGGGAACTCGCCGATCGCGTCCACGCCGTCGGCGACCAGCCGCCACAGCTGCTCCGGCGAGCCGACGCCGCCGGGGAAGCGGCAACTCATCGCGACGATGGCGATCGGCTCGTCGGCCGGCCGCGCCACCGGGGCGTCCGTGGTCGGGGCCGCCTCACCGGGGGTGAGCACCTCGTCGAGGTGCGCGGCCACGGCGAGCGCCGTGGGGTGGTCGAAGACCAGGGTGGCCGGCAGCCGCAGCCCGGTGACCGCGGTCAGCCGGTTGCGCAGTTCCACCGCCGAGAGCGAGTCGAAACCGAGGTCCTTGAACGCCTGGTCGGGCTGGACGGCGTCCACCGTGGCGTGGCCGAGCACGGCGGCGATCTCGACGCGTACCAGATCAAGGAGGGCCTCGCGACGCTCGGACCCGGACCGGCCGGCGAGCCGGCGGCGCAGGTCGTCACCGCCAGCCGGCGCGGTCGCGCCGGCTCGCGCGACCGGCCGGGCCGGCGGGACGAGGCCGCGCAGGGCGGCCGGGAGGGGTTGACTGGCGGCGACCGCGCGCAGGGCCGGCAGGTCGAGCCGGACCGGCACCCGCAGCGGCTCGACGGCGTCGAGCGCCGCGGTGAACAGGGCCAGCCCTTCGGTGCGGGTGAGCGGGGGGAAGCCGTTGCGACCCAGCCGGCGCAGCTCGGCGGCGGTCAGCCGCTCGCCCATCCCGTCGGCCGCCCACAGTCCCCAGGCCAGCGAGACGGCCGGCAGCCCGGCGGCGCGGCGGTGCGTGGCCAGGGCGTCGAGGAAAACGTTCGCGGCGGCGTAGCCGCTCTGACCGGGCGCGCCGAGCACCCCGGCCGCCGACGAGAAGAGTACGAACATCCGCAGGTCACGGGTGAGTTCGTGCAGGTGCCAGGCGGCGGTCGCCTTGGGGGCGAGGACGGCGTCGACCCGCTCGGGAGTGAGCGCGGCGAGAACGCCGTCGTCGAGCACGCCGGCGGCGTGCACCACCCCGGTCAGCGGGCGGGCGGCGGGCACGCTGGCCAGCAGCCGGGTCAGCGCGTCCCGGTCGGCCACGTCGCAGGCGGCGACGGTGACGTCGCCACCCAGGTCGGCCAGCTCCGCGACCAGGTCGCGGGCGCCGGGCGCGTCGATGCCGCGCCGGCTGGTCAGCAGCAGGTGCCGGACGCCCAACTCGGTGACGAGGTGCCGGGCGACCAGTGCGCCGAGACCGCCGGTGCCGCCGGTGACCAGGACGGTGCCGTGCTCGTGCGGCGCGGCCGGGGTCGCGGCCTCCGCCGCGCGGACCAGCCGCGGCACCCGGATCTCGCCGCCGCGCAGCGCCGCCTCCGGCTCGCCGCAGGCCAGCGCCGCGGGCAGGCGGCGACCCGATTCGACGGTACGGTCGACGTCCAGCAGCCCGAACCGGCCCGGATGCTCGGCCTCCGCCGCCCGGACCAGGCCCCACAGGGGCGCGGTGACGAGGTCCACCTCACCGTCGGCCACCGGTACGGCCGCCGTGGTGAGCAGCACCAGCCGGGCCGCGCCGAAGCGGGCGTCGGCGATCCAGTCCTGGGTCAGCCGCAACGTCCACGGCACCGCCGCGCGCAGTCGCGCCGGCACGTCGTCGCCGGTGAACGCCGGCACGGTGACCAGCACCCGGTCGGGCAGCGGGGCGCCCCCGTCGACGGCATCGGCGAGCGCGGCGAGGTCGGGGTGGGCCGGCAGCTCCGCCGCGCCCGCCGGTGGCGTACCGACCAGCACGACCGACCCGGTCCCGGCCGGTGGGGCGGGCGTGGTCAGCGGCACCCAGTCGAGCCGGTACATCGCCTCGGGTCGGGTGCCGGGGTCGAGCTGCTCGGCGCTGACCGCGCGGTAGTCCAGCGAGTCGACGGTGAGCACCGGCTGCCCGGCCGCGTCGGCCACCGTGACGGTGGCGCTGCGCGGGCCGCGGCGGGTGATGCGTACCCGCAGCGCGGTCGCACCGGCGGCGTGCAGGGACACCCCGCTCCAGGAGAACGGCAGCAACGCGTCCCCGGTCGGCGGGTCGGCGGCGTCGCGGTCGGCGGCGCCGAGCAGGGCGGCGTGCAGGCCGGCGTCGAGCAGCGCGGGGTGCAGGCCGAAGCGGGCCGCGTCCGGGTGGGCCGGCTCGGGGAGCACGACCTCGGCGTACACCTCGTCGCCGTGCCGCCAGGCCGCCCGCAGGCCCTGGAACGTCGGCCCGTACGCGTAGCCGTCGGCGAGCAGCCGCTGGTAGCCGTCGTCAACGGGCAGCGGGCTCGCTCCGGCCGGCGGCCAGGCGTCCAGCGGCGCGGCCGGTGCGGGTACGGACGCCGATAGCAGCCCGGTGGCGTGCGCCGTCCAGGCGGTGTCCTCAGCGTCGTCGCCGGAGTAGATGGCGACGGTACGGTTGCCCGCCTCGTCCGCCCCTCCGACGACCACCCGCAGCACGACCGCCGCGTGGTCGGGCAGCGGCAGCGGCGCCTGGAGGGTCAGCTCGACCAGGTGGGGGCAACCGGCCCGGTCACCGGCGTGCACGGCCAGGTCGACGAGGGCGGAGCCGGGCAGCAGCACCGTCCCGGCGACGGCGTGGTCGGCGAGCCACGAATGGGTGGCGAGCGAGACCCGTCCGGTCAGCACCACCTCGCCGGAGTCCGGTACGACCAGCTCGGCGCCGAGCAGCGGGTGGCGCAGCGCGGCCAGTCCGGCGGCGACGACCTCGCCGTCGCCCGCCCCGGCCCAGGCGTCGGCCCAGTACTCCCGGGCGTCGGCCCAGTAGCGCTGCCGCTGGAACGGGTAGGTGGGCAGCTCGACGCGGGTACCGGTGAGCAGCGCGGTCCAGTCGACGGTGGTACCGGTGACGTGCAGCCTGGCCAGGGCGGTCAGGGCCTGCCACTGTTCGTCCTGACCCCGCCGCAGGGACGGCACGACGGTGACCTCGTCGGTGAGGATGCCCTCGATCATCGGGGTGAGCGCGGCGTCCGGGCCGAGTTCCAGGAACGTGCTCGCGCCGGCGGCGTGCAGGGCCGTGATGCCATCGGCGAAACGAACCGCTTCACGGACGTGGCGGACCCAGTAGTCCGGGTCGGTCAGCTCGGTGCTCGCCAAGGCGCCGGTCAGGTTCGACACGACCGGGAGTTGCGGCTCGGCGTAGGTCAGTTCCGATGCGACGGCCCGGAACTCGTCGAGCATCGGGGCCATCAGCCCGCTGTGGAACGCGTGACTGACCCGCAGCCGGGTGGTCTTACGACCAAGCGTGGTGAAGTGCTCGGCGACCGTGAGCACGGCGGCCTCGGGGCCGGAGATCACCACGGACCGGGGGCCGTTGACGGCCGCGATGTCCACACCACCAGCGGCCAGGTGACCGCCACCATTGCCGGTGCCCGCACCGCTGCCGGTGCCCGCACCGCTGCCGTTGCCGGTTCCGGCTGAGTCGTTTACGACATCAGCTCCAAAGGAGCCGACCACCACACCCGGACCCGCCAGCGCCGCCCGCACCTCCTCCTCCGACGCCCGCACCGCCACCATCGCCCCACCAGCCGGCAACGCCTGCATCAACCGCCCACGAGCCGCCACCAACCGAGCAGCGTCCGGCAGCGACAACACCCCGGCCACATGCGCCGCGGCCAACTCACCGATCGAATGCCCGGCCACGAAATCAGCCCGCACACCCCACGACTCCACCAGCCGGAACAGGGCGACCTCGACCGCGAACAGACCGGCCTGCGCGTAGCCCGTCCGCCGGATCAGCTCCTCATCGTCACCCCAGATCACCTCACGCAGCGGCCGGTCCAGGTGCGCGTCCAGTTCGGCCACCACCGCGTCGAACGCAGCGGTGAACACCGGGAACACCGCGTACAGCTCACGACCCATGCCCAGGCGCTGCGCGCCCTGACCGGTGAACAGCACCGCCAACCGGCCACCCGATCGGGCCACGCCGGACACGAGCGTCGGGTCGGGCGTGCCGGCCGCGAGGGCGTCGAGGCCGCGCCGCAGCTCGGTCCGGTCGACGCCGAGGACGACGGCCCGCCGTTCCCATCGGGCCCGTCCGGTGGCGAGGGTCCACCCGATGTCGCCGTCGCGCAGGTCGGGGTGCTCGCCCGCGTACGCGGAGAGCCGCCCGGCCTGGGCCCGCAGCGCCGCCTCCGACCGGGCGGACACCAGCCAGGGCACGACCGGGCCGGCGGCGGCCCCGACAGGGCCGGCCGGCGCCGGGGTGTCGTCCGGGGCCTGTTCGATGATGACGTGCGCGTTGGTGCCACTGATGCCGAACGACGACACCCCGGCCCGGCGCGGATGCCCGTTCACCGCCCACTGGCGCGCCTCGGTCAACAGCTCCACCGCACCGGCGGACCAGTCCACCTGCGGCGACGGCGCGTCCACGTGCAGCGTCCGGGGCATCGCCCCGTGCCGCATGGCGAGGACGACCTTCATCACCCCGGCCACCCCGGCCGCCGCCTGGGTGTGGCCCAGGTTCGACTTGACCGAACCCAGCCAGAGGGGCCGGTCGGCGGGGCGCTCCCGGCCGTACGTGGCGAGCAGTGCCTGCGCCTCGATCGGGTCGCCGAGGGTGGTCCCCGTGCCGTGCGCCTCGACCAGGTCGACCTCGGTGGCCGGGACGCCGGCCGAGGCGAGCGCGGCCCGGATCACCCGCTGCTGCGACGGGCCGTTCGGCGCGGTCATGCCGTTCGACGCGCCGTCCTGGTTGACCGCCGAACCGCGCACCACGGCGAGGACCGGGTGACCGTTGCGGCGGGCGTCGGAGAGCCGCTCGACCAGCAGGAACCCGGCGCCCTCGGCGATGCCGGTGCCGGCCGCGGCGGCGGCGAAGGCGCGGCAGCGGCCGTCCGGGGACAGTGCCCGCTGCCGGCTGAACTCGACGAAGATCTCCGGGGTCGCCATCACGCTGACCCCGCCGGCCAGCGCCAGGTCGCACTCCCCCGACCGTAGCGCCTGCGCGGCCAGGTGCAGCGCCACCAGCGACGACGAGCAGGCGGTGTCGATGGTCACCGCCGGCCCCTCCAGGCCGAGCACGTACGCCACCCGGCCGGAGGCGACCGCGCCGGTGCCGCTGTTGGCCGGGTAGTCGTGGTACATCAGGCCGGCGAAGACGCCGGTGGGGCTGCCCTTGAGCGTGCCCGGGTCGATGCCGGCCCGCTCGAAGGTCTCCCAGGCGCACTCCAGCAGCAGCCGCTGCTGCGGGTCCATGCCCAGCGCCTCGTTCGGACTGATCCCGAAGAACGCGGGATCGAAGTCGGCGGCGTCGTGGAGGAAGCCGCCGGAGCGGGTGTAGCTGCTGTTCGGCGTGGTGAAGTCGGGGTCGTGGAGCTGGTCGACGTTCCAGCCCCGGTCGGCGGGGAAGTCGCCGATCGCGTCCACCCCGTCGGCGACCAGCCGCCACAGCTCCTCGGGCGAGCTGACCCCGCCGGGGAAGCGGCAGCTCATGGCGACGATGGCGACCGGCTCGTCGACCGGCTTCGCCGTCGCCACGGCGGACGTCACGGCGGCGGTACCGGAGAGCTCGTCGACCAGGAAGCGGGCCAGCCCGGCCGGTGAGGGGTAGTCGAAGACCGCGGTGACCGGCAGCCGCAGGCCGAGGGTCTGGTTGAGCCGGTTGCGGAACTCGACCGCGGTGAGCGAGTCGAAGCCCAGCTCGCGGAACGCCCGCTCCGGGGCGACGGCGGCGGCGGAGGTGAAGCCGAGCACCAGCGCCACCCGGTCCAGCACCAGGTCGAGCAGCGCCTGCTCACGGTCCGCCTCGGGCAGCCGGAGCAGCCGGTCCACCAGGGAACCGGCGTCGGCGCGTACCCCGGCGGCGCTGCGCCTGGCGACCGGCAGCAGGGTACGGAACAGCGCTGGCACGTCGCCCTGGGCGCGTACGGCGGCGAGATCGAAGCGGACCGGCAGGAGCAGGGCGTCGGGGCGGTCCAGGGCGGCGTCGAGCAGGGTCAGCCCCTCGTCGACGGTGAGGCCGATCATGCCGCTGCGGGAGATGCGCGCCCGGTCGACGCCGCCGAGCCGCCCGGTCATGCCGGTGGCCTGCGCCCAGAACCCCCAGGCCAGGCACTGGCTGGCGAGCCCCTGCGCCCGGCGGTGCGCGGCGAGGCCGGCGAGGAACGCGTTCGCCGCCGCGTAGTTGCCCTGCCCGGGCGCGCCGACCACGCCGGCCGCGGAGCCGAACAGGACGAACGCGCCGAGGTTCGCGTCGCGGGTCAGCTGGTGCAGGTGCAGCGCCGCGTCCACCTTCGGGGCGAGCACGGCGTCGAGCTGTTCGGGGGTGAGCGAGGCGATGGTGCCGTCGTCGAGCACGCCGGCGGTGTGCACCACCGCGGTCAGCGGCCGTCCGGCCGGGACGTCGGCCAGCACGGCGGCGAGGGCGTCGGAGTCGGTGACGTCGCAGGCGACCTGGTCGACCGAGGCGCCGAGGCCGGTCAGCTCGGCGGCCAGGTCGGCCGCGTCGGGGGCGGCCGGTCCGCGCCGGCTGAGCAGCAGCAGGTGGCGTACTCCGTGGGCGAGGACCAGGTGGCGGGCGACGATGGCGGCGAGGGTGCCGCTGGCGCCGGTGACCAGCACGGTGCCGGCCGGGTCGATCCGGCCGGCCGGCGGCTCCTCGCCGGTGGCCGGCGCGCGGACCAGCCGGGTGGCGAGCAGGTCGCCGGCGCGTCGCAGCAGTTGCGGCTCACCGGCGGCGACGAGGGTCGGGGCGAGCGCGACGGCGTCGGTGACGTCGACGTCGGTGTCGGCGAGGACGATCCGGTCCGGGTGCTCCGACTGGGCGGAGCGGACCAGGCCCCAGACGGCGGCGCCGGCCAGGTCGGTGACGTCCTCGCCGTCACGGCCGACCGCGCCGCGGGTGAGCACCAGCAGGGTGGTGGCGGCGTACCGGTCGTCGGCCAGCCAGGTCTGCAGGTCGGCGAGCACGCGGCGGGCGGTGTCGTGCACCGACGCCGCGTCGGCGCCGCCGGTGACCGGCAGCACCACCACGTCGGCGACCTCGCCGGCATCCCACCGTCCGACCTGGACGGGCGCGGGCGGCGGGGTGGGCACGGGCGTCCAGGCGGTGCGGTAGAGCGCCTCGGCGACCGGCCCGGCCGCCGCCGGGGCGAGGTCGGCCGGAAGCGGCCGCAGGACGAGGGAGTCCAGCGAGAGCACCGGCGCGCCGGTGGCGTCGGCAGCCTCGACGGCGACCTCGCCGGCGCGCAGCGGGGTGATCCGCACCCGCAGGCTGGACGCCCCGACCGCGTGCAGGGTGACCCCGGTGAAGGCGAACGGCAGCAGCGCCCGGTCGTCGACGGCGTCGGTGAGGGCGACCGCGTGCAGCGCGGCGTCGAGCAGGGCGGGGTGCAGGTCGGCCCGCTCGGCGTCGGCGGTGGCCTCCTCGGGCAGCTCCACCTCGGCGTACACCTCGGCGCCGGCCCGCCAGGCGGCCCGCAGCCCCTGGAACACCGGCCCGTACGCCAGCCCGGCGTCGGCCAGCTCCGGGTAGAGGGCGGCGACGTCCACGGCGGTGGCGCCGGCCGGCGGCCACTGCCGCAGGTCGTCGGCGGGGCGGGCGGTGGCCGGGGCGAGCTGGCCGGTGGCGTGCCGCTGCCAGGGCGCGTCGGGGGTGGCGTCCTCGGGCCGGGACCAGACGCTGACCGGGCGGGTGCCGCGCTCCCCCGCCGCGCCGACGGCGACCCGCAGTTGCACGCCGGCGCCGTCGGCAAGCACCAGCGGCGCGCCGATGGTCAGCTCGTCGACGGCCGGGCAGCCGACCTCGTCGCCGGCGCGCAGCGCCAGCTCGACCAGGCCGGTGCCGGGGACCAGCACGGTGCCGGCGACGGCGTGGTCGGCCAGCCACGGGTGGGTGCCGGTGGAGATGCGTCCGGTGAGCACCACCCCGTCGTCGGCGGGGGTGGCGACGACCGCGCTGAGCAGCAGGTGGTCGGCGGGGTGCTGGCCGGCGCCGGTGACGTCCCCGGTGCCGGTGGCGGCCGCGTCCAGCCAGTGCCGGCGACGCTGGAACGGGTACGTCGGCAACTCCACCCGCCGCCCCGGCCGCCCCTCGAACAGCGGCAGCCAGTCCACCGCGACGCCGTGGACGTACGCCTCGGCGAGCGAGGCGGCGAGGCGGTCCGGTCCGCCGTCGTCGCGGCGCAGCGTACCGATCACGACGGCCGGGGCGCCGGCGTCGGTGACGGTCTCCTCGATACCGACCTTGAGCGTCGGGTGGGCACTGGGCTCGACGAAGACGGTCAGCCCGTCGGCGAGCATGGCCCGGGTGGCGTCGGCGAAGAGCACGGTCTGCCGCAGGTTGGTGTACCAGTAGCCGCCGTCGAGGGCGGTGGTGTCCAGCAGGGCACCGGTGACCGCCGAGTAGAACGGCACCTCCGCGGTGCGGGGCCGGACCGGGGCGAGCAGCTCGGCGAGCCGGTCCCGGATGCCCTCGACGAAGACGGAGTGCGAGGCGTAGTCCACCGGGATCATCCGGGTGCGGATCTCCTCGGCGGCCAGTTCGGCCTGGAACGCGGTGAGGGCGTCCACCTCGCCGCAGACCACCACCGAGCCGGGGCCGTTGACGGCGGCGAGGGAGAGCCGACCCGCCCAGCCGGCGAGCCGCGCGCGGGCGGCGTCGGCGGGCAGCGAGACCGACATCATCCCGCCCAGGCCGGCCAGCTCGGCGGCGATGACCTGGCTGCGCAGGGCGACCACCCGGGCGCCGTCGTCGAGGGTGAGCGCACCGGCGACGCAGCCGGCGGCGATCTCGCCCTGCGAGTGGCCGACCACGGCGGCCGGTTCGACGCCGTGGCTGCGCCACAGCTCGGCCAGCGAGACCATCACCGACCAGAGCACCGGCTGCACCACGTCGACCGGGTCGAGGGTGGGCGCGCCGGGCGCCCCGCGCAGCACGTCGACCAGGTCCCAGTCGACGAAGGGTGCCAGCGCGCGGGCGCACTCGGCGATCTTCGCGGCGAAGACCGGCGACGAGTCGAGCAGCTCGACCGCCATCCCGGCCCACTGCGAGCCCTGGCCGGGGAAGACGAAGGCCACCCGGGCGTCGGTGCGGGCGGTGCCGCGGACCAGGTTGGCGGCCTCGCGGTCGTCGGCGAGGGCGGCCAGGCCGGCCAGCAGCGCGGCGGTGTCCGTACCGGTGACGACCGCGCGGTGGTCCAGCGCGGAGCGGCCGGTGACCAGGGCGTGCGCGACGTCGGCCGGGTCGGGTCCGGCCGCGCCGGCGGCGAGCCGCGCGGCCTGCGCGCGCAGCGCCTGCGGGTCGCGGGCCGACAGGACCCAGGCGAGGGTACGCCCCGACGGCGCCGGCTCCGGCGTCGTGACCTCGGCCGACTCCTCCTCGGGGGCCTGCTCGATGATGGCGTGCGCGTTGGTGCCGCTGACGCCGAAGGAGGAGACGCCGGCCCGGCGGGGGCGGCCCAGCTCGGGCCAGGGCAGCGCCTCGGCGAGCGGCCGGACGGTCCCCGGTGTCCAGTCCACGTGCGACGACGGGGTGCCGACGTGCAGGCTCTTCGGCAGCAGGCCGTGCCGGATGGCCTGCACCATCTTGATCACACCGCCGACCCCGGCGGCGGCCTGCGCGTGCCCGAAGTTGGACTTCAGCGAGCCGAGCCAGAGCGGCCGGTCCGCCGGCCGGCCCTGTCCGTACGTGGCGAGCAGCGCCTGCGCCTCGATCGGGTCGCCGAGGGTGGTGCCGGTGCCGTGCCCCTCGACCACGTCGACCTCGCCGGGCGGGAGCTGCGCGTTGGCCAGGGCGGCGCGGATGACCCGCTGCTGGGCCGGCCCGCTGGGGGCGGTGAGGCCGTTGGACGCGCCGTCCTGGTTGACCGCGGTGCCGCGCACGACGGCGAGCACCGGGTGGCCGTTGCGGCGGGCGTCGGAGAGCCGTTCGAGCAGCAGCACGCCGGCGCCCTCGGCCCAGCCGGTGCCGTCGGCGTCGTCGGAGTACGCCTTGCAGCGGCCGTCGGGCGCGAGTCCGCGCTGCCGGCTGAACGCCACGAACGGCGCCGGGGTGGACATCACCATCACCCCGCCGGCCAGCGCGAGGGTGCACTCGCGCCGGCGCAGCGCCTGCACGGCCAGGTGCAGCGCGACCAACGACGACGAGCAGGCGGTGTCCACGGTCAGCGTGGGCCCCTCCAGCCCCAGCGTGTACGCGACCCGCCCGGCGATCACCGAGGCCGCCGCCGCCGTGCCCAGGTACGCCTCGGCCGCCTCCGGGGCGGCGTTGAGCAGGTCGCCGTAGTCCTGGTAGCCGGAGCCGGTGAAGACGCCCACCGGCTTGCCCCGGACGGCGTCGGGGGCGATGCCGGCGCGTTCCAGCACCTCCCAGGAGACCTCCAGCATCAGCCGCTGCTGCGGGTCCATCGCCGCGGCCTCGCGCGGCGAGATGCCGAAGAAGGCGGCGTCGAACTCGGCGGCCTCGGCGAGGAAGCCGCCCTCGGCGACGTAGCTGGTGCCGATCCGGTCGGGGTCGTCGGCGAGCAGCCGGGCGAGGTCCCAGCCCCGGTCGGTGGGGAGCGGACCGACCGCGTCCACCCCGCCGGCCACCAGGTTCCACAGCTGCTCCGGGGTCCGCACGTCCCCGGGGTAGCGGCACGCCATCGCCACGATCGCGATCGGGTCGCGCTCGACGCCCTCGACCTCCTGGAGCCGCTGGCGGGTCTGCGTGAGATCCGCCGTCACCCGCTTCAGGTAGTCGAGAAGCTTGCCGTCCTCCGCCATGCCGGTCCTCACCCCTGTGCGGGTCAGCGCAACCCGAGTTCGTTGTCGATGAAGTCGAAGATCTCGTCGGCGGTCGCCGCCTCGCCGAGCCGGTCGTCGCCGGCGGAGGGGTCGACCAGGCCGATCAGGGCGCGCAGCCGGGCGGCGAGCGCGGGCCGGTCGGCGTCGTCCTCAGGCAGCGCGGCCAGCGACGCCTCCAGCCGGTCCAGGTCGGCCGCCGGCCCGGTCGTCGCGTCGGCGGCGCCGACCCCCATTTCCGCGCCGAGGAACCCCGCCACGGCGGCCGGCGTCGGGTGGTCGAAGACCAGGGTGGCCGGCAGCGCCTGGCCGGTGGCGGCGGTGAGCCGCTGCCGCAGGTCCATCGCGGCGACCGAGTCGAAGCCCAGGTCGGCGAAGGGGCGGGCGGGGTCGAGGGCGGCCGGGCTGTCGTAGCCGAGCAGCGCGGCCACCTCGGCGCGGACGGTGTCCAGCAGGGCCCGCGCCCGCTGGGCCGGCGGCAGCCCGGCGAGCCGGTCGGCCAGCCCGGTCGGGGCGGTCGTGGTGTCGCCGGCGACCGCCTCGGCCACCTCCGGCAGCGCGTCGAGCAGCGGTCGCCGCCGGGCCATGGTGTAGACGGGGGCGAAGCGCGACCAGTCGATGTCGGCGACGACGAGGTCCCCGGCGTCGGCCCGGTACGCCTCGGGCAGCGCGGTGATCGCCAGCTCCGGTCGCATCGGCGGCGCGCCGAGGCGGCGCATCCCGGCGGCCAGGTCGGCGTCGACCATGCCGCTGTCCCAGGAGCCCCAGGCGATCGAGGCGGCGGCGAGCCCGCGGGCCCGGCGGCGGGCGGCGAGCGCGTCCAGGTAGGCGTTGGCGGCGGCGTAGCCGGCCTGCCCGGCGCTGCCCCAGACGGCGGCGCCGGAGGAGAAGAGCACGAAGGCGTCCAGCTCGGTGTCGGCGAGCAGGTCGTCGAGGTGGGCGGCGCCGGCCACCTTGGCGGCGGCCACGTCGGCGATCTCGGCGAGGGTCAGCTCCCCCACCGGGGCGATGCGCTGCATGGCCCCGGCGGCGTGCACCACGGCGGTCAGCGGCCACCGGGCGGGCAGCCCGTCGAGCAGGTCGCGGAGCTGGTCGCGGTCGGCGACGTCGCACGCGGCGAGGGTCACCTCGGCGCCGAGGCCGGTCAGCTCGGCGGCCAGCGCGTCCGCGCCGGGGGTGTCCGCGCCGCGCCGGCCGACCAGCACCAGGTGCTCGGTGCCGGCCCGGGCCAGGGCGCGGGCCACGTGCGCGCCGAGGCCGCCGGTGCCGCCGGTGACCAGCACGGTGCCGCGCGGCCGCCACGACGGCGGCGCCACCGGCCGGGCGGCCCGGACCATCCGGCGGGCGCGCACCCCGCCGTCGCGGATGGCCACGTGGTCCTCGCCGCCGGTGGTGGTGACCAGGGCGCGCAGCCGGCGCAGGGCGGCCGGGTCGGGGAACTCGGGCAGGTCGACCAGCCCGCCCCAGTGCCGGGGCAGGTCGAGGGCGAGGCCGGTGCCGAGGCCGTGCACGGCAGCCTGGGCCGGGTCGGCGGACTCGCTCGGGTCGACGGCGACCGCGCCGGTGGTGAGGCACCAGATCGGGGCGTCGAGCTGGGCGTCGCCGAGCGCCTGGACCAGCGCCACCGTCCCGGCGAGGCCGCGGGTCAGTGCCGGGTGGTCGGGGTGCGGCCGGTCGTCGAGGGCGAGCAGGGAGAGCAGCACCGTGCCGGGGCCGGGCAGCTCGCGCAGCCGGGCGGCGAGGGCGTCCCGGTCGGCGTCGGCCACCGGGAGGCGGACCACCTCGCCGCCGTGCTCGGCCAGGGTGGCCGCGATCATGCCGACCCGCAGGTCGTTGTCGTAGCCGTCGGGCACGGCGACCAGCCAGCGCGCCGGCGCCGGGCCCGGCTCGGGGTCGGCGACGGACTCCCACACCACCCGGTAGCGCCAGCCGTCCACCGCGGACCGGTCGGCGTGCCGGCGGCGCAGCGCGGACAGAGCGGGCAGCACCTGGCCGAGGGCGGCCGGGTCGACGCCGAGGTCGGCGGCGAGGGCGGCGGGGTCGGCGGCGGCGAGGTCGTCGAGGAAGGTCGGGTCGGCAGCGACCGGCTCGGGCGCCTCCCACCAGTACCAGCGGCGCTGGAACTCGTAGGTGGGCAGCTCGACCCGGCGGGTGCCGGGGTGCACCGCCGCCCAGTCGACCGCCGTGCCGCAGGTGTGGGCGCGGGCCAGTGCGGTGACCAACTCCCGCTCCTCGTCCCGGTCCCGGCGCAGCAGCGGCACGAAGACCGCGTCCCGGCCGTCGCCGACGCAGTCCGGGCCGGTGGCCGAGAGCGCCGCGTCCGGGCCGAGCTCCAGGAACGTGGTGACGCCCTGGTCGGCGAGGCACCGTACGGAGTCGTGGAAGCGGACGGTGCCGCGCACCTGGCGTACCCAGTGCTCCGGGTCGGTCAGCTCGCCGGTGACCGGTTGCCCGGTCAGGGTGGAGACCACCGGCAGGGTCGGCGCGGTGTAGCGCAGCGACCGGGCGACCTCGGCGAACTCGGTGAGCATGGGTTCCATCAGCGGGCTGTGGAAGGCGTGCGAGACAGCCAGCCGCCGGGTCCGCCGGCCGGGGCCGCGCAACTGCTCGGCGACGGCCAGCGCGGCGGCCTCGACGCCGGAGACCACCACGGCAGTCGGGCCGTTCACCGCGGCCAGGTCGACCCGCTCGTCGAGCAGCGGCCGGACCTCCGCCTCGGTCGCCTCCACGGCGACCATCGCCCCGCCGGGAGGCAGCGCCCCCATCAGCCGGCCCCGGGCGGCGACCAGCGCCGCCGCGTCGGGCAGGGTGAGCACGCCGGCGACGTGCGCGGCGGCCAGCTCGCCGATGGAGTGCCCGACCAGGTACGCCGGACGCACCCCCCAGCTCTCCAGCAGCCGGTACAGCGCCACCTCCAGCGCGAAGAGCGCCGGCTGGGCGTACCCGGTGTCGTTCAGCGGGTCGGCGTCGGCGCCCCACACCACCTCGCGCAGCGGCCGGGCCAGGTGCTCATCGAGGGCGGCGACGGCGGCGTCGAACGCGTCGGCGAAGGCCGGGAAGGCGGCGTGCAACTGCCGTCCCATGCCGGGGCGCTGGGCGCCCTGCCCGGTGAAGCAGAAGGCGGTGCGGCCGTCGACGCGTACCGTGTCGCGGACCAGGTGGGCGGCGGCGGTGCCGTCGGCGAGCGCGGCCAGGCCGGCGCGGAGCGCGGCGTGGTCGGCGCCGATCACGGCGGCCCGGTGCTCCAGCGCGGCGCGGGTGGTGGCCAGCGAGTACGCCACGTCGGCCGGGGCCTGGTCGGCGCGCTCCTCCAGGTGGCCGGCGAGCCGGCGGGCCTGCGCCCGCAGCGCCGGCTCGTCCCGCCCGGAGACCAGCAGCGCCACCGGCCGCGCCGACGGCGCGCCAGCGTCGTCCCGGGCGGCGGGGGCGGTGTCCTCGACCGGGGCGGTCTCGGCGGGCGGCTCCTCGACGATGACGTGGGCGTTGGTGCCGCTGAGCCCGAACGCGGAGACCCCGGCCCGGCGGGGGCGGTCGCCGCGCGGCCAGGGCCGGGCCTCGGTGAGCAGCCGCACGTTGCCGGTGGACCAGTCCACGTTGGGGGTGGGTTCCTTGACGTGCAGGGTCTGCGGCAGCGTGTTGTGCCGCATCGCCGCCAGCATCTTGATGATCCCGCCGACCCCGGCGGCGGCCTGCGCGTGCCCGACGTTGGACTTGAACGAGCCCAACCAGAGCGGCCGGTCCACCGGCCGGCCCTGCCCGTACGTGGCCAGCAGCGCCTGCGCCTCGATCGGGTCGCCGAGGGTGGTGCCGGTGCCGTGCGCCTCGACGGCGTCGACCTGGTCGGCGGTGAGCTGCGCGGCGGCCAGCGCGGCCCGGATCACCCGCTGCTGGGCCGGCCCGTTGGGGGCGGAGAGGCCGTTGCTGGCGCCGTCGGAGTTGACCGCGCTGCCCCGGACCAGCCCGAGCACCGGGTGGCCGTGGCGGCGGGCGTCGGCGAGGCGTTCCAGCAGCAGCAGGCCGATGCCCTCGCCCCAGGCGGTGCCGTCGGCGTCGGAGGAGAAGGACTTGCACCGGCCGTTGGGGGCCAGCCCCCGGTCCTGGCTGAACCCGACGAACGAGTCCGGGGTGGACATCACCGTCACCCCGCCGGCCAGGGCCAGGCCGCACTCGCCGGCCCGCAGCGCGTGCGCGGCCAGGTGCACCGAGACCAGCGACGAGGAGCAGGCGGTGTCCACGGTGACCGCCGGGCCTTCCAGGCCCAGCGCGTACGCGACCCGGCCGGAGGCGACGCTGGCCAGGCTGCCGACGCCCTTGGCGGCGTAGTCGTGGTAGACGAGGCCGGCGAAGACGCCGGTGGCGCTGCCCTTGAGCGAGGCGGGGTCGATGCCGGCCCGCTCGACGACCTCCCAGGCGGTCTCCAGCAGCAGCCGCTGCTGCGGGTCGGTCTCCCGCGCCTCCCGTGGGCTGATCTTGAAGAAGTCGGCGTCGAACTCCCCCGCGTCGTGCAGGAACCCGCCGTTGACGCAGTACGTCCGCCCGGGCGTGGCCGGCTCCGGGTCGTACAGGCCGGCGACGTCCCAGCCGCGGTTCTGCGGGAACCCGCTGATCGCGTCGCCGCCGGAGGCGACCAGCTCCCACAGGTCGTCGGGGGTGCGGACACCGCCGGGGAACCGGCAGGCCGCGGCGACGATCGCGATGGGTTCGTGCCAGCGCTGCTCGGCGTCGTGCAGCCGCCGCCGGGTCTGCTGGAGGTCAGCCGTGGCGCGCTTGAGGTAGTCGCGCAGCTTGTCGTCGGTCGCCATCGCCGCTCAGCCCATCCCCAGGTTGTCCAGCACCGCGAACAGTTCGTCGTCGGTCGCCGTGGCCAGGTCGTCGTCCGTGCCGTCCGGTCCGGCCGGGTCGTGCCGGGTCCGCCACTCGCGCAGCACCGCCTCCAGCCGGGCGGTGACCCGGGCCGGGTCGCCGTCGGTGGGGCCGGCGAGCACCGCCGCGAGCCGGTCCAGTTCGGTCAGCACCCGGTCGTCCCCGGCGACGTCCCGCGCGCCCAGCTCGGCGGCGAGGTGGGCGGCCAGCTCCCGCGAGGTCGGGTAGTCGAAGACCAGCGTCGGCGAGAGCCACCGCCCGCACGCCTCGCTGAGCGTCCTGCGCAGCTCCACGGCGGCCAGCGAGTCGAAGCCGAGGTCCTGGAAGGCCCGGTCCGGCTCGACCGAACGCCAGTCGGGGTGGCCGAGGACGGCGGCGACGTGGGTGCGGACCAGCTCCAGCAGGAAGCGGTCCCGCTGGTCGTCGGGGAGCCCGGCGAGCCGCTGCGTCAGGTCGGGACCGGTCGGCGCGACGCGGCGGGCCGGTACCCGGACCACCTGGCGCAGCAGCGCCGGCAGCGCGTCGCCGGTGGCGCGCAGCGCGGCGACGTCGAGGCGTACCGGGACCAGGGCGGGGGTGGCCTGCCCGAGCGCCCGGTCGACCAGGGCCAGCCCCTCGGCGACGCCGAGCGGGTGCAGGCCCATCCGGTCCAGCCAGGGCGGCCCGGCCTCCCACGCGCCGAAGGCGAGGGCGGTGGCGGGCAGCTCGCGGGCGGCCCGGTGGGCGGCGAGCGCGTCGAGGTAGGTGGCCGCCGCGGCGGTGGCCGGCCGGCCGGCGCCGAACATCAGCCCGGCGGCCGAGGAGACCAGCACGAACGCCGCGAGGGGCCGGTCGGCGGTCAGCTCGTGCAGGTGCCAGGCCGGGTCGACGGTGGCGCGCAGGGCGGCGGCGAACGCCTCCGGCGCGGTGGTGGCGAGCAGGCTCTCCTCGCGTACGGCGGGGGCGTGCACCACGGCGGTGAGCGGGTGCGCCCCGGGGATCGAGTCGAGCAGCGCCCCCACCGCGTCCCGGTCGGTCAGGTCGCACGCGGCGACGGTGACGTCGGCGCCGAGGTCGGCCAGCTCGGCGAGGAGGTCCTTGTCGGCGTCCTCGGCGGGGTCGACGGCGAGCAGCAGGTGGTCGATCCGGTGCTCGGCGACCAGGTGCCGGGCGATGGCCGCGCCGGGTCCGCCGGTCCCGCCGGTGACCAGCACCGTGCCGTCGGTGTCCCAGCGCGGTGGCGCGCCGGCCCCGGCGGTGGCCCGGGTCAGCCGGGGCAGCAGCGCGCGGCCGTCGCGGACGGCCAGCTCCGGTTCGTCGTACGCGAGCAGCGCCGGCAGGGCCACGCAGGAGGGTCCACTGCCGTCGGTGTCGACGAGTACCAGCCGTCCCGGCTGCTCGGACTCGGCGGCGCGGACCAGCCCCCACACCGGCGCGAGCACCGGGTCGGCAGGCAGCTCCCCCGCTCCGACCGCGCCCTGGGTGAGCAGCACCAGCCGGGTCCGGGGCAGCCGGCTCTGCGCCAACCAATCTTGCAGCGTGCCGAGCAGGTCGGTGAGCAGGGCGCGGACCGCCTCCGGCCCCTGCCCGGCCGGGGTGGCCGGGGCGTGCAGCACATACGCCGGTTCCGGCGCGCCGGCGTCCACGGCGGCGAGCAGCGCGGCCAGGTCGGGGTGCGCGGGCGCGTCGGGGACCACCCCGAACGGGTCCGCGCCGAGCACCGCCCAGGTGGCCGGCGCGGCGTCCGGGGCGGCCTCGGGCGCGGGTACCCAGTCGAGGCGGAGCAGGCTCTCGTCGCCGGCGCCGGTGACGGCGGCCAGTTCGTCGGCGCCGACCAGCCGGCTCTCCAGGTGTCCGACGGTGAGCACCGGGCGGCCGTCGGCGTCGGTGGCGGTCAGCGTGACCCCGCCGCCGACCGGCACCAGGTGGACGCGCAGCGTCGCCGGGGCGGCGGCGTGGCGGGTGACGTCCCGCCAGACCGACGGCTGGACCGGTCCGGCGGCGTCGTCGAGGCGGTGCGGGTGCAGGGCCGCGTCGAGCAGCGCGGGATGCGTCTCGTGGCCGTCGGCGGTGACCCCCTCGGGCAGGCTCACCTCGGCGAACAGCTCGGTGCCCCGGCGCCACACCGCCCGCAGGCCCTGGAAGGTCGGGCCGTACCCGTAGCCGTGGCGCAGCAGGCCGCGGTGGACGTCCTCGACGTCCGCGCGGACCGCGCCCGGGGGTGGCCAGGCGGCCGGCGGCGGGGGCGGGGTGGGTCCGCCGCGGGCGAGCACGCCGGTGGCGTGCCGGGTCCACGGCAGCTCCTCGTCGGCGCCGCGGGTGTGCACCCCGACCGGCCGCGCGCCGTGCTCGCCGGGCGACCCGACCACCACGCGTACGGTGACCGCCTCGTCGGTGAGGACCAGCGGGGTCTCGGCGGTCAGCTCGACCAGCCGGTCGCAGCCGACCTGCGCACCGGCGTGCAGGGCGAGGTCGAGCAGGCCGGTGCCG
The DNA here is from genome assembly GCF_052068055.1 of Micromonospora sp. L32. Classification (NCBI taxonomy): domain Bacteria; kingdom Bacillati; phylum Actinomycetota; class Actinomycetes; order Micromonosporales; family Micromonosporaceae; genus Micromonospora; species Micromonospora sp. L32. Next base: position 169,402 of record NZ_JBQHDD010000007.1, on the reverse strand, counting down.
GGGAAGACGACGCGGCCGTGCAGGTCGTGGTCGGCCAGCCAGGGCTGCCCGGGCAGGGAGATCCTGCCGGTGAGCACCAGCAGGTCGTCGTCGGGGACGCTCACCTTGGCGCCGAGCAGCGGGTGGCCGGTGGCGACCTGCCCGAAGCCGGAGAGGTCGGCGGTGGAGGGTGCGGCGAGCCAGTAGCGCTCCCGCTGGAAGGGGTAGGTGGGCAGGTCGATCGTGCGGGTGGTCTGCGGGAGCAGCGCGGTCCAGTCGACGGTGGTGCCGGTGACGTGCAGCCTGGCCAGGGCGGTCAGTGCCTGGCGGTGTTCGTCGTGTCCCCGCCGCAGGCTGGGGATGACGGTGACCTCGTCGGTGAGGATGCCCTCGATCATCGGGGTGAGCGCGGCGTCCGGACCGAGTTCCAGGAACGTGGTCGCGCCTGCCTGATGCAGGGCGATGATGCCGTCGGCGAAACGCACGGCCTCGCGAACGTGCCGGACCCAGTAGTCGGGGTCGGTCAGCTCGGTCGTGGCCAGGGCGCCGGTCAGATTGGACACGACCGGAAGTTGCGGCTCGGTGTAGGTCAGGCTCGTCGCGACGGCGCGGAACTCGTCGAGCATCGGATCCATCAACCCACTGTGGAACGCGTGACTGACCCGAAGCCGGGTGGTCTTACGACCAAGCGTGGTGAAGTGCTCGGCGACCGTGAGCACGGCGGCCTCGGGGCCGGAGATCACCACGGACCGGGGGCCGTTGACGGCCGCGATGTCCACACCACCAGCCGCCACGTGACCGCCACCATTGCCGGTGCCCGCACCGCTGCCGGTGCCGGTGCCCGCACCGTTGCCGATGCCGTTGCCGGTCCCGGCTGAGTCGTTTACGACATCAGCTCCAAAGGATCCGACCACCACACCCGGACCCGCCAGCGCCGCCCGCACCTCCTCCTCCGACGCCTGCACCGCCACCATCGCGCCACCATCGGGCAACGCCTGCATCAACCGCCCACGAGCCGCCACCAGACAAGCCGCGTCCGCCAACGACAACACCCCGGCGACATGCGCGGCAGCCAGCTCACCGATCGAATGCCCGGCCACGAAATCCGGCCGCACACCCCACGACTCCACCAACCGGAACAGGGCCACCTCGACGGCGAACAGGCCGGCCTGCGCATAGCCCGTCCGCCGGATCAGTTCCTCGTCGTCCCCCCAGATCACCTCACGCAGCGGCCGGTCCAGGTGCACGTCCAGTTCGGCCACCACCGCGTCGAACGCAGCGGCGAACGCCGGGAACGCCCCGTACAGCTCACGACCCATGCCCAGGCGCTGCGCGCCCTGACCGGTGAACAGCACCGCCAGCCGACCACCCGGCCGGGCCACGCCGGTGACCAGGCCGGGAGTGCCGGCGCCGGCGGCCAGGGCGGTCAGGCCGGCGGACAGCTCCGCCGGGTCCGCGCCGAGCACCACGGCCCGGTGGGGGTGCAGCGCCCGGCCGGTCGCCAGGGTCCGGGCCGCCGCGGCCGCGTCCGCCAGGTCCATCGGGCCGGCGACCTCCGCCAGCCGACCCGCGAGGGCCCGCAGCGCCGGTACCGACCTCGCGGACACCAGCCACGGCAGCACGCCCGTCACCCCTGAGTCCGCGCCGGGGCCGGACGCACCGGTCGACGCGTCGTCCGGGGCCTGCTCGATGATGATGTGGGCGTTGGTGCCGCTGATGCCGAACGACGACACCCCGGCCCGGCGGGGGCGCCCGTCGACCGGCCACTCGCGCGCCTCGGTCAGCAGCTCCACCGCACCGGCCGACCAGTCCACCTGCGGCGAGGACTCCTCGGCGTGCAGCGTCCGGGGCAGCACACCGTGCCGCATCGCCAGGACCATCTTGATCACGCCGGCCACACCGGCGGCGGCCTGGGTGTGCCCCAGGTTCGACTTGATCGACCCCAACCACAGCGGACGGTCGGCGGGCCGGTCCTGACCATAGGTCGCCAGCAGCGCCTGCGCCTCGATCGGGTCACCGAGGGTCGTACCCGTGCCGTGCGCCTCCACCACGTCCACCTCGGCGGCCGGCACACCGGCCGACGCCAGGGCGGCCCGGATCACCCGCTGCTGCGACGGACCGTTCGGGGCGGTGAGCCCGTTCGACGCGCCGTCCTGGTTGACCGCCGAGCCGCGCACCACCGCCAGGACCGGGTGCCCGTTGCGGCGGGCGTCGGAGAGCCGTTCGACCAGCAGCAGGCCGACGCCCTCGGAGAAGCCGGTGCCGTCGGCGCCCGCGCCGAAGGAGCGGCACCGGCCGTCCGGGGAGAGCCCGCGCTGCCGGCTGAACTCCAGGATCACCTCGGGGGTGGCCATCACGGTCGCCCCACCCGCGAGGGCCAGCGAGCACTCCCCGGCGCGCAGCGCGCGGACTGCCCAGTGCAGCGCCACCAGCGACGACGAGCAGGCGGTGTCGACGGTGACCGCCGGCCCCTCCAGTCCGAGGGCGTACGCGACCCGACCGGAGGCGATGGAGCCGGTGGCGGTGCTGCCGGCGTAGTCGTGGTACATCAGGCCGGCGAAGACGCCAGTGTCGCTGCCGCGCAGCGTGGCCGGGTCGATGCCGGCGCGTTCCAGGGTCTCCCAGGCGCACTCCAGCAGCAGCCGCTGCTGCGGGTCCATCGCCACGGCCTCGTTCGGGCTGATCCCGAAGAAGTCGGCGTCGAACTCCCCCGCGTCGGCCAGGAACCCGCCCGACCGGGTGTACGTCCGCCCGGCCAGTCCCGGCTCGGGGTGGTACAGGCCGTCGGTGTCCCAGCCGCGGTCGGTGGGGAACCCGGAGATGGCGTCCGCCCCGTCGGCGACCAGCCGCCACAGTTGCTCCGGGGAGCCGACCCCACCGGGGAAGCGGCAGCCCATCGAGACGATCGCGATCGGCTCGTCGGCGACGGCCGGCGCCGCCGCGACCGGGGTGGCCGGGTGGGCCGCGCCGAGCAGCGTCGCGGCGAGGTGGGCGGCGACCGCCGAGACGGTCGGGTGGTCGAAGACCAGCGTGGCGGGCAGCCGCAGGCCGGTCGCCGCGTTGAGCCGGTTGCGCAGCTCCACCGCGGTGAGCGAGTCGAAGCCGAGTTCCTTGAGGGCGCGGCCGGCGTCCACGGCGTCCGGGGTGGCGTGGCCGAGGACCCCGGCGACCTCGGCGCGGACCAGGTCCAGCAGGGTGCGGCGGCGGTCCTCCTCGGGCAGCCGCCGCAGCCGGTCGGCCAGCGAGGCGGCGCCGGTGCCCCGGTGGGCCTGGCGGCGGGGCACCCGGACGAGGTCGCGCAGCACGGCCGGCAGCGCCCCGGCGGTGGCCTGGGCGCGCAGGCCGGCCCGGTCCAGCCGGAGCAGCACCGGCGCGGTGACGTCGCCGGCCAGCGCGGCGTCGAACAGGGCCAGCCCGTCGGCCTCGGAGAGCGCGTCGAAGCCCTGCTGGCGCAGCCGGCGCAGCGCCGTCTCGTCGAGGTGCCCGGTCATCCCGGTGCCGCCGGCCCAGAGCCCCCAGCCCAGGGAGTGCGCGGGCAGGCCCCGGGCGCGGCGGTGCGCGGCGAGGGCGTCCAGGAAGAGGTTCGCGGCGGCGTAGTTGGCCTGCCCGGCCGGGGCGAGCACCCCGGCGGCCGAGGAGAAGAGGCAGAACAGCGCCAGGTCGGCGTCGCGGGTCAGCTCGTGCAGGTGCCAAGCGGCGTCGACCTTCGGCGCCAGCACGGCGTCCACCCGCTCGGGTGTCAGCGACTGCACGAGGCCGTCGTCGAGCACCCCGGCGGCGTGCACCACCCCGGTCAGCGGGTGCGCGGCGTCCACGGCGTCGAGCAGGGCGCGCAGCGCCACCGGGTCGGCGACGTCGCAGGCGGCGACGGTGACCCGCGCGCCGAGGTCGGTCAGCTCGGCGCGCAGCGCGTCGACGCCGGGGGCGTCCGGGCCGCGGCGGCTGGTCAGCAGGAGGTGTCGCACGCCGTGGACGGCGGCCAGGTGGCGGGCCACCAGGGCGCCGAGGCCGCCGGTGCCGCCGGTGACCAGGACGGTGCCGTCGGGCGCCAGCGCCGGCGGGGCGTCGCCGTTCGCGGGGGCGCGCACCAGCCGGGGTACGGCCGCCGCGCCGGCCCGCAACGTCACCTCGGGCTCGCCGAGGCGCAGCACAGCCGGCAGCGCCGCCAGGGAGACGGGATCGTCGTCGGCACCGACCAGCAGGAAGCGACCCGGGTGCTCGGCCGCGGCGGCCCGGAGCACGCCTCGCACCGGCGCGGTGCGCAGGTCGTCGTCGGCGTCGGGCAGGAGCGCCACCAGCGTCGCGCCGGCCAGCCGCTCGTCGGCCAGCCACTCCTGGACGACCCGCAGTGCCCGCCGGGCCGCCGCGTGCGCGCCGTCGATCACGTCGCCGGCGCCGGCGCTGACGGGCCAGAGCGCCACCTCGGGTACGGCGGCACCGGCGTCCAGGTCGGCCCGGAGCGCGGCCAGGTCGGGATGGTTGGTGGCGGGCGCGCCGATGGGCGGGTCCGCGCCGAGCACCGCCCAGCCGTCGAACGAGCCGACGCCCGCCGTCAGGTCGACCGGTCGGCGGTCCAGGCGCAGCGGCTCCACGGCCGGGGCACCGCCGGCGGCGGCCAGCTGCTCGGCGGCGACCGGGCGGGCCACCAGCGCGCCGACCGAGATCACCGGTGCGCCGGCCGGGTCGACCGCCTCGATCGTGGCCCGGTCCGGCCCGAGGCGCCGCACCCGTACCCGCAGCGCGGTGGCCCCGACGGCGTGCAGGGTGACGTCGGTCCAGGCGAACGGCAGCAGGGTGTCCCCGCCCGCGTCGGAGATCACGCCGGCGTGCAGGCAGGCGTCGAGCAGCGCCGGGTGCACCCCGAACCGGTCGGCGTCCGGCTGGGCCGCCTCCGGCAGGGTCACCTCGGCGAAGAGGTCGTCGCCGTGCCGCCAGAGCCCGGTCAGTCCCTGGAACGCCGGGCCGTAGCCGTAGCCCCGCCCGGTCAGCCGGGCGTACCCGTCGCGGATGTCGACGGCGGCGGCGTCGCGCGGTGGCCAGTCGGCCGGTGCGGCGGCGGGGGCCGGGGCGGCGGGCGCGAGCAGCCCCTCGGCGTGCCGGGTCCACGGCTGGTCGGAGTCCTCGGGGCGGGAGTGGACGCTGACCGGGCGCGCGCCGTCGGCGTCGGGGGCGCCGACGACGACCTGGAGCGCGACGGCGCCGCGCTCAGGCAGTACCAGCGGCGCGCCGAGGGTCAGCTCCGCCACGCCTGGCAGGTCGACCTGCTCGCCGGCGTGCAGGGCCAGCTCCACCAGGGCGGCGCCGGGGAGCACCGGCCGGCCGTGGACCTCGTGGTCGGCGAGCCAGGGTTGCCGGGTCACGGAGAGCCGGCCGGTGAGCAGCAGCCCGTCGCCGTCGGCGGGCCGGACCAGTCCGGTCAGCAGCGGGTGGCCCGGGGCGCCCTCACCGGCGCCGGTGGTGCGCCCGGTCGGGTTCTTCCAGTAGCGCCGCCGCTGGAAGGCGTAGGTGGGCAGGTCGACGATCCGGCCGCCGGCGAGGAAACCGGCCCAGTCCACCGGCGCGCCGTGCACGTACGCCTCGGCGAGCGAGGTGGCGAAGCGGCGCAGCCCGCCGTCCTCGCGGCGCAGCGACCCGATCGGTACGGCGGTGACGCCGGCCGCCTCGGCGGTGTCCTGCACGGCGGAGGTGAGCACCGGGTGGGCGCTGGACTCCACGAACACGCGGTGCCCGTCGGCGAGCAGCGCCCGGACGGCCTCGGAGAAGCGGACGGTCTGGCGCAGGTTGCGGTACCAGTAGTCGGCGGTCACCGTGGCGGTGTCCAGCGGCCCCCCGGTGACCGTGGAGTAGAAGGCCACCCCGGCGGTACGCGGGCTGACCGGGGCGAGCGCCTCGATCAGCTTCTCCCGGATGCCCTCGACGTAGTGCGAGTGCGAGGCGTAGTCGACGGCGATCCGGCGGACCTGCACACCGTCGGCGGTCAGCTCGGCGTGGAACTCGTCGAGGGCGGCGACCTCGCCGCAGACCACCATGGACGACGGGCCGTTGACGACGGCGAGCTGGAGCCGGCCGGCCCACCGCTCCAGCCGGGCCTCGACGGCGTCGCGGGGCAGCAGCACGGACATCATCCCGCCGAGGCCGGCGAGTTCCGCGCCGATGAGCCGGCTGCGCAGGGCGACGACGCGGGCGCCGTCGTCCAGGGTGAGCGCGCCGGCGACGCAGGCGGCGGCGATCTCACCCTGGGAGTGGCCGACCACCGCGGCGGGCCGTACCCCGTGTTCCTGCCAGAGGTGGGCCAGCGACACCATGACCGCCCAGAGCATCGGCTGCACCACGTCGACCGAGTCCCAGAGCGGGGAGTCGGGGTCGCGCAGCACGTCCAGCAGCCGCCACTCGACGTACGGCTCGAGCGCGGTGGCGCACTCGGTGAGCCGGGCGGCGAAGGCCGGCGCCTCGTCGAGCAGCGCCCGGGCCATTCCGGGCCACTGGGAGCCCTGGCCGGGGAAGACGAAGACCGCCCGGGCGTCGGGCAGGACCGTGCCGGTCACCACGCCGGGGGCGTCGGCGGCGTCGGCCAGTGCGCGTACCCCGGTCAGCAGCTCGGCGCGGTCCGCGCCGAGCACCACGGCGCGGTGGCCGAGCCGGGCGCGGGTGGTCAGCAGCGAGTGACCGACGTCCGCCGCCCGCGGGTCGGCGGCCTTTTCCAGGTACGCCGACAGCCGGGCCGCCTGCCCGCGCAGCGCGTCGGCGCCGCGCCCGGAGAGCACCCAGGGCAGCACCGCGCCGTCCCGCGACGGCATCTCCTGGTTCACCGGGTACCACCGCCTGTTCCGATCGCGAGGTGAGCCGTCTGCGGGTCGTGCATGGGTCAGGCCGGACTGGCCGTGGACCGGGGCGCCGCGTCGACCTTGACGAGGTCGCCGAACTCGGGGAACTGCGCGATGGCCTGCTCGGCGGTGAGCGCCGGCGTACGGGGGCCGCGCAGCACCGCCCAGAGGAAGGCGGGGGTCATCATCCGGGTCATCGGCGCGCAGAGCGACGCCACGTTGAACACGGTGTTGATCACCATGCGGTTGCCGCAGCCGGTCCGGGCGACCCGGGCGGCCATCTTGTTGGCGAACGCGCCGCCGCGCAGCGGCACGTTGGCCCGCACGTGCGGCAGCCCCTGGTCGGTGTTGACGGCGATCTGCCAGGCGCCCTGGTTGATCTTCGCGATCGCGGCCTGCACGTTGCGGGAGAAGCCGGGGCGCAGGCCCCGCACGTCCAGCTCGGTCCGCAGCGCCAGCGCGCACTGCGCGGCGACCGACATGCCGGTGCCGTGCACCGGGTTCAGCGCCTGCGCGGCGTCGCCGATCACCAGGAAGCCCTCCGGCACGGGCAGCTTCTCGAAGCGTCGCCGCTGGTCGGGGATGCTCCGGTAGGCCCGGATCGGCCCGGCGGGGCGAGCCTGGGCGATCAGGTCGGCGATGATCGGGTGGTGCCGGTCCCGGGCGAACTGCGCGAAGCCCTCCTCGTCGGTGGGGGGCTCGCCGCCCCGGCTGCCGAAGAGGCTGAGGATCCAGCGGCCGTTCTCCATCGGCAGCAGCCCGGCGCCCTGGCCGGGGCGGCCGGTGCCCGCCTGCATCTGGATCATCACGCCGGGGAAGTCGTCGCGGGTGCCGGGCGGTGCGGTGAACCAGCGGCTGACGTATACGATGCCGGCGTCCACCACGTCCTCGCGGACCTGCGGCAGGCCCAGGTCGACCAGCCACTTGGGGGCGCTGGTGGCCCGGCCGGTGGCGTCGACCACCAGGTTGGCGTCGAGGGTGCGTTCCGCGCCGCCCTGCTCGACCCGCACGCCGGTGACCCGGTCGGCGTCGCCGACCAGCCCGGTGACCCGGGTGCCCTCCCGGACGCCGATCCGCTCCTCGCGCAGCACCTGCTCGCGGACCACGTGGTCGAGCAGTTCCCGGCTGCACAGCAGCAGGTACGCGTCGGTGTCCAGCCGTTCCATCCAGCCCTCGGGGCCGCGGGCCAGCGCGCCGGAGGGCAGCCCCCGGCGCTTGGCGCCGGCGGCGTACAGCCGGTCGGTGACGCCGGGCAGCAGCTGGTCGAGGGCCTCGACGCCGCCGCGCATGAGGATGTGGCTGTGGTGGCCCTGGGGCAGCCCCTTGCGCGGCTGCGGCTCGGCGGGGAGCTGGTCCCGTTCGAGGACGGTGACCTCGTCGACGGCGCGGGCCAGCGCGGCGGCGGCGAGCATCCCGGCGAGGCCGCCGCCGAGGACGACGGCCCGGCTCACTGTTCGATCCCCGAGGTGGCGAGGAAGAGCTTCATCCGCCGCTCGGCGAGTTCCGGGTCCGGCAGCGCGCCGAGGCTGTCGGCCAGCCGGTACGCGGCGGCCAGGTGCGGCACCGAGCGGGCGGACTGCTCGCCCCAGACCATCCGGAAGTGGTCGTGGTGCCCGGCCAGCCAGCCGAGGAAGACCACCCCGGTCTTGAAGAAGAAGATGCTCCGGCCCTCGCCGCTGAACAGGTGCCGGTTGAGCGGCAGGGTCTCCTCCAGCAGCCCCCGGGCCCGGCTGTCGTCGCCGGCGTCGAGCGCCCGGAAGGCCTCGGCGGCGATCGGCACGACCGCGTCGATGACCGGGGTGAGCGGGTGGCTGTGCCCGGACCCGTCGCCGACGAACATCTCCGGGTACTCGGTGGTGTCGCTGGTGTAGAACTTCACGCCCTCGGGCAGCCGCTTGCGCCACTCGACCTGCCGGGCCAGCGACGCCGGTCCGATCTTGACGCCGTCGACCTTGTCCAGGTTGTCGCGGACGATGGCGATCAGCGCGTCGTACGCGTCGTCGGGCTCCTCGTAGCCGAAGTACTCCGAGTTGCGCGGGTCCCACTCCGAGGTGATCCAGTGCACGATCGCCGGCTGGCTCGACTGGCGCAGCAGGTTGCCGTACACGGTGGCGAAGTCCTCGGGGCCGCGGACGGCGACGTTCAGGTGCGGGCTGCACATGATCACCGGCTGCGCGCCGGCCTCCTCGACCACGGCCAGCTGCTCCTCGTAGGCGGCCTGGACCTCGGCGAGGGTGACCGGGGCGAACGGCTCCAGCTGGTCGGTGAGGACGGCCGCGGCCATCCGGCCGCCGACCGCCTTCGCCTCGGCGCCGCAGCGGCGGATCAGCTCGGCGGCGCGGGGCCAGTCCAGCCCCATGCCGCGGTGGGCGGTGTCCATGCCCTCGCAGAGCGTGAAACCGTACGACCACAGGTGCCGGCGGAAGGCCAGGGTCGCCTCCCAGTCCAGCGACTGCGGCGGCGGGTCGCCGCCGGGCGGACCGAAGGGCTCGTTGTCGGCCAGCGGGTCACCCAGCACGTGCGCGGTGGCCAGCACGGAACGGGTCCGAAACGGGGAGGGGTCGGCGGGCTGCACCACGCGCGGCGCCTGGGTCGGGTGGTAGACGGTCAGGGTGCCGTCCGACTCCGGAAGCTTGATCATTTTTTTTCTGCTCCGAACCGTCGTCTGGATCGAGTCGGCACAATTCAAGCGACTCACGGGAGTGCGGTTCCATAGCGGCGACCCCCTAATTCCGGGGCAACCCCTCAACGGCTTCCGCCGGCCCGACCGCGCCCCTAGGGGGCGGGCCGGACCGGCGGGCTGCCGGAATTGGTCCGATCGACGGAGATGGCACCGACCGGACAGTTCAGCGCGGCCGTACGGGTCGCCGCGCGCAGCGCCGGTTCCGGCGATTCCACCAGGACGACCACGAGACCGTCGCGGTCGTCCTGGTCGAACACGGTGGGCGCGAAGTGCACGCAGTTGCCGGAACCGACGCAGGTTTCCCGGTCGACTTCGACACGCATTGTCGGCGACCCGTCGCTCACCAGGTGACGGGCAGTTCGTGCAACCCGTACGCGTGCGCGTCGAACATGTACGACAGTTTGTCGACGTCGGCGGCCAGGCGCAGCTCCGGAATGCGCGCGAAGAGCGTACGGAAGACGGTTTCGAGCTGCATCCGGGCCAGGTTCGCGCCGGGGCACATGTGGTTGCCGTAACTGAAGGCCAGGTGTCCTTCGGCGTTGCGGTGGATGTCGAACTTCTCCGGTTCCGGGAAACGCTCCGGGTCCCAGTTCGCCGCGCCGTTGAGGGCGAGCACGCCCTCGCCCTTGCGGATGGCGCCGCCGCTGACCTCGACGTCGTGGGTGGCCACCCGCACGGTGGCCGAGTCGAGGATGCTGAGGAAGCGCAGCAGCTCCTCGACCGCACCCGGCCACAGCGACGGGTCCGCCTTGAGCTCGGCGAGCTGCTCCGGGTGCTCCAGCAGCACCACCGTGCCGAGGGAGACGACGTTGGCGGTGGTGTCGGAACCGGCGATCACCAGCACCCGGGCGATGGCGACCAGGTCCTCGTGTTCGAGGGTGGGCTCGTCGGGGAGCCGGGCCGCGATCCGGCTGAGCAGGTCGTCGCCCGGGTTCTTGGTCTTCTCGGTGATCAGCTCGTCGAGGAACTCGTCCATCTCGGCGATCGCGCCGGCCACCGCCTCCTGCGTCGAGTCCCGGCCGGTGGTGGTCTCGGCGTAGCGGCGGAAATAGCCGATGTGCACCGGGTCGACGCCGAGCATCTCGCAGAACAGCAGCGCCGGCACGGGCAGCGCCAGCTCGGCCATCAGGTCCAGCGGGCCGCCCTTGGCCAGCATCTGGTCGATCTGCGTGTCGACGATCTGCTGCATCCGCGGGCGGAGCTTGTTGATCCGCGCGGCGGTGAATTCGGGGATCACCATTCGCCGGCGGACGGTGTGCTCCGGCGGGTCCATCGCCGGGAACGGGAAGGCGATGTACGGCAGCATCTCCTCCGGCACGTGGAACTGCGCCGGGTAGGCGGGGTTACGCGCATTCGAACTCATCGACGGGTCACCCAGGACCTGGCGCACGTCCCGGTAGCGGGTCAATGCCCAGACGGGTTTACCGGTCATCCGGTTGGTCACCGGAGCGAGTGGGTTCTCCTCACGCATCCGCTCGTATTCCTGCGGAACGGCGAGCGGGCACCGGCGCCGGTCCAGCGGAAAATCCGGGCGCTCGGTACCGGTGGTCACGGCATCGGCTGTTTCGGTCATCGCTGCGACGCCTCTCTCTTCAGGGGGCGGCGGGGAATCGATCGGATCGATTCAAGCAGCGCGCCGGCACGGCGGACAGGTTCCGCACCCCCTAAGGTCGGCGATGAGCCCCCTATGCCGGCACCACGGGACGGGGTGGAACGGTTACTGTCACGGCACCGACGGTCCGTTTCCCAATCCCGTGCAGACATCGTTCGGGCGGCGGCATACCCTGAACCGCAGCGACGGGCAGCGGCGAAGGGCGGATGACCGCGGCCGGGCGTCTCAGAGGGAAAGTGGAGTCGATGGGCGGAAGCATTGATCCGGGGCTGCCGGGATACATCGGGGACGCCTGGGGTTTGCGGGACCGACCGAACAAGGGTCCCAAGCGCGCGCTGAGCCTTCCGCGCATCGTCGACGCGGCGGTCGCCATCGCCGCGTCGGAGGGTCTGTCGGCGGTGTCGATGAGCCGGGTCGCGTCGGATCTCGGCGCCTCGACCATGTCGCTGTACCGCTACCTGTCGGCCAAGGACGAGCTGCTCCAGCTGATGATGGACGCGATCTACCAGACGCCGCCGTCCGGGCCCGACTCGCCGGACGAGGGCTGGCGCGCCGGGCTGGCCCGGTGGACCTGGGAGCAGCACGCGATCCTGCGCAAGCACACCTGGGCGCTGCACATCCCGACCCTCGGCCCGCCGGTCACCCCCAACCAGATCATCTGGCTGGAGCGGGGGCTGGAGTGCCTGGGCGGCACCGCCCTGGGCGAGGGCGAGAAGCTGTCGGTGATCATGTTGCTGAGCGGTTTCTGCCGCAACGACGCCACCGTCTCCGCCGACGTGCAGGCCTCGTTCATGGCCAAGGCCCCCGACGAACTGGCCGCGATGTCCTCCTACGGTCAACTGGTCCGCAAGCTCGCCGGGCCGGACCGCTTCCCGGCGTTCACCGCGGTGATCGACGCCGGCGTGCTGGACACCCCGGCCGGCCCGGACGACGAGTTCGTCTTCGGCCTGGAGCGCATCCTCGACGGGGTGGGCGCCCTGCTCGAGCAGCGCGCCGCGGCGAGGAGCGCGGGCGGCGAAGGGCACTGACCCTCCGCCCGGACGGCCCGCCCCCGCCGAGCGACGCACACCCTGTTCCCGTCGCTGTGGACCTGATGTCGTGAACGACTCAGCCCGCACGCTGATCCGTCGCGGTGACCCGCGGCGCGGGACCTCGGCTCGCGGGGCGACCGCCGCTGCCCGGCCGGTGAGGGCCGCGAGTCGTCCACGTCATCAGCTCGACAGCGCCCGCGCACGCTTGTTTCGCCGGCGGCGGCCTGAGCCGGTCAGGCGCGGGCGTGGCCGACCACCACCCCGTCCGCGGCGTGCCGGCGGATCAGGGCCATGACCTGGGCGGCGTGCCGGTTGAGGTAGAAGTGCCCGCCGGAGAAGACGTGCAGCGCGAACGGGCCGGTGGTGTGCTCCCGCCAACTCTCCGCGTCGGGCACGTCGACCTGCGGGTCGGCGTCACCGGTCAGCGCGTACACCGGGCAGGTCAGCGGCGGACCGGGCTGGTAGCGGTAGGTCTCGGCGGCCTTGTAGTCCGCGCGCAGCGCCGGCAGGATCATGCGCACCAGTTCCGGGTCGGTGAGCATCTGGGCGTCGGTGCCCTCCAGCTTCAGCATCTCGCTGATCAGCGCGTCGTCGTCGCCCTCGTGCACCCAGGCGGGGCGGTGCCGCGACGGCGCCCGCCGGCCGGAGGCGAACAGCGCGGACACCTCGGTCCCGCGCGCCTGCAGCCGCCGGGCCACCTCGAACGCCACGGTCGCGCCCAGGCTGTGCCCGAACAGCGCCAGCGGCCGGTCGGCCCAGACGGCCACCTGGTCGACGAGGGCGTCGACCAGCCGGGGCACGTCCTCGAAGGCCGGCTCGGCGCGGCGGTCCTGGCGGCCCGGGTACTGCACGGCCAGGACGTCCAGGCTGGGGCTCAGCGCCTGGGACACCGGATAGAAGTACGACGCGGAGCCGCCGGCGTGGGCGAAGCAGACCAGCCGGGTGGGGGCGTCCGGGGCGGGGTGGAAGCGGCGGATCCAGGCGCCGTTGTCCGTGGGTACGGCCATCTCGTGCATCCTTCGCGTCGGTGCGCCGGCGCGGCCGGCGCGGGAGGAACGGCCCGGCCGCCGCCGGCCCGGCCGGGGATCGACCCGGCCGGGGACTCGGCGGTGGTCAGTCGTCGTCGTCGGCGTCGCCGTAGAGCGACATCTCCGGGGCGATGACGAAGTCGGAGACGTCCCTGGCCTGCCGCTTGACCCGGCCGAGGGCCGCCTTGACGGCGACGTCGAGCCGGTCCCGCTTGGCGGCCTCGCGGGCCTCCCGGCGGTCGACGAACTCCGGCATCACCTCGCGGGCGAACAGCTCCAGCGATTCCATGATGTGCTCGTGCTTGTTCTTGCCGATCTGCACCGAGAAGATGATCTGGTCGACGCCGACCGCCTCGTACCGGCGGATGATGTCGGCGATCTGCGCCGGCGTGCCGATGCCCCGGCGCAGCTGCCCGACCTGGTCCATCATGGCCTGCGACTCGGCCGACTGGAGGTCCTTCTCGTCCGGCACGATCGCGTCCCGGGTGAAGCCCATGCTCTCCCGGGCGTCCTGGAAGCTCTGCCAGATGTCGGTCACGCCCGGCTGGTGCTGACCGGTGATGTAGTAGTGCATCAGGGCGTACGAGAAGAAGTAGGCGCCCTCCAGCCCGCGGTCGAGGGCGACCTCCTCGTCCTCGTGGCACATGAACGGCAGCACCATGGCGACGTTGGCGTTGACCGCCTGGCCGATCGGGACGCAGTCGTCCGACTCCAGCGTCCGGTAGTAGGCCTCGACCCACTCCTCGGCCTCCTCCGGGTTGACGAAGGAGAAGGCGAGCGCGCCCATGCCCTCGCGGGCCGCATCCTGGATGCTCTCCCGGCGGGTGCAGGCCCGCCACAGCGGCGGGTGCGGCTTCTGCTTCGGCTTGGGGATGACGTTGCGGACGGGCACGTCGACCCACTTGCCCTTGTGGCCGGTGAACGGGGTCTCGGTCATCATCCGGATGACCACCTCGAGCGCCTCGTGCCACTGCTCCTGCTTGTCCGCCAGCTCGATGCCGAAGGCGCCCACCTCCAGCTGGGAGCTGCCCTGGCCGGAGCCGAAGTCCACCCGGCCGCCGGAGATCAGGTCCAGCATGGCCAGCCGCTCGGCGATCCGCACCGGGTGGTTCACCGCCGGCGGCATGTGGATGATGCCGTGCGCGAGCCGGATGTTCTTGGTCCGGGCCGCGGCGGCGGCGAGGAAGACCTCCGGCGCCGAGGAGTGCGAGTACTCCTCGAAGAAGTGGTGTTCGGTGCCCCAGGCGTAGTCGAAGCCGAGCCGGTCGGCCAGCTCGATCTGCGCCAGCGCCTCCTGGAACAGGCGTTCCTCGCTGTCCTCGGCCCACGGCCGGGGAAGTTGGTGGTGATAGGTCAAGCCGAAGCGCATGCGTTCCTCCGCGTGACGAGAAGCTGCCCGGTGGCCATGACGCTAGGGCCGCGGCCGCCGGATCCGGCCTGGCGGAGGCCGTAATCAGGGGGCCGGCGGGGCCCGTTCAGGGGTCGGCCGGCGCGGCCTAGGGGGTGCCCGGGACGGCGGGCGCGGTGCCGCCTGCGGCCAGCACCGATCCGGGTACGACGGGGGCCGGCGGGACGGCCGGGGCGGGACGGCGGAACCCGGCGAGGAAGAACAGCAGCGGGTCGGCGTCGCCGTCGACCACCTCCAGGTCGCGTACCCGGCCGACGGCGATGACGTGGTCCCCGCCCGGGTACTCCGCCTCCACGGTGCACTCCACCCAGGCCAGCGAGCCGGGCAGCCGGGGTGAGCCGGTCACCGGGCCGGGCGTCCAGTCCACCCCGGTGAACTTGTCGACGGCCCGGCTGGCGAAGGTCCGGCACAGCCCCTCCTGCTCGGCGGTCAGGATGTTCACCCCGAACGCGCCCCGGGCGCGGATCAGCGGCCAGGAGCGGGAGGTGCGGGACACCGAGAAGGAGACCAGCGGCGGGTCGAGGGAGAGCGAGACGAACGACTGGCAGGTGAAACCGACCGGGCGTACCCCGTCGCCGGCGGCGGTGATGATGGTGACCCCGGTGCAGAAGAGTCCGAGGACGTGCCGGAAGGCGCCGGGGTCGACCCGGCCCGCCGTGGTGCCCGTACGCGATGTCATCGCTCTCCCGCCCGTCAGCCCGGCGCCGGCGCGGGGGCGTCCCCGCCCTCGGCCGGCGCCTCTTCGAGGATCACGTGTGCGTTGGTGCCGCTGATGCCGAAGGAGGACACGGCGGCCCGGCGCGGCCGCCCGGTCTCCGGCCAGGGCCGGGCCTCGGTCAGCAGCTCCACCCGCCCGGCCGACCAGTCGACCTGCGGGGTGGGCGCGTCGACGTGCAGCGTGGCGGGGAGCAGCCCGTGCCGCATGGCGAGCACCATCTTGATCACTCCGGCGACCCCGGCGGCGGCCTGGGTGTGCCCGAGGTTCGACTTGACCGACCCCAGCCAGAGCGGCTCCCCCGCCCGGTCCCGCCCGTACGTGGCCAGCAGCGCCTGGGCCTCGATCGGGTCGCCGAGCCGGGTGCCGGTGCCGTGCGCCTCCACCGCGTCCACGTCGGCCGGTCGCAGCCCGGCGCTGTCGAGGGCCTGGCGGATGACCCGCTGCTGGGCGGGCCCGTTGGGCACGGTGATGCCGCTGGACGCGCCGTCGGAGTTCACCGCCGCGCCCCGGATCACGGCGAGGATCCGCCGGCCGTTGCGGCGGGCGTCGGAGAGCCGTTCCAGGACCAGCAGGCCGCTGCCCTCCCCCCAGCCGGTGCCGTCGGCGGCGGCGGCGAACGACTTGCACCGGCCGTCCGGGGCGAGCCCGCGCTGCGAGCTGAAGTAGACGAACGTCTCCGGGGTGGACATCACGGTGATGCCGCCGGCCAGCGCGAGGGTGCACTCCCCGGAGCGCAGCGCGTGCCCGGCCAGGTTCAACGCGACCAGCGAGGACGAGCAGGCGGTGTCCAGCGAGACGGACGGCCCCTGCAGGCCCAGCGTGTAGGAGATCCGGCCGCTGGTGATGCTGCCGCCGCCGTCCGCGCCGTCGTAGTCGTGGTACATCACCCCGCAGTACACGCCGGTGCGGCTCTCCTTGAGCGAGAGCGGGTCGATGCGCGCGTGCTCCAGGGCCTCCCAGGCCGTCTCCAGGATCACCCGCTGCTGCGGGTCGATGTCGCGGGCCTCCCGGGGGGAGATGCCGAACAGGTCGGCGTCGAAGTCGGCGGCGTCGTGCAGGAACGCGCCCTCCCGGGTGACGGTCCGGCCGGGGCGGCCGGGCTCCGGGTCGTACAGGGCGTCGGTGTCCCAGCCGCGGTCGGTGGGGAACGGGGTGACCGCGTCCCGGCCCTGGGCCAGCAGCTCCCAGTAGCTCTCCGGGGAGTCCACGCCGCCGGGCAGCCGGCAGGCCATCCCGACGACGGCGATCGGTTCGTCGGCGGCCTGGGCGAGCCGGGCGTTCTCCTGCCGGAGCCGGTCGTTCTCCAGCAGCGAGGTCCGCAGCGCCGCGACGATCTGGTCGGTGTCCACGCCGCTCACCGGTGCGCTCCGTTCGGGTCGGCACCGCCGAGGGCGGCGCGGACCAGGTCGTCCACCGCCATGTTCCGGATCTCCTCGCTGCGGTCGGCGGCGGCGGGCGCCGCGCTGGGCGGGGGTTCGACGCCCGGCGCGGTGAGCCGCAGCAGGGCGTCGAGCAGGCCCGCCTCGCGCAGCGCGTCCAGTCCGATGGTGGCCAGCCGTCGGCGTACGTCGTCCTCGTCCTCGGCGTCCGCCGGCCCGGCGGGCGCGTCGGCGGACGGCCCGACCGGCACCTCCTCGGCGAGTTCCTCGCGCAGCAGCCGCGCCACCTCGGCCGGGGTCGGGTGGTCGAACATCAGCGTGGCGGCGAGCCGCAGCCCGGTCGCCGCGCTGAGTCTGTTGCGCAGCTCGATGGCGGCCAGCGAGTCCAGACCGAGCTCGGTGAAGCCCCGGTGGACGTCGATCTCGCCCGGTTCGGCGTGCCGGACGGCGGCGACGTGGCCGCGGACCAGGTCCAGCAGCATCCGCTGCCGGCCCTCCTCGGGCAGCGCGGCGAGGCGCTGGACGAGGCTGCCCTCGTCCACCGGGGCCGCCGGCGCCTCGGCGGTGGCGGCCGGGGTGGCCGCCGGGGCGGGCCGGCGACCGGCGGCGGCGCGGGCGACGTCGCGCAGCTTGGCCGGGATCTCGGTGCCGGTCGGGTCGGGGCGCAGCGGCACCAGCACCGGCTCGTCGACCCGCAGCGTCTGGTCGAACAGGGCGAGGCCGTCGGCCGGTGACAGCGCCGGCATGCCCATCGCGGCGAGCCGCCGGGTCACCCCGGGGTCCGTGCCGCCGGCCAGGCCGGCGCCCTCGCCCCACAGGTTCCAGACCAGCGAGGTGGCGGGCAGCCCCATCGAGCGGCGGTGCCGGGCCAGCGCGTCGAGGAAGCTGTTCGCCGCCGCGTAGTTGCCCTGCCCGGCCGGGTCGAGCAGGCCGGCCACCGAGGAGAACAGGACGAACGCGGTCAGTTCCCGCTCCTCGGTCAGCTCGTGCAACGCCCAGGCGGCGTCCACCTTGGGCGCCAGCACCGCGGTGAGCCGGTCCGGGGTGAGCGAGGTGAACAGCGCGTCGTCGAGCACGGCGGCGGCGTGCACCACGGCCGTCAGCGGCTGCGGCAGCCCGTCGACCAGCGCCGCCAGGGCCTTCGGGTCGGTGACGTCGCAGGCGGCGACGGTCACCTCGGCGCCGAGCGCGGCCAGCTCGTCGCGCAGCCGCGCCGCGCCCGGGGTGTCCGGGCCGCGCCGGCTGACCAGCGCCAGGTGCCGCACGCCGTGCGTGCCGACCAGGTGCCGGGCGACCAGGGCGCCGAGGCCGGTGGTGCCGCCGGTGACCAGCACCGTGCCGTCGGGCCGCCAGGGCGACGGGGGCAGCTCGGTCGGCACCGGGACGGGAGCCAGCCGGGGCACCTTCACCTGGTTGCCGCGTACGGCGACCTCCGGCTCGGGCAGCGTGACCACGGCCGGCAGCATCCGCAGGCTGGCCTCGTCGGAGTCGAGGTCGACCAGCATCAGCCGGTCCGGGTTCTCGGCCTGCGCGGCGCGGAGCAGGCCCCAGACGGGGGCGACGGTCAGGTCGAGGTGCCCGCTGTCGTCGTCGGCCGCGAACCAGGTCAGCACCACCAGCCGGGTGGCGGCGAACCGCTCGTCGGCGAGCCAGGCCCGGGTGGTCTCCAGCACCCCGGCCAGGCCGTCGCGGACCGCCTCGGGCACCTCGCCGTCCGCCGGCTCGACCGGCAGGAACACCACATCGGGTACGCCGCCCGTCGCGGCCGCCGCGGCCAGCGCCGCCAGGTCCGGGTACGCGGGCACGTCCGCGCGGCCGAGGTCGACCTCGCCGCCGAGCACCGCCCACCGCCCGGGTACGGCCTCGGCGGCCTCGCCCAGCGGCAGTTGGGGCCAGTCGACCCGGAACACCGAGTCGAGGTGGCGGGTGCCGGTCATCGCCGCTCCGGCGGCCACCAGCCGGTCCGCGGTGACCGGCCGGACCACCAGCGACTCGACGGTGGCGACCGGGGTGCCGGTGGTGTCGGCCAGGTCCAGGCGGACCGCCTCGGAGCCGGCGCTCTCGTCGGAGTTGGTCCAGTTGATCCGTACCCGCAGGCGGCTGCGGCCGCCGGAGTGCAGCCGTACCCCGGTCCAGGAGAACGGCAGCTGGCCGGCGCCGATGTCCTGCGGCTTGCGCCCACCGAGGAAGTCGGTGGCGCTGAGCGCGGCGTCGAGCAACGACGGATGCAGCCGGTACGCGGCCGCGTCCTGCCGGGCCCCGTCGGGGAGCGCCACCTCGACGAAGAGGTCCCGGCCGCGCAGCCAGACGGCACGCAGCCCGCGGAACATCGGCCCGAAGTGGTAGCCCTGCGCGGTGAGGTAGTCGTAGACGCCGCTGATGTCGACCGGCTGGGCGTCGGCCGGCGGCCACTGACCCACGCCGACGCCGAACTCCTCCGGGTTGACCGGCGGCGCGTTCTCGGTGGCGAGCCAGCCGGTGACGTGCCGGGTCCAGCCCACCTCCGGCGGGGCGTCGTCGAACCGGGACCAGATGGCGATGCTCCGCCGGTTGCCGGCGTCCGGCTCCCCCACCACCACCTGGACGGCCGCGCCGCCGTGGTCGGGCAGCGGCATCAGCTGCTCGATGATCAGTTCCTCGACCACGTCGCAGCCGACCTCCTCGGCGGCCCGCAGGGCCAGCTCGACGAAGCCGGTGCCGGGAAGCAGCCCCATGCCCATCACGTTGTGGTCGGCCAGCCAGGCGTGGGTGTCGAGGGCGAGCCGGCCGGTGAGGACCACGCCGCCGCCCTGCGGCGCCACCATGACGGCGCTGAGCAGCGGGTGGTCGGCGTCGCGCTGGCCGTGCCCGGCGGCGTCGCCCGCCCGGGTCTTCGGGGCGTTCAACCACAGGTGCCGCCGCTCGAACGGGTACGTGGGCAGGTCGACCCGGGTGCCGCCGTCGAGGACCTCCGTCCAGCGGACCGGGGTGCCGGTGACGTGCAGCCGGGCCAGGGCGTCGAGCAGCTGGGTCACCTCGGGCCGGTCCCGGCGCTGGGCCGGCGCGACGACGGTGTCGGTCACGACGCCCTCGATCATCGGGGTGAGCGCGGCGTCCGGGCCGAGTTCGAGGAACGTGGTCGCTCCCGCCTGGTGCAGGGCGGTGATGCCGTCGGCGAAGCGGACCGCCTCGCGGACGTGCCGGACCCAGTAGTCGGGGTCGGTCAGCTCGCTGCTGGCGAGAGCGCCGGTCAGGTTGGACACGACCGGGAGTTGCGGCTCGGTGTAGGTCAGCTCTGCCGCCACAGCACGGAAGTCGTCGAGCATCGGGTCCATCAGCCCGCTGTGGAAGGCGTGGCTGACCCGCAGGCGAGTCGTCTTGCGGCCAAGGTTGGTGAAGTGCTCGGCGACCGCGAGCACGGCGGCCTCCGGGCCGGAAATCACCACCGACCGGGGGCCGTTGACGGCGGCGACGTCCACACTGCCAACTGCCGCGAGACCGCCACCATGACCCGTGCCCGTGCCGATGGCCGCGTCCTGGCCGACGCCGTCCTCGATGCCGGTGACGGCGACCGGACGAGTGCCGGTGCTGGTGCTGGTGCTGGTGCTGGTCCCGTTGCCGTTGGCCGCGACCGAATCAGAGCCACTGCCGTTGCCGTTGGAGTCTGAGTCGTTTACGACATCAGCTCCAAAGGATCCGACCACCACACCCGGACCCGCCAGTGCCGCCCGCACCTCCTCCTCCGACGCCCGCACCGCCACCATCGCCCCACCAGCCGGCAACGCCTGCATCAACCGACCCCGCGCCGCCACCAACCGAGCCGCATCCGCCAACGACAACACCCCGGCCACATGCGCCGCGGCCAACTCACCGATCGAGTGCCCGGCCACGAAATCGGCCCGCACACCCCACGACTCCACCAGCCGGAACAGGGCGACCTCGACCGCGAACAGACCGGCCTGCGCATAGCCCGTCCGCCGGATCAGCTCCTCGTCATCACCCCAGACCACCTCACGCAACGGCCGATCCAGATGCTGATCCAACTCCGCCACCACCGCGTCGAAGGCAGCCGCGAACGCCGGGAACACCCCGTGCAGCGAGCGACCCATACCCAGGCGCTGCGCGCCCTGACCGGTGAAGACGACCGCCGTCCGGCCGCCGGAGCGCGCGAGGCCGGTGACCACGCCGGTGGCGACCTCCCCGGCCGCCAGGGCGGCCAGGCGGGCGGTCAGTTCGTCCCGGTCCGCGCCGAGCACCACGGCCCGGTGCTCCAGGGCGGCCCGGCCGGTGGCCAGGGACCAGGCGACATCCCGGTCGGCCAGGTCGTCCCGGCCGTCGAGGTGGGCGGCCAGCCGCTCCGCCTGGGCCCGCAGCGCCCGGTCGGTACGCCCGGACAGCAGCCACGGCCGCACCGTCGCCGGCTGGGCGTCACCGGCCGGCGGGCCGGCGGGCCGGTCCGGACCGGCGAGGTCCGCCGGCGCCTCCTCGATGATCATGTGAGCGTTGGTGCCACTGAGCCCGAACGACGAGACCGCCGCCCGGCGGGGGCGTCCCTGCGCCGGCCACTCCCGCGGCCGGGTCAGCAGCTCCACCGCACCGGAGGACCAGTCCACCTCGTCGGAGGGGGCGTCGACGTGCAGCGTCGCCGGCATCAGCCCGTGCCGCATCGCCTGCACCGCCTTGATCACCCCGGCCACGCCGGCGGCGGCCTGGGTGTGCCCGAGGTTGGACTTGACCGACCCGAGCCACAGCGGACGGTCCCGGTCCCGGCCGTACGTGGCGAGCAGGGCCTGCGCCTCGATCGGGTCGCCGAGCGCGGTGCCGGTGCCGTGCCCCTCGACCAGGTCCACCTCGGCCGGGGCGAGCGCGGCGGCGGCCAGGGCGGCCTCGATGACCCGCTGCTGGGAGGGGCCGTTCGGGGCGGTCAGCCCGTTGGACGCGCCGTCCTGGTTGATCGCCGATCCGCGCACCACGGCCAGCACGGGGTGGCCCTTGCGCCGGGCGTCGGAGAGGCGTTCCACCAGCAGCAGTCCGATCCCCTCGGACCAACCGGTGCCGTCGGCGCCGTTCGCGTACGCCTTGCACCGGCCGTCCGGGGCGAGGCCCCGCTGCCGGCTGAAGTCGACGAAGACGTCCGGTGTCGGTAGCACCGTCACGCCGCCGGCCAGCGCCATCTCCACCTCGCCCTGGCGCAGCGCCTGGCAGGCGATGTGCAGCGCGACCAGCGACGAGGAGCAGGCCGTGTCGATGGTGACCGCCGGCCCCTCCAGCCCCAGCGCGTACGCCACCCGCCCGGAGGCGATGCTGGCGCCGCTGCCGCCGCTGAGGTACGCCGCGATCTCCTCGGGCACGTGCTGCTGCACCCGGCTGCCGTACTCGGTGTACATGACGCCGACGTAGACGCCGGTGCGGCTGCCCCGCATCGAGGCGGGGTCGATGCCGGCCCGCTCGAACGCCTCCCAGGCGCCCTGGAGCAGCAGCCGCTGCTGCGGGTCCATGGCGAGCGCCTCACGCGGCATGATGCCGAAGAACTCCGGGTCGAACTCGGCGGCGTCGTGCAGGAACCCGCCGGTCTTGACGTACGTCTTCCCGGCCACGCCGGGCTGCGGGTCGTAGACCGCCTCGACGTCCCAGCCCCGGTCGACCGGGAACTCGGAGATCGCGTCGCGCTCCTCCACCAGCAACCGCCACAGGTCGTCGGCGGAGCGCACCTCGCCGGGGTAGCGGCAGTGGATCGCGACGATGGCGATCGGGTCGTCGTCGGGCGCGGCCGGGGCGGTCGGGGCGAGCACCGGTGCGGCGGCGGGGGCGGCCCCGACCAGCCGGTCGGCGAGGAAGCGCGCGGCGGCCTCGGCGGTCGGGTGGTCGAAGACCAGGGTGGCGGGCAGCCGCAGACCGGTCGCCTCGTTGAGGGCGTTGCGCAGCTCGACGGCGGCGAGCGAGTCGAAGCCGAGGTCCTTGAACGCCCGATCGGGGGCGACCGCCTCGACGCCGGAGTGCCCGAGCACCGCCGCCACCCGGGCGCGAACGAGTTCGACCAGGACGCGGTGCCGTTCCGCCTCGGTGACACCGGCGAGCCGTTGGGCCAGGCCGCTGGCCGTGCCGCCGCCGCTGGTCGTACCGGCGGCGGCGCGCCGGGTGGGGGCGGTGACCAGGCCCCGCAGCAGGGTCGGCACGTCGCCGCGGGCCCGGACGGCGGCCGGGTCGACGCGCAGCGGCACGACCAGCGGTTCGCCGGTCGCCACGGCGGCGTCCAGCAGGGCGAGGCCGTCGTCGACGCCGAGCGCCGGCAGGCCGAGCCGGCGCACCAGGGCGACGTCGTCGGCCGAGGCGTTGCCGAGGTCCCAGAGGCCGAAGGCGACCGCGGTGGCGGGCAGGCCGGCGGCGGCCCGGTGGGCGGCGAGGGCGTCCAGGAAGACGTTCGCGGCGGCGTAGTGCCCCTGCCCGGCGGCCAGCACCAGGCCACCGGCGGAGGAGAGCAGCACGAACGCGTCGAGCGGCAGGTCCCGGGTCAGCTCGTGCAGGTGCCAGGCGCCGTCCACCTTGGGCGCCAGCACCGGGTCGAGCCCGTCCGGGTCGAGGTCGGCGACCAGGCCGGCGCCGGGTACGCCGGCGGCGTGCACCACGGCGGTGAGCGGGTGCTCGGCGGGGACGGCGGCGAGCACGGCGGCGACGGCGGCGCGGTCGGTGACGTCGCAGGCGGCGACGGTGACCTCGGTCGCGCCGAGCGCGCGCAGCTCGTCGCGGAGCGCCGCCGCGCCGGGCGCGTCGGTGCCGCGTCGGCTGGTGAGCACGATCCGGCGTACCCCGTGGGTGGTCACCAGGTGCCGGGCGATCAGCGCACCGAGCCCGCCGGTGCCGCCGGTGACCAGAACGGTGCCGTCCGGGTTCCAGCCGGGCGCGCCGTCGGCGGGGCGCAGCCGGGCCAACCGGGGCACGCTCACCCGGCCGGCGCGGACCGCCGCCTCGGGTTCGGCGGCGGCGACGGCGGCGAGCAGCCGCGCGGAGTCGGCGCTGCCATCGGTGTCGAGCAGGCCGAACCGGCCCGGCTGTTCGCCGGCCGCCGCCCGCAGCAACCCCCAGACGGGGGCCTGGGCCAGGTCGACGTCGTCGCCGGTCGCGGTGGCGACGGCCTGCCGGGTGACGACGGTCAGCCGCGCCCCGTCGAGCCGCCCGTCGGCCAGCCAGGACCGCACCGTGCGCAGCGTGTCGCGGGTGACGGCGCGGGCCGCCTCGGCCGGGTCGCCCCCGCGGGTGGGGGCGGCGAGCAGGACCAGGTCCGGGGTGCCGGTCTCCCCCGCGTCGAGCGCCGCGCCGAGCGCGGCCAGATCCGGGTACGCGGGCAGTCCGGTCCCCGGCAGGTCGCCGAGCACGACGGCCCGGCTGGTCGCCGGCGGCACCGGCGCCGGGGTCCACTCCAGGCGCAGCAGCGCGCCGGCGCGGTCGTCCCGCGCGAGCTGCCCGGCGGAGACCGGCCGGACCAGCAGCGACTCGACGGTGGCGACGGGGCGCCCGTCGGGGTCGGCCACCCGGATCCGGCACTCCTCGTCGCCGCGCAGCCGTTCCAGGTGTACGCGCAGCGCGCGGGCCCCGGCGGCGTGCAGGGTGACCCCGGACCAGGAGAACGGCAGCAGCGTCTCGCCGTCCAGCGGACCGTCCTCGCCGAGCTGGTCGGCGTGCATGGCGGCGTCGAGCAGGGCCGGGTGCAGGCCGTACCGCTCGGCGTCCTCGCCCTCGGGGAGCGCGACCTCGGCGAAGACGTCCTCGCCGCGCCGCCAGGCGGCCCGCAGGCCCTGGAACGTCGGGCCGTAGCCGTAGCCGCGGGCGCGCAGCCCCGGGTAGAAGCTCTCCACCGGCAGCGCGGTCGCACCCGGCGGCGGCCACTGGGTGAGGTCCCAGGTGGCCGGGGCGGCGGTCGGCGCGATCGCGCCGGTGGCGTGCAGGGTCCACCCCCCGTCCCCGCCCTCGGGTCGGGAGTGGATCCCGATCTGGCGTACGCCGTTGTCGTCGGGCGACCCGACGATCACCTGGACGGCCACCGCGCCCCGGCCGGGCAGGATCATCGGCGCCCGGTGGGTCAGCTCCTCGACCCGGCCGCAGCCGACGTGGTCACCGGCGCGGACGGCGAGTTCGACGAAGCCGGTGCCGGGCAGCAGCACCGCACCGAGGATCTCGTGGTCGGCCAGCCAGCGCTGCCGGTCGACGGCGAGCCGCCCGGTGAGCACCACCCGATCGGTGTCGGCGGCCGGCACGGCGGCGCCGAGCAGCGGGTGCCCGACCGGGTCGAGCCCGACCGAGCCGACGTCGCCGACGGGCGGCAGCGGGTTCAGCCAGTACCGCCGCCGCTGGAACGGGTAGGTGGGCAGGTCGACCGTGCGACCGGTCTGCGGGAGCAGCGCGGTCCAGTCGACGGTGGTGCCGGTGACGTGCAGCCTGGCCAGGGCGGTCAGGGCCTGCCGCTGTTCGTCGTGCCCGCGCCGCAGGGACGGCACGACGGTGACCTCGTCGCTGAGGATGCCCTCGATCATCGGGGTGAGCGCGGCGTCCGGGCCGAGTTCCAGGAACGCCGTGACTCCCGCCTGGTGCAGGGCGGTGATGCCGTCGGCGAAGCGGACCGCCTCGCGCACGTGCCGGACCCAGTAGCCGGGGTCGGTCAGCTCGGAGGTGGCCAGGGCGCCGGTCAGGTTCGAGACCAGCGGGAGCTGCGGCTCGGCGTAGGTCAGGCTCGCGGCGACGGCCCGGAACTCGTCGAGCATCGGGTCCATCAGCCCACTGTGGAAGGCGTGACTCACCCGCAGGCGGGCGGTCTTCCGCCCAAGCTTGGTGAAGTGCTCGGCCACGTGCAGCACGGCGACCTCGGGGCCGGAGATGACCACCGACCGGGGACCGTTGACCGCCGCGATGTCCACCCCAGCACCTGCCGCCGGGCCGTTGCCGATGGAGGCTGAATCGTTTACGTCATCAGGTCGGTAGGACACGAAAGAGGCACCCGGATCCGCCAGCGCCGCCCGCACCTCCTCCTCCGACGCCTGCACCGCCACCATCGCCCCACCAGCCGGCAACGCCTGCATCAACCGCCCACGAGCCGCCACCAGACGCGCCGCGTCCGCCAACGACAACACCCCGGCCACATGCGCGGCAGCAAGCTCACCAATCGAATGCCCGGCCACGAAATCCGGCCGCACACCCCACGACTCCACCAGCCGGAACAGGGCGACCTCGACCGCGAACAGACCGGCCTGCGCATAACCCGTCCGCCGGATCAGCTCCTCATCATCACCCCAGACCACGTCACGCAACGGCCGATCCAGGTGCGCGTCCAACTCCGCCACCACCGCGTCGAACGCAGCGGCGAACACCGGGAACACCGCGTGCAGCTCACGACCCATGCCCAGGCGCTGCGCGCCCTGACCGGTGAACAGCACCGCCAGCCGACCGGCCCGGGCCACCCCGGACACCACCCCCGGCCCGGACTCGTCGTCGGCGAGCGCGGCGAGGGCCGGCGACAGCTCCGCCGGGGTCGCGCCGAGCACCACCGCCCGGTGGTCGAAGAGCGCCCGACCGGTCGCCAGGGTCCGGGCCGCGGGTGCCACCTCCGCCGGGTCCATCGACCAGGCGAACTCCGCCAGCCGACCCGCCAGGCTCCGCACCGCCGCCTCGGACCGGGCGGAGAGGAGCCACGGCACCGCCACCGGGGGGCCGGCGGATCCGACCGGGCCGGGGGCGTCGCCGGCAGGTACGACCGCCGGGAATTCGTCCGGGGCCTGCTCGATGATGACGTGCGCGTTGGTGCCGCTGATGCCGAACGACGACACCGCAGCCCGGCGCGGATGCCCGTTCACCGGCCACCGGCGCGCCTCGGTCAACAGCTCCACCGCACCGGCGGACCAGTCCACCTGCGGCGACGGCGCGTCCACGTGCAGGGTGGGCGGCAGGACGCCGTGGCGGATCGCGTGGACCATCTTGATGATCCCGGCGACCCCCGCGGCGGCCTGGGTGTGCCCGAGGTTGGACTTGATGGAACCGAGCCAGAGCGGGCGCTCCGCCGGGCGCTCCTGGCCGTACGTGGCGAGCAGCGCCTGCGCCTCGATCGGGTCGCCCAGGGTCGTACCCGTGCCGTGCGCCTCCACCGCGTCGACCTCGGCGGCGCTGACACCCGCCGAGGCGAGCGCGGCCCGGATCACCCGCTGCTGCGACGGGCCGTTCGGCGCGGTCATGCCGTTCGACGCGCCGTCCTGGTTGACCGCCGAACCCCGCACCACCGCCAGGACCGGGTGACCGTTGCGGCGGGCGTCGGAGAGCCGCTCGACCAGCAGGACGCCGACCCCCTCACCCCAACCGGTGCCGTCGGCCGACGCGGCGAACGACCGGCACCGCCCGTCGGAGGAGAGACCGCCCTGCCGGTTCATGTCGATGAAGGTGTCCGGGGTGGACATCACCGTCACGCCGCCGGCCAGGGCCAGCTCGCACTCCCCCGTGCGCAGCGCCTGGATCGCCCAGTGCAGGGCCACCAGCGACGACGAGCAGGCGGTGTCCACGGTCACCGCCGGCCCCTCCAGCCCGAGCACGTACGCGACCCGCCCGGAGACCACGCTGGTGTGGCCCCCGTTGCCCAGGTAGCCCAGCGCCTCCTCCGGCATCTCGCCGGGACGGGTCGCCCAGTCGTGGTACATCACCCCGGCGAACACGCCGGTACGCGAGCCGGCCACCGAGTGCGGGTCGATGCCGGCCCGCTCGAACGCCTCCCA
Source organism: Micromonospora sp. L32 (assembly GCF_052068055.1). Lineage (NCBI taxonomy): Bacteria > Bacillati > Actinomycetota > Actinomycetes > Micromonosporales > Micromonosporaceae > Micromonospora > Micromonospora sp. L32. Next base: position 142,013 of record NZ_JBQHDD010000007.1, on the reverse strand, counting down.
GGACGCCTCCAGCATCAGCCGCTGCTGCGGGTCCATGGCGCTGGCCTCGCGGGGGCTGATCCCGAAGAAGTCGGGGTCGAACTGGGCGGCGTCGTAGAGGAAGCCGCCCTCCTTCGTCGAGGTACGCCCCGACCGGCCCGGCTCCGGGTCGTACAGTTCGTCGACGTCCCAGCCCCGGTCGACGGGGAACTCGCCGATGGCGTCCACACCCTCGGCGACCAGCCGCCACAGCTCCTCCGGCGAGCTGACCCCGCCCGGGTAGCGGCAGCTCATGCCGATGATGGCGATCGGCTCGTCGGGGACGGCGCGCACCGCGGTCCGCACCGGCTCGGCCGCCGGGCGCAGGTCGAGCAGCTTCTCGACCAGGTGCCCGGCCAGCGCGCGGGGGTTCGGGTAGTCGAAGACGAGGGTGGCGGTCAGCCGCAGACCGGTGGCCGCGTTGAGCCGGTTGCGCAGCTCCACCGCGGCCAGCGAGTCGAAGCCGATCTCGTTGAACGCCTGCCGGGGCGCGATGGCGTCGGCGCCGCTGTGCCCGAGCACGGCGGCCACCTGGGTACGGACCAGGTCCAGCAGGACCGACGTACGCTCCGCCTCGGTCAGCTCGGCGATCTGACGCGCCAGGGAGAGCTCGACCGGGACGGCACCGGCGACGGCCCGGGCGGCGGGCCGCCGGGGCGCGCGGACCAGCCGGCGCAGCAACGGCGGCAGCTCGGCGGCCCGCTGCTGCAGATCCGCCAGGTCGAAGTGGAGCGGCGCCAGGAACGCCTCGTCCACGCCGAGCGCGGCGTCGAAGAGGGCGAGGTTCTGCGCGACGGTGAGTTCCCGCAGCCCGAGGCGGCTCACCCGGTGCGCGGCGACGTCGTCCACCCCGGCGCCCATGCCGATGTCCCGGGGCCACAGCCCCCAGCCGAGGCTGGTGGCGGGCAGCCCGGCGGCGCGGCGGTGCGCGGCGAGGGCGTCCAGGAAGGTGTTGGCCGCCGCGTAGTTGGCCTGCCCGGAGCCGTCGAGGAAGCCGGCGGCCGAGGAGTAGAGCACGAATGCGCGCAGGTCGGCGGCGCGGGTCAGCTCGTGCAGGTGCCAGGCGGCGTCGGCCTTGGGGCGCAGCACCGCGTCCAGCCGCTGCGGGGTGAGGCCGTCGAACGTGCCGTCGTCGACGATGCCGGCGGCGTGCACGACGCCGGTGAGCGGCTGGTCGGCGGGGACCGTGGCGAGCAGCGCGGCGAGGGCGTCGCGGTCGCCGACGTCGCAGCCGGCGAGGGTGACCTGGGCGCCGAGGGCGGTCAGTTCGTCCCGCAGCGCGGTGGCGCCCGGGGCGTCCGGTCCGCGCCGGCTGGCCAGCAGCAGGTGCCGCACCCCGTGGGTGGTGACCAGGTGCCGGGCCAGCACCGCACCGAGTCCACCGGTCCCGCCGGTGACCAGGACCGTGCCGTCCCAGGCGGCGGGGGCGGCGGCGCGCGGGCGGCGGACGGGCACCAGGCGGGGGGCGAGCAGCCGGCCCTCGCGCAGCGCCACCTCCGGTTCACCGGCGACGGCGGCGCCGGGCAGGGCGGTGGCCGGGGTGGCGGCGTCGAGGTCGAGCAGGAGCAGCCGGCCCGGGTTCTCGGCCTGGGCCGCGCGCAGCAGGCCCCACAGCGGCGCGGTGGTCAGCGCGATCCGGTCCCCCGGCAGCGCCGCCACGGCGTGCCGGGTCACCACGACCAGCCGGGTGTCGGCGAGCCGGTCGTCGGCGAGCACGTCCTGGGCCAGCCGCAGCGCCCGGTGCGCGGCGGCCCGTACGCCGGCCAGGGTCTCGCCGGCCCCGGCGTCGAACGTCGCGACCAGCAGGTCCGGCGCGGCCTCGACGGCCTCCGGACCGGTCAGCACCGGTACGCCGAGCGCGCCGGCCAGCCCGAACGGGTCCGGGCCGACGACGGCGACGGACGCCTCGGCCGACGCGGGCAGCGGTTGCTCGGTCCACTCGAGGCGGAGCAGGTCCCCGCCGCCGGTGCCGGCGCCGAGCTGTTCGGCGTCGACGGTGCGGACCAGCAGCGCGCCGACGGTGGCGACCGGCGCGCCGGAGCCGTCGGCCAGCGCGACCCGGACGGTGTCCGGCCCGGTCGCGGTGAGCCGCACCCGCACGGCGGTGGCGCCGGAGGCGTGCAGGGTGAGGTCGTACCAGGTGAACGGCAGGGTGACCCCGGTGGCGGGCTGCGGCAGCGCCAGGTCCAGCGCGTGCAGCGCGGCGTCGAGCAGCGCGGGGTGCAGCCCGTACGCGCCGCCGTCGGTGCTGGACTCGGGCAGCGCCACCTCGGCGAAGACCTCGCCGTCGCGCCGCCAGACCGCGCGCAGGCCGTGGAAGGCCGGCCCGTAGCCGTAGCCCTGCTCGACCAGGCCCGGGTAGAAGTCGGTGACGTCGACGGCTTCCGCGTCGCGCGGCGGCCACCGGGTCAGGTCGTCGTCGCGGGTCGGTACGGCGCCGGCCGGGGCGAGCACCCCGCTGGCGTGCCGGGTCCAGTCGCCGCCGGCCGGGGCGTCCTCGCGGCGGGAGTGGAACTCCACGGTCCGCCGCCCGTCGGTGTCGGGCGGGGTGACCACGACCTGGAGCGCGACCCCGGTGTCCTCCGGCAGGACCAGCGGCGCCTCCAGGGTCAGCTCCTCGACCAAAGCGCAGCCGACCTGGTCGCCGGCGTACGCGGCCAGTTCGACCAGCGCGGTGCCGGGCACCAGGTTGACCCCGCCGATGACGTGGTCGGCCAGCCACGGGTGGGAGCGGCGGGACAGCCGGCCGGTGAGCACCGTGCCGTCCTCGGTGGCCAGGTGCAGCAGCGCGCCGAGCAGCGGGTGGTCGGCGGCGAGCTGCCCGATCCCGGACGCGTCGCCGGTGGCGGGCGGGGAGGTCAGCCAGTAGTGCCGGTGCTGGAAGGCGTAGGTGGGCAGCTCGACGCGGCGGGCGCCGCTGCCGGCGTAGCAGGCCGACCAGTCGACGTCGGCGCCCCGGACGTGTGCCGCCGCGACCGCGGCCAGCACCTCCCGCTCCTCGTCGTGGTCGCGGCGCAGGGCGGCGACGAACGCGCGGTCACCGTCGGGCGCGACGCACTCCTGCGCCATCGCGGTGAGCACCGCGTCGGGCCCGAGTTCGAGGTACGTGTCGACGCCGGCGGAGTCGAGGAAGGCGATCCCGTCGGCGAACCGGACCGGCTGCCGCACGTGCCGCACCCAGTAGTCGGGGGTGCACAGGTCGGCGCCGGCGAGCGCGCCGGTGACGTTGGAGACCACCGGGACGCGCGGCTGCTCGTACGCGACCAGCTCGGCGACCCGGCGGAACTCGTCGAGCATCGGCTCCATCAGCGGCGAGTGGAAGGCGTGGCTGACCCGCAGCCGCTTGGTGCGCCGGCCACGGCCGGCGAGTTCGGCGGCGATCCGCAGCGTCTCGTCCTCGACGCCGGAGATCACCACGGCGGCCGGGCCGTTGACGGCGGCGAGGTCGACCCCGTCGACCAGCAGCTCGCGGACCTCGTCCTCGGCGGCGGCCACCGCGACCATCGCGCCGGCCGACTCCAGCTCCTGCATGAGCCGGCCCCGGGCGGCGACCAGCATGGCGGCGTCGGGCAGCGAGAAGACCCCGGCCGCGTGGGCGGCGGCCAGTTCGCCGATGGAGTGTCCGGCGACGAAGTCCGGCCGCAGACCCCACGACTCGACGAGTCGGTAGAGCGCGGTCTCGACGGCGAAGAGCGCCGGCTGGGCGTACCCGGTCTGGTCGAGCAGCGCCGCTTCGTCGGTGCCCTCGGCGGCGAAGAGCACGTCCCACAGCGAGTGGTCCAGTTGCAGGTCGAGGTGGCCGATCGCCTCCTCCAGCGCGTCGGCGAAGACCGGGTACGCGGCGTGCAGCCGGCGGCCGGTGCCGAGGCGCTGGCTGCCCTGGCCGGTGAAGAGCAGGGCCAGCCGGCCGCCGGTGGCGGTGCCCCGGATCAGCCCGGGGGCCGGGTCACCGGCGGCGAGGGCGCGCAGTCCGGCGCGTACCTCGTCGGTGTCGCGGGCCAGCAGCACGGCGCGGTGGGTGAGGGCCGCGCGGCCGGTGGCCAGCGACCAGCCCAGGTCGACCAGGGCCGGCGGCGGGCCGGCGGGGTCGGTGGCGTCGAGCAGCCGGGCCGCCTGGGCGGGCAGCGCCGGCGCGGTCCGGGCCGAGACGACGACCGGGCGCAGCGCGGCGGCGACGGGCGGCCCCGGGTGCGGCGCCGGTGCCGGCACGGCCGGCGGCGGCTCCTCGACGATGACGTGCGCGTTGGTGCCGCTGACCCCGAACGACGAGATGCCGGCGCGGCGCGGGGCGCCGTCGGCGGGCCAGGGCCGGGCCTCGGTGAGCAGTCGCACGGTGCCGGCGGACCAGTCGACGTGCGGGGTCGGTGCGTCCACGCCGAGGGTGCGGGGCAGGGTGCCGTGCCGCATCGCCATCAGCACCTTGATCAGCCCGGCGGCCCCGGCGGCGGCCTGGGCGTGGCCGAGGTTGGACTTGATCGAGCCGAGCCAGAGCGGGGCGTCGGCCCGGTGCGCCCGCCCGTACGTGGCGATCAGCGCCTGCGCCTCGATCGGGTCGCCGAGGGTGGTGGCGGTGCCGTGCGCCTCCACCGTGTCCACCTCGGCGGGGGTGAGCCCGGCGTCGGCCAGCGCCTGCCGGATGACCCGCTGCTGGGCCCGGCCGTTCGGGGCGGTCAGGCCGTTGCTGGCGCCGTCGGAGTTGATCGCGGTGCCCCGGATGACGCCGAGCACGGGGTGGCCGTGGCGGCGGGCGTCGGAGAGTCGTTCGAGGACGAAGAGCCCGACGCCCTCGGCCCAGGCGGTGCCGTCGGCGGCGGCGGCGAACGGGCGGCAGACGCCGTCCGGGGAGAGCCCGCGCTGCCGGCTGAACGAGGTGAACGCGCCGGGGTTGACCAGCACCGACGCCGCGCCGGTCAGCGCCAGGGTGCACTCGCCGCGTTGCAGCGAGCGGACGGCCAGGTGCAACGCGACCAGCGAGCCCGAGCAGGCGGTGTCGACGGTCAGCGTGGGCCCCTCGGTGCCCAGCACGTACGCCAGCCGACCGGAGACGACGCTGGGCGAGTTGCCCGTCATCAGGTAGCCGTCGAGGCCGTCCGGGGCCTCGTGCAGCCGCATGCCGTAGTCCTGCGGGTCGGCGCCGATGAAGACGCCGGAGCGGCTGCCGCGCAGCGACTGCGGGTCGATGCCGGCCCGTTCCAGGGCCTCCCAGGCGGTCTCCAGCACCAGCCGCTGCTGCGGTTCCATGGCACTGGCCTCGCGGGGGCTGATGCCGAAGAACTCGGCGTCGAAGCCGGCGGCGTCGTCGAGGAAGCCGCCGTGCCGCACGTACGTGGTGCCGGGGTGGTCCGGGTCGGGGTGGTAGAGCCCGTCGAGGTCCCAGCCCCGGTCGGTGGGGAATCCGGTGACCACGGTGCCCTCGTCGGCGACCAGCGCCCAGAGCTGGTCCGGGGAGTCCACCCCGCCGGGGTAGCGGCAGCCGATGCCGACCACGGCGATCGGCTCCTCCTCGGCCGGCGGACGGGCCGGGGCCGGCTCGGACGCCTCCGGCCCCTCGCCCAGCAGCAGGGTGCGCAGGTGGTCGGCGAGGGCGATCGCGGTTGGGTGGTCGAAGCCGACGGTGGGTGCCAGGGTCAGGCCGGTGGCGGCGGTGAGCTGCCGTTGCAGCTGCACCAGTCCGAGCGAGTCCAGGCCCTGTTCGCGCAGCGGCCGGCCGGCGTCGACGGTGTCCGGCGCGTCGTCGGCGCCGATCTCCCGCAGCACGGCCGACGCCTGCGCGCGGACCAGGTCGACAAGGACGCGCGTCTGCTCCGGTCCCGGCAGGCCCGCCAGGCGGGCGACCGACGCGGGCGTTCCCCGGTTCTCCGTACCCTCTTCTGCCACCCGGCCAGAATTACGTTCCGACGGTGCTTTCCGAATCCCCTACCAGCCCCTACCGGTGCCGATCGGGGCCGGTGGATCAGCTCGCCGCCGCCCGGGCCAGCCGGCCGCGGTCGATCTTCCGGTTGGAGTTCAGCGGGAACTCGTCGAGGTGGGTGTACCGGCGGGGCAGCATCCCCTTCGGCAGGATCTCGGCGAGCTGTTTGGCGAGCTGGGCGGCGGGCACCGGCTCGCCGGTGTAGTAGACGACGATCTCCAGCAGCCCGTCGACGGTCCGGGTGACCGCCACCGCGTCCCGTACGCCGGGGCACCCGGCGAGCGCGTGCTCGATCTCGGCCAGCTCGATCCGCCAGCCGTTGACCTGCACCTGCGCGTCCCACCGGCCCAGGTAGATCAGTTCCCCATTGGCCAGCCGGCGCACCCGGTCGCCGGTGCGGTACCAGCGGCGCCCGTCGTGGTCGAGGAACCGTCCCTCGTCGTCGGCCGGGTCGAGGTAGCCGGGGGTCATCTGCGGGCCGGTGACGCAGAGCTCACCCTCGTGGTCGGACAGGTCCCCGTCGGGGGTCCGCAGCAGGGCCTCGTGCCCCTCGTGCAGGTGCCCGATCGGCACCAGCCCGTTGACGCAGAGCCCCGGCGAGGTCTCCGGCGACCAGCGGTGGCCGGTGATGGTGAGGGTCAGCTCGGTGGGGCCGTAGATGTTGGCCACCGTGGACCGGTCGGCGGCGGCGTGCCAGTCGGCCACGTCCGCCGCGCGCAGCGCCTCTCCCGCGAACAGGCTCCAGCGCAACCCTGGCATGCCGCCGGGGCGCAGGCCACCCAGGCGGCGGATCAGGGTGATCGCGCTCGGCGCGGAGAACCAGACGGTCACCGCGCGCTCGGCGAGGAAGCCGGGCAGGTCCCGGTAGGCCTGCGCGGGCACCGGCTGCACGGCCGCCCCGGCACCCCAGGCGCAGAACATGTCGAACGCCGCACAGTCGAAGTTCAGGTCGAAGGTCTGCGAGAAGACGTCCGTGGGGTCGAAGTCGTAGTCCCGGTCGACCAGCCGGAAGTAGTGGTCGGTCATGCCGTAGGTGATCGGCACGCCCTTGGGCCGGCCGGTGGAGCCGGAGGTGAACAGCACGTAGGCCACCTGCGACGCGGTGACCGGCAGCGGCGCGTCCAGGGGCCGGTCGCCCAGCGGGATCCGCGCCGCGCCGGGCACCGCGTCGGCGTCCAGGCCGGGCGCGAGCACCGGCAGCTCCAGCCCGGCGCCGGCCAGCTCACCCAGGGTGGCCAGGCCGGCCTCGTCGGCCACCACGGCGGTCGCGCCGGAGACCTCCAGCATCCGCCGGGTCCGCGACACCGGGAAGCCGGCGTGCAACGGTACGACCGTGGCGCCGGCGTACAGCACGGCCAGGATCCCCGCGTACGCCTCGACGCTCTTGCCGGTGAGCACCGCGACCGCCTCCGGCGGCTGGTCCCCGGCGGTGCGCAGGGCCCCGGCCCGGGCCAGCGCCAGCTCGTGCAGTTCCTCGTAGCTCACGGCGCGGGACCCGACCCGCAGGGCCGTGCCGGTGGGGTTGGCCGCCAGGCCGCGAAGGAAACGCGCCGACAGGGCGGGACCGTCCACGTCTACCATCCGGTGCTCCAAGAGTAAGGGGCGGCAGGGGTTGTCGGCCGCACGGGCAGGTACTTGTATCGAGGTCACCGCCGACACCGGTTCCGACAGATTCGGAGTGACCCATGCTGGACGAACGGTTCGAGGGGATCCTGCGGGGTTACCTGGCCTTCCTGTCGCCGACCGACACCCTCACCGAGGACACCTCGCTGCGCGACTTCGGCCTGGACTCGATGGCCACGGTGGAGCTGATCTCCGACCTGGAGTCGACGTACCAGGTCCGGTTCGTCGACGACCTGTTGAGCCTGGAGAACTTCGCCACCCCGGGCACGATCTGGGCGAGCCTCACCGCGTTGGGCGTCACGGGCCAGGTGACCGAGGCCCGGGTCGGCCACTGACCCGTGACGCCCGTGTGAGGCAAATGCTGGTGCAGGCCCGTACCCGCGGAAACCCCTAGCGCCCCCTGACGTGCGCGGCCGCCGGCCGGCCTTCCGGCCGACGGTTTCCGCGGACCCCGGTGGACATACACGGCGTCCCGGCCGCTTCGGTCGGGACGCCGTCGTGCGTCCGGACAGCGGGGCGCCCGCCCGAAGCACGGTCCCGGGTGCTCCAGGCGGGCGCGGTCCCTCAGCCGGCCAGTTCCTCCCAGTCCTGCCCGGCGTGGAGCAGCCCGGTGGTCCCCTCGCCACGGGACTCCGAGAGCCGCTTGCGCAGCTCGTGCTCGGCCGGCAGGTCGGTGCGCCGGGTGATGCCTAGCTTGCGGTAGACCCGCGTCAGGTGCTGCTCGACGGTGCTGACGGTGATGTACAACGTCTGGCTGATCTCCCGGTTGGTGTGCCCCAGCGCGGCCAGCTTCGCCACCCGCCGCTCGGCCTCGCTGAGCACGTGCCGGCCCTCCTTCTCCCGGTCGTGCCAGCGGCCCACCAGCGCGGGCGGCTCGACCGGTCGGTCCCCGCCGGCGGGGGCGGCCGGCCCGGTCGTACCCGCCTGGGCCACCTGCGCGGCCCGCCGGGCCAGCACCCGGGCCCGGTCGAACTCGCCGAGCTGCTGCCGGACGACGCTGAACGCGGTCAGCGCCTTGGACAGCTCCAGCCGGTCGTCGGCCGCCTGGAGGCACTCCACGCTCTGCCGCAGCAGCGTCGGACGCTGCGCCGGCTCGCTGGCGGCGGCGAGCACCCGCAGCGAGATGCCCCGCACCCGGACGTCGGCCGCGCGCGCCCGCTCCAGTTGCTGGGTGAGCAGGTCCCGGGCCTCGACGGAGCGGCCCAGCCGGAGGTTCACCTCGGCCAGGTCGCTGCGCCACGGGATCAGCGCCGGCACGTCCACGTCCCATTCGCGCATCAGCCGGCCGCACAGCTGGAAGTCCCGTCCGGCGGCCAGCACCCGGTCGGTGGCCAGGTGGAACTGCCCTCGCGCCCGCAGGTACGGCAGGCTGAAGACGGTGCCGAACATCGAGTCGGGCACCGGCGCCTGGAGCACCTCGGCCGCCTCCCGGAGCTCGCCCCGGGCGGTGCGCGCGACGATCAGGGTGGCGCGCGGCTGACCGATCAGGACGCCCCAGCCCTTCTCCGGCAGCAGGGCCAGCGCCTGCTCGGCGTGCCGGATCGCGTTGACCAGGTCGCCGCGCCGGTAGGCGATGCTGCCGGCCAGCGAGGAGAGCACCGCCTGCCAGGTGACCTCGCCGCGCTCCGCGGCCTGCCGCATCAGCCGATCACACCAGGTGCGGGCCAGCTCCGGCTTGTTGCCGCGCTGCACCGCGAGCACCGCCGCGGCCACCACCTCCAGCGGCGTCTCACCGATCTGGCAGCTGCGCAGGATCTGCTCGGCACTGGTGGTGGCGGCCTCCCCGCCGCCCCGGCCCCAGAGCGAGGTGAGTCGCTGCGCCGCGTCCGCCCAGAGGTCCCTTGAGTGGGTGGTGCCGGTGGGCCCGAACTCGGACAGGCGCCCCCGGGCCGGACCGAGGAACCAGTGGAAGCTGACGGCCAGCTCGGCCGCCGTCTGCGCGTCGATCGGATCGGCGGACGCGCCGAGCGCCGTGGCGGCCCGGGCCGCCGCGTCCTCGTCGCCGTTCCACAGGCTGTAGCGGATCACCGCCGCCGCGTCCGGCCCGTGCAGTTCCCCGTCCTGCACCGCGCCCTGCAGACAGGGCAGGTACGCCAGCGTGGCCGCCGGGTTCCGTCGCCAGAGCGCGCCGGTGAGCGCGTGCATGATGGCGATCCGTTCCTTGCGGTCGGTGCAGCCGGAGAGCGCGAGCTCCAGGCAGCGCACCGCCAGGTCCGGGTCGTCCGCGGCCAGCGCCTGGTCGGCCGCGGTACGCAGCACCCCGACCGCCCAGTCGGCGGGCACCTGCTCGGCGTTGAGCAGGTGCCGCCCGACCTCGGCCGCCGGCGCGCCCTGCTGGTGGAGCAGGTCGGCGGCGCGGACGTGGACGGCGGACCGTTCCGCCGGGGTCATGCTCTCCAGCACCGTGGTGGCGCCGAGCGGATGGCGCATGCGGCAGTCCCGCAGTACGCCCGCCTCGGTCAGTATTCCGACGATCTCCTCGGCGGTTTCGTTCCGCATTCCGAGAAGACGGCCGATCAGGGCCGGATCCGAACGCTCGTTCAGTACCGCGGCCGCGGCGGCCACGTCCAGCAGCTGCCCGTCCCACCGGTGCAGGCCGGCCAGCACGGCGTGGGCATATCCGTCACCGACGACGGGCGTGGCCCCGTCCCCGATCCCGGCGTCCGACGCATTGTCGTCGAGCAGCGCGTGGACCAACAGCGGATTACCGTTTGTCAGATCGCGGTATTCCTGGGCCACGGACTCGGGCGCCGTCTTTCCCCATTTCTCGGTGAGCAGATCGGCGATGTCCGGCACCGTCAACGCCGACAACCTGATGCTCTCGTGCGGCTGCCGGGTCAGTTCCGTGTAGAAAAGCGGCAGGGTCGGCCGGCGTCGGTGCCATTTACCCAGGACGAGCAGCATTCGGGCCGCATCCATCCGTCGCTGCAGAGACAACAACAGCCGCAGCGAGGCCGAATCGGCGAACTGCAGATCGTCTATCACGATCACGAGGGTGCGCTCCCGGGCCAGACCCAGCAGCACTCCGCAGAACTCACGCATCCAGCCCGATCGAGCATCCGGCTCCGCCAGCGGGTCCGACCATCCCCCGTCCTGGTCGGCCGCATCGGCCGAACCGATGAGCCGGGCGGCCCGTTCGGGCAGCGCGTCCACCAGGTCGGCACTGCGGAACAACTGATCGACCACTCCAAGCGGCACCGACTGCTCCGCCCGCGATGCCGTACCACTGAGAAGTAACGCCCCCGTCTCCACCGCGTAACGCGAAAATTGATGGAGCAGATATGTTTTACCGCTGGCGAGTCCCCCCTCGACGAGCGCCAGTCGACCGCTTGAGCCGTCGCATTGGCGAAGGAGCCCTTGCAACAGCGACAGGGCCCCCTCATATCCCATGGTCGCCACGTTTGCATACCCCTAAGTAGCGTAGTAGTCGAAACGCTCCAGCACTGGTAGCCACGTTGCGGCGTATCATATCCACAGATCGACGGTGATGCCAGTCCGCCCTCTTTAGCACAGATCGGGCACAAGACCCTGGTCAGGCGGTTCTGTCGGCGATCCGATCCGGGCGAATTGCAGAATGTCCAGTTCGCCGGTGTTCCCATTTTTAATGCGACTGAGCACGCCGCCGCTAATCAATCCGGGAACGACGTGAGCGATCTTCAAATATCACGAACCGTTACTTGATCCGGCAACTTATCGTTCACTTTTCGGTGATCGGCGACGGCGCGATCCCGGCATTCGCGCAGGTCGGTCCGCTCCTGCCGGGCTGCATCCGCCAAGCGCTCACACCCGCCGTCCGCCCGGTCGTCACCCGGCAGCGGTTGTGTGACCTGGCCGTGACCTAACCCGACCGGCGGGACGCCTCGACGACCCGGACGAGAGGCGTTCCCCGCGCCGGCCGTCCGGCCTGTACTCGCCGCCGAACAGCGATCCGAGACGCGACGTCGGGACGACCCGCCGGCCCGTCCTCACCCCCGTGTGGGCCCGTCGACCTGGCCGATTCCCGACAGGTGGCCCGGCCCACATCTCCGCAGATCCGGGCGCGTCCGGGACTCCGGCGGCGGCCCGAGCCTCGTTGCGTCACGTCGATCCGATGATGCCCCTGGGACGCTGCGCGCTGGACGGCCGGCGACGAGCGCCGGACAGCCGGCGACACCCGCGCGGTCGACCGGCCGGGGCGGCGCGGACAAGAGTCCCCCGCTTTGCGGCATGTCGCGCTGTCCACACCGGCCATCACCGCAACACACCGCAAACCGCGTCCCACCAGGAGGCAGCGCCCCGACACCCGACGGTGCAGCGCGGACGAGGTCTCCCCCGCTTTGCGGCAAGTCGGGCCGTCACCGCCGGCCGTCACCGCAACACACCGCAAACCGCGTCCTACCGGGAGGCAGCACCTGGACACCGGACGGGGCGAACTAGAGGTCCCCGCTTTGCGGCATGTCGCGCTGTCCCCGCCGGTCGTCACCGCGACACGCCGCAAACCGTGCCGCACCAGGCACGGCGCGGCGACAGCGACCCTGCGCCAGGCGGCAGGGACGGCTCTCGGGAACGACGAAGCGGCGCGCCCGACGAGGTCGTCGGGCGCGCCGCCGGAGCGAATCGCACGTCCTGCTCGGGCTCGGTGCCGCCTCACGGTCGCCCGGCCAACGCCGGCGACCACCGCCCGCGGAAGAGCGCCAAGCCCCACCGGAGGCCGGAGCGGGCCCAAGGACCCGCCCCGGCCCGGTGGCTACTTGCTGGCCCGCACCGGCCCCGGCACTCCAGGGCTGACCGGCGCGGAGGCCTGCTTGCCGAGGTCCCGGTAGAGACGCCCGGGCCACCAGCTCGCCCGGCCGATGTCGAAGGAGAGCGCCGGCACCAGCAGCGTCCGCACCAGGAAGGCGTCGAGCAGGACGCCCACAGCGACGACCACACCGAACTGGATCATGTCGACCACCGGCATGGAGGCGAAGACCGCGAAGGTCGCCGCCAGCACGATGCCGGCCGAGGTGATGACGCTGCCGGTGGTGGACAGACCACGGCGTACGCCTTCGGCGTGGCCGTGTCGCGCGGCCTCCTCGTGCACCCGGGTCATCAGGAAGATGTTGTAGTCGACGCCGAGTGCCGCGAGGAAGACGAAGCTGACCAGCGGCAACTGCCAGGCCGTCCCCTCGTGCCCGAACACGTGCTTGAAGAGCAGGTGCGACGCGCCCAGCGCGGCGAAGTAGGACGCCACCACCGTGCCGAGCAGGACCAGCGGCGCCACCAGGGCGCGCAGCAGGATGATCAGGAACAGCAGGATCACCGCGAGCACGACCGGGATGACCACCTGGGCGTCCCGGCTGGAGGCCCGGTCGATGTCCAGGGTCTCCGCGGTGGTGCCGCCGACCTTCGCGTTCGCCCCGGGTACGGCGTGCACCGCGTCCCGGATCTCGTCGATGGTCTCCTTCGCCCCGTCACTGTCGGGCGCGTCCCGGAGCACCACGTCGATGATGACCCGCTTGCCGTCGGGGCTGGGCGACTCCTGGCCGACCGTCGTGCCGTCCACGCCGGCGGCGGCGGCCTTGACCGGCCCGGCGGCAGAGGTGTCGGCGACGAGGATGGCCGGGTCGGACGCGCCGGACGGGAAGTGCCGGGCGAGCTTCTCCTGCGCGGTGACCGACTGGGGCTTGGTCTGGAATACCTCGGTCTGGGCGAGGCCCATCTTGATGTCCAGCGCGCTGACGGCGAGGCCGCCGATCACGATCAGGCAGCCGAGCCAGACCACCCGGGGGTGGCGGCCGACGGCCGTGCCGATCCGGGACCAGAACCCGCGCCCGGCCCGCGCCTCCTGGCCGAACTTCGGCACGAACGGCCAGAACACCCACCGGCCCGCGATCACCAGCAGCGCCGGCAGGATGGTGACCATCGCCAGGTACGCGCAGAGCACACCGGTGGCACCGACCAGGCCGAGGCTGCGGGCGCTCTGCATGTCGGCCAGGGCGAGGCAGGCCAGGCCGACCACGACGGTCGCGGCGGAGGCGAGGATCGCCGGGCCCGAGCGGCGCAGCGCGATGCCCATGGCCAGGTGCTTGTCGGCGTGCCGGCGCAACTCCTCGCGGTAGCGGGCGATGAGCAGCAGCGCGTAGTCGGTGCCGACGCCGAACAGCAGGATCATCAGCAGACTGGAGCTGGCCGGGTTGACCGGCAGCCCGGCGTGTTTGGCGAGCAGGTACGCGACCCCCTGGGTGAGCGCGCTGGCGAAGCCGACGGCCAGCAGGGGGAAGATCCAGAGGAACGGGCTGCGGTAGATCAGCAGGAGCAGCACGATGACGATCGAGCTGGTCGCGATCATCAGGTTGACGTCGAGGTTCTCGAACGCCTGCGTGTAGTCGTTGAGCAGGCCGCCGGGGCCGCCGAGGTCGACGTCCAGCCCGGCCGGGGCGCCGGCCTGGGCGGCGGTGCGCAGGTCCTTGACCGCGAAGTCGATCTCGACGTCGTCACGGGTCAGCGGCACCACCAGCATGAGGGCCTTGCCGTCCTGGGACGGGATGGCCGGCTGGATGGCCGCGCCGTCGGCGAACTTCGCGAACGCCGTACGGTCGGCCTCCACCTTGCTGCGGTCGGCGTCCTGGATCCCGGACTCGCGGGTGTAGACGGCGACCACCGGGACGGCCTCGGAGGCGGAGCGGTACTTGTCCAACTCCTCCATGACGGCGGTCGACTCGGCGCCGCGCGGAAGGCTGCCGGACGGAGTCCGGTCCTCGTAGTCCTCGATCTTGCCGAAGAGCGGGCCGAGCACGACGGCGAGGACTATCCACAACGCGAGGATGGCCCACTTGGAACGCCGACCACTCGGCAATTTGGCCAGTAGCCCGACAGAATCGCTCATTGAGCCGAAACCCTTCTATGCCCGTCTATGCCGATTTCATCGTTCAGGGCACGGAGATCCCGGCGTCGTCCGCCTGGGACGGGGACAAGACCTCGTCACTCATCGGGCCTGACGGCCATTTCCAAAGGTGCCCCACCACGCGGGGCATGCTTCTGCGTATGCCCCACGCGTACATGCTATGCAGTACGGCGGAACAGCGTCAAGCACTTCGGCAGAGTGTCCGACCAGTTGGGAAGAAGCGCTCGCACCCCGGTTTAGCTGCGGAAATGCCGATGGCCCTGGGGTCGTCGGGCGGGCGGCTAGGGGATCTGGCGGCCGGGTTAGGGGGCGGCCGTTCTGTTCGTGCCGCCGTCGCCGGTGGTTACGTGAGAGCCCGACCAGCCGGTTGACGCGGGTCGACGTCGGCGAGCGTGAGGGGCGACGACGCATGGTGGACAAACCGCATTCCGACCTCGGGTCCCGGGTGGCCGAGCTGCATTCCGTCAAGGCCACGGCCGTCGCCGGCCCGGGGCCCCGGGCGTCGGCGCAGCAGCACGCCAAGGGAAAGCTCACCGTCCGGGAACGGCTCGACCTGCTCTTCGACGAGGGCACGTTCCGGGAGATCGAGCAGTTGCGCCGGCACCGGGCGGCCGGGTTCGGGCTGGAGGACCGCCGCCCGCACACCGACGGCGTGGTGACCGGCTGGGGCAAGGTCGACGGCCGGACGGTCTTCGCGTACGCGCACGACTTCCGGATCTTCGGCGGCTCGCTCGGCGAGGCCCACGCCGAGAAGATCCACAAGATCATGGACATGGCCGAGTCGGCCGGCGCGCCCCTGGTCTGCCTCGGCGACGGCGCGGGTGCCCGCATCCAGGAGGGCGTCACCGCGCTGGCCGGGTACGGCGGCATCTTCCGCCGCAACGTGCAGGCGTCCGGGGTGATCCCCCAGATCAGCGTGATGCTCGGGCCCTGCGCCGGCGGCGCGGCGTACTCCCCGGCGCTGACCGACTTCGTCTTCGCCGTCCGCAACGTGGCTCAGCTCTACCTCACCGGGCCGGACGTGGTGCAGGCGGTGACGGGCGAGACCGTGACGCACGAGCAGCTCGGCGGCGCCGAGGTGCACGCCTCGGTCACCGGCACCGTCTCGTTCGTGCACGACACCGAGGCGGAGTGCCTGGCCGAGGTCCGGCACCTGCTCTCGCTGCTGCCGTCCAACAACCGGGAGCTGCCTCCGGTGCAGCCCACCGGGGACCCGCCGGACCGCCGCTGCCCGCGCCTGCTCGACCTGGTGCCCGCCGATCCCCGTGGCTCGTACGACATGCGCGAGGTGATCGGGGAGATCGTCGACGACGGGGACCTGCTCGAGGTGCACGCCTCCTGGGCCCGCAACATCGTCTGCGGTCTGGCCCGGCTGGACGGGCACGTGGTCGGCATCGTCGCCAACCAGCCCCGGATGCTCGCCGGCGCCCTCGACGGGCTGGCCTCGGCCAAGGCGGCCCGCTTCGTGCAGACCTGCGACGCCTTCAGCATCCCGCTGGTGACCCTGGTGGACGTGCCCGGCTTCCTGCCCGGCACCGCGCAGGAGCACAGCGGGATCATCCGGCACGGCGCCCAGCTGCTGTACGCGTACTGCTCGGCGACGGTGCCCCGGATCCAGGTGATCCTGCGCAAGGCGTACGGCGGGGCGTACATCGTGATGGATTCCCGGTCGATCGGCGCGGACCTCTCGTTCGCGTGGCCGAGCAACGAGATCGCGGTGATGGGCGCGGAGAGCGCGGCCAATGTGGTGTTCCGCAGGGAGATCGCGGCGGCGCCCGACCCGGAGGTGGCCCGCCGGCAGCGGATCAAGCAGTACGAGCAGGAGCTGATGCACCCCTACTACGCGGCCGAGCGCGGCCTGGTGGACGACGTCATCGACCCGGCCGAGACGCGCGCGGTGCTGATCGGGGCGCTGGAGACGCTGCGGGCCAAGCGGGTGCAACTGCCGGGGCGCAAGCACGGGAACCCGCCGACGTGACCGCGGCGGAGCAGTTCGACGCGGCGGGGGTCCCGCGGCTGGTGGTGGTCCGAGGCAGGCCCACCGAGGAGGAGCTCGCGGCGGCCACGGTCGCCCTGATGTGCGCGCTGCGCGCCGCTCGGGGTACGGCCCGGACCGGCCGTCGGCGCGCCGAGGCGTCGTGGTCCCCGGCGGCGGACTACCGGGCGCCCGGTGCCTGGGCCTCGCGATGCCACTGACCGGGTCCCCGCCGACCGGGCCGGCAGCGTCGGGACCGACCGGGTCGCCGCCGCCTCCCACCGCGTCGACACCGACCCGGCGGGCACCGGAGGCGGCGGGCACCGGCGGGTCAGTCCTCGCGCACCAGGCCGGCTTCGCGCAGCTCGTCGAGCCACCGGCCGATGACCACGATGATCTCCGCGCGGTCCGCCTCCCAGCTGGTGGCCACCTCGTCCGCGGCCAGGTTGAGGTCGCCGCCGTGCCGTTGCAGCGAGATCCAGGAGACCGTGACGAAGGGCGGGTACCGGTACGTGACGGCGGTCGGTTGTCGGTGCAGGACCAACCACCCGTCCGGAGACACCGTGACCTCCACGTTGTGTTCCCAACGCAGACCCACCATTCCTCCCGACATCACCCTCACCCGATCCCTGTGCGTTCCGATCACCGTCGCCCTCACCTCCCGAGCGATGGGCGACCACCCGAGGGTGACCCCTCCCGGGCCGTCGGCCGCCTGCGCCCTCTCGTCCGCGCCGTCTCACCGTCCGCCTCGACGACCCGCGCCGGTCGCGCCGGGCGCGAATCGACACAGGAAGTCGAACATCAATGCGACAAGTGAGAACGGAATGATTGTGGCGACTTTCCCGGCGTCAACCTCGAACCGAACAGAAATCGGCTCGGGAATAGACCCCGAAGGCTTCTGTTTATGCCGTATACCGTTGTGTGCAGACCGTACACACCGGCTACTCGACGCGTCAACCCCAGCACTGGGCACCGGCCGGGAAGCGGCAGGTAGACACCCCCGACCAGGACCACCGGCGACGGTTCCGAACTCGGTCGTGAGCAGCACGAACACGGTCCACCTAGGGGTCGGCGCACGCGTCGCGGGGCCACAAATCAGGGTCATCCCCCATCTGATCCCGGATGACGGAAAATGAGTGAGGACGTTTCAGAACAGCTCAGCAAGCCGGCCGTCGGCGGCGATTCCGCGCATTGTCGAGCACGGGAAATCCAGCGGCACCGCCTCCCATTGGGGGCCGTGACGCCGCCGCCGGTCCACCCCTCGGCGACACGCCGAGCACGGCCTGCCCACCCGCGGACCGGTGCCGTCCGCGAGCCCTCATCGAAGGCGCCCGGCGCGCGGCGAGAAGGGTCTTGACTGCGGCGACGAAGCATGTTGACAGGCGAACATCGAACTGCGTACAGTCTACACGGATTAGCGTACGAGGCACGCAGAAGACCACCCGGAGCAGGGACGGCGAGGAGTGCAACGACAATGGCCTACGAATTGGCAATAGAAGCCAGCGGGCTACGAAAGTCCTATGGCGACGTGCAGGTGCTCAAGGGCGTGGACATCACCGTCCCCCGGGGCAGCGTCTTCGCCCTGCTGGGCCCCAACGGCTCGGGCAAGACGACCACCGTCCGCATCCTCTCGACGCTCACCTCCCTCGACGGGGGACAGGCCAGGATCGCCGGCTTCGACGTCGTCAAGGAGCGGCGCAAGGTGCGGCGGGCCATCACCCTGACCGGCCAGTACGCGGCGATCGACAAGAACCAGACCGGCGAGGAGAACCTGCGCATGATGGGCCGGCTCACCGGCCTGTCCAGCGCCGAGGCGCAGGAGCGCGCGAAGCAGCTGCTCGCCCGGTTCGACCTGACCGACGCCGGCGGCCGGCGACTGGCCACCTACTCGGGCGGCATGGCCCGCCGGCTGGACCTCGCCGCGAGCCTGGTCGGGGCGCCGTCGGTGGTCTTCCTCGACGAGCCGACGACCGGCCTGGACCCGCGCAGCCGCCTCGCACTGTGGGGCGTCATCGCCGACCTGGCCGCCAACGGCCTGACCATCTTCCTGACCACGCAGTACCTGGAGGAGGCCGACCGCCTCGCCGACCGGGTGGCCCTGCTCGACGGCGGCACCATCGTCGCCGAGGGCACCCCCACGCAGCTCAAGGAACGGGTCGCGGGTCAGCGGCTCGACCTGGAGCTGGTCGACCGCACGGCGCTAGAGGACGTTCTGGTGCTGCTGGGCGAGCGCGTGGTCACCAAGGATCTCGACCTGCTGACGATCGGGGTCACCACCGATGGCTCGGCCAACCAGGTGCGGGCCGTGCTGGACGAGGCAGACCCGCAGCGCAACCGGATCACGAAGTTCCAGGTGCACAGCGCCACGCTGGACGACGTGTTCCTGGCGCTGACGGGCCACCCCACCCCGAGCCCGGAGGTGGAGCGAGTTAAGGAGACTGTCGGTGACTGAGTCCATCGTCCTGCGCAACCGGCCCCGGCCCACCTCGCTCGGGACCGACATGGTGACCATGATCGGGCGCTGCACCCGGCTGACCAGCCGGGACCTGGACGCCCTGATGATGGCGCTGATGCTGCCCATCATGATGATGGTGCTCTTCGTCTACCTCTTCGGCGGGGCGATCCAGACCGGTGGGGACTACGTCACCTACGTCTCCCCCGGCGTGCTGCTGCTCTGCACGGTGTGGGGTGCCGCCCAGACCGGCGTGGGCGTCGCCAACGACATGAGCACCGGCATCATCGACCGGTTCCGGTCGATGGACGTCAGCGGCGCGGTGCTGCTCGGCGGCCACGTCACCGCCAGCGTCATCAAGAACATCGTCTCCACGGTCGTGGTGATCGCGGTGGCCCTGCTCATCGGGTTCCGGCCCGAGGCCAGCCTGCTCCAGTGGCTCGCCGCCGGCGGCATCCTGGTCACCTTCATCCTGGCGATGTCCTGGCTCTCCGCGGTGGTCGGGCTGCTCACCAAGTCCACCGACGCGGCCGCCAGCTTCGCCTTCATCATGATGTTCCTGCCCTACGTCAGCAGCGCGTTCGTCCCGATCCACACGCTGCCCGGCTGGCTGCAGGGCGTGGCCAAGCACCAGCCGTCCACGCCGATCATCGAGAGCGTCCGCGGGTTCCTGCTCGACCGGCCGGTCGGCGACAACCCCTGGATCGCGCTCGCCTGGTCGGTCGGCATCCTCGTCGTCTCCGTCACCCTCGCCGCGGTCTTCTTCCAGAAGAAGACGGACTGAGCGCGGGCGTCGGCCACCGACAGCGAAGGCCCTTCTCCTCCCCCGTTGGAGAAGGGCCTTCGCGCGTGCGCCGGCAGCACCGACACGACAAGGGCGCCGCCTCCGTCGGGAGGCGGCGCCCTGTCGGCGTACGCGGGCTCAGGCCGTCCTGCGCCAGAACACCCCGCCGTTGTCCACCGGCCGGATCTCGTCGGTGATCCCGTGCTCGTCGCGGTACTCGTGCACCGCCGCCCGGCAGGGCTCCATGTTGTAGTCGTCGATGATGATGAACCCGCCCACGGAGAGCTTGGGGTAGAGCGGGATCAGCGCCTCCCGGGTCGACTCGTACAGGTCGCCGTCGAGGCGGAGCACGGCGATCGAGGAGATCGGCGCCGCCGGCAGGGTGTCCTTGAACCACCCCTCCAGGAACTCCACCTGCTCGTCGAGCAGGTCGTACGCCTTGAAGTTGGCCCGGACCGCGTCCGCCGAGACGCTGAGCATGCTGTTCAGGTTGTGCAGCGCCATCTCCTGGTCCAGCGGGTGGCTGCCCTCCCCCGCCTCGGGCACGCCCTCGAAGGAGTCGGCGGCCCAGACGCGCCGGTCGGTGACGCCGTGCGCCTTGAGGATGGCGCGCATCAGGATGGTGACGCCGCCGCGCCACACCCCGGTCTCGACCAGGTCCCCGGGGATCCCGTCGGCCAGCACCCGCTCGACGCACTCCTGCACGTTGTCCAGACCCTCGAGACCGACCAGCGTGTGCGCGGCGGAGGTGCCCGGAAGGCCCCCCTCGGGCACCGCGGCGCCCTCGGCCCCCGTCCACCAGGGAGCGGCGTTGTCGGTGTAGATCTCGTTGGCGATCACCTTCTTGATCAGCTCAAGGTAGAGCGTGACTCCCGTGTCGGTCATCTGTCCGTCCTCTTCCGCGGCCGGCGCGCGTGCCGACGCCGCTGTCGATCGGTCCTTGGTTGCCCTGCCGGACGCCGGTCGGGCCGCGCCGCATCCGGCACGGCCCGACCGCCGGTGCGTCCACCACCCC
The DNA here is from genome assembly GCF_052068055.1 of Micromonospora sp. L32. NCBI lineage: Bacteria > Bacillati > Actinomycetota > Actinomycetes > Micromonosporales > Micromonosporaceae > Micromonospora > Micromonospora sp. L32. The sequence goes on along the minus strand of NZ_JBQHDD010000007.1, from coordinate 121,370 downwards.
GCCGTACGGGTACGGCGGGACGACGTCAGAGGTGCTGCATGGCCAGCGCGCCACCGTCGATCTTGATCTGGCTGCCGGTGACGTAGCGCGACTCGTCGGAGGCCAGGTAGACCACGGCGTGCGTCACGTCGGCCTGGGTCACGTGCGAGATCGGCATGGCGTGGATGGCGCTGAGGATCGGCGCGACGTCCTCGACGGTGGGGTCGTCGAGGTCCGGCCGGTAGGTCTGGAACATTCCCTTGTTGAACGCCATGTCGGTGTCCACCGTGGTCGGGTGGACCGAGTTGACCCGCCCGCTGGTCGGCGCGAGCTGCAGCGCCAGCGCCTTCACGTAGTCGACCAGGACGTGCTTGGCGAACCGGTACCCGGCGTACCCGGCGCCGGCCATCACGTCGGAGGGCATCGGCGGCAGGAAACTCGCGATCGAACCGACGATGATGACCGACACGCCCTCGTTGAAGTGCGGCAGCGCGGCGTGCACGGTGTTCAGCACCCCGGCGAGGTTGACGTCGATGGTGCCGGTGAAGGCGGTGATCGGCTGGTCCGGCCCCATCGGCAGGATGCCGGCGTTCGGAATCAGGACGTCGATCTTCCCCAGCTCGGCGACGCCCTCGTCGATGGCCGCGCGCAGCGCGCCGTAGTCGCGGACGTCCGCGTGCCGGACGACCACCCGGCGGCCGGCCTCCTTGACCAGGCGCGCCGTCTCCTCCAGGTCCTCGTTGCCGGCCATGCCGTAGCCGGCCGAGTCGATGTCCCTGCAGATGTCGATCGCGATGATGTCGGCGCCCTCCTCGGCCAGCCGGACCGCGTGGCTGCGCCCCTGACCACGGGCCGCGCCCGTGATGACGACGACCTTGTTCTCCGCCCGCCCCATGTGGGTCTCCCTCTGCCGGATCGCGTGAAAGGTGAGTCGAGACCGACCGGGAGCAGCGCCGCGTGCGGCGGTGGTTTCTCGCGTACGGTGGCCCGCTCGGGGCCGACGCTAATCAGGTACGGGACTCCTCTGAACCCCTTCCGACCCCTACTGGTCCCTTGAAGGACGCGGCCGGCGGGGCACAGAATGGGCGGCACCGGTGTCGCGACCCCGGCGGCGATCAGGGCCGTCCGGGCTGAAACGTCGACTCTTCGCCGAAGGGACGACGGCATGCACCCGATGCTGCGGCGGCTCGACGACCTCGCCGCCCACCTGCGCACCCGCCCCGATGCCGTGGCGCTGCTCGGCCTCGGCTCGGCCGGGGTGGCGTACGACCGCCTGGACGAGCACTCCGACCTGGACTTCTTCGTCGTGGTCGCCGACGACGCGGTGCCCCGCTACGTCGAGGAGATCGGCTGGCTGGCGGCGCCGTGCCCGGTGGCGTACAGCTTCGCCAACGAGCGCAACGGCCGCAAGGCGCTCTACGCCGACGGAATCTTCGTCGAGTACGCGGTGTTCACCGTCGCGGAGCTGGCGCGGTTGCCGTTCACCGGCGCCCGCGTCGTCTGGCAGCGGGACGACGCGCCCGCCACCCTGGCCGAGTGCGGCCGGGCACCGGTCGGGCCGGCGTACGACACGGTGGAGTTCCACCTCAACGAGGCGCTGACCAACCTCTACGTCGGCCTGCACCGGGAGTTGCGCGGCGAACGGCTCACCGCGGCCCGCTTCATCCAGTCGTACGCGGTGGACCGGGTGATCGCGCTGCTGGGCCTCACCGGGGCCGGTGCGGGGCACCGGCGCGACCCGTTCGACGCCAGCCGGCGCGTCGAGCAGGCGTACCCGCCGGAGGTCCTGCCGCTGGCCGCGATGGTCCCGGGATACGCGCGCAACCGCGAGGCGGCGCGGGCGGTGTTCGGCTGGCTGGCGGAGCGGTTCCCGTTGGACCCGGTGATCGGCGCGGCCGTCCGGCGGCTGCTGGACGTCCCGCCCCCGCCTCCGTCGCAGCGCGACCTCCCGGCGCCGGACGCACCATGACGATCCACCCGAACGTCGACGTCCCGACGACGAAGGCGCGCGGCCCGAGGGCAGGTCGCTGATCCGGTCCCCGCCGTCGCGTCGGGCGCGGGCCGGATCGATCGTTCCGGCCCGCGCCGGCCACCGGCCGTATCACGATGTTCGGGGTGGCCGGCGACGGCGGACCCGCCCCCGGCCGCGCGGGGCGGGCGGCGGCGGCCGTCGGCACGGAACCGGTCGGGACGACGCCCCGCGGCGGCGTGCCGACCGCCGCCGGCGGAAGGGGTGACGTGGAGGCGCTGTTCCTGATCGTGGTCCTGGCCGCCACGGTGCTGGTCGGCACCACGCTCGGTGGCCGCTACAGCGTGGCCCCGCCGGTCCTGCTGATCACCATGGGTGCGCTGCTCGCGCTGCTCCCACCGCTGTCCCACGTCGTGCTGGAGCCGGAGGTGGTGCTGCTGCTCTTCCTGCCGGCGATCCTCTACCGGGAGAGCCTGGTCGTCAGCATCCGCGAGATCCGGGCGAACCTGCCGGCGATCGCGTTGCTCGCCGTGGTGCTGGTGGGGATCACGATGGTCGCGGTGTCCCTGGCCGTACAGCAGCTCGGGGTGGAACCGGCCGCGGCGTGGGTGCTGGGCGCGGTGCTCGCGCCGACCGACGCTGCGGCGGTCGCCGGCCTGGCCAAGCGGATGCCCCGCAGGCTCCTGACGACGTTGCGCGCGGAGAGCCTGATCAACGACGGCACCGCGCTGGTACTCTTCGCCGTCACGGTCGGACTGATCGTCGGCGGCGCCTGGCCGAGCGCACCAGCCCTGCTCGGTGAGTTCGGCGGCGCGGCCGGGGGCGGGATCGCCGCCGGCCTGCTGGCCGGCGGGATTGTGATCGCGATCCGCCTACGCCTCGACGACCCGCTGCGCGAGGGCGCGCTGAGCGTGCTGACCCCGTTCCTCGCGTTCCTGCTCGCGGAACTCGTCCATGCCAGTGGCGTGCTGGCCGTGGTGGTCGCCGGTCTCATCCTGTCCTACTACGGGCCCCGCGTGATCCGGGCCCGCTCCCGAGTGCTGGCCTACGCCTTCTGGGACCTCTCCACATTCCTGATCAACGGTTCGTTGTTCGTCCTGCTCGGCATGCAGATCCCCCGGGCGGCGGAGAGCATCACCAGCACGTCGACCACGCAGGCGCTGGCCATCGGGGCGGTGGCGGCGGCCGTGGTGGTGGTGACCCGGATGGTGATGGTGCACATTGCCGGGTTCGGCCTGGAACTCGTTGAACGGCGTAGGCAGCAGCCCCGGGGCCCGACCGGCTGGCGGGTGCGCACCGCGGCCGGGTGGGCGGGATTCCGTGGCGCGGTGTCCCTCGCGGCGGCGCTCGCGGTGCCGACGACGACCGCCTCGGGGGCCCCGGTCGCCGAACGTGACCTGATCATCTTCTGCACCGCGATGGTCATCCTGCTGACGATCCTGATCCAGGGCACCACGCTGCCGGCCGTGCTCAACTGGGCGCGGCTCAGGGGCGACACTGAGCGGGAGGACGAGATCCGACAGGCCCGGACGGCGGCCACCAGGGCCGGCCTGGCCGCGCTGCCCGAGGTCGCCGCCGGAATCGGTGTCGACCCCGACGCGGTCCACCGGCTCCGCACCGACTACGAGCAGCACCTCGACGACATGCGCACCGCCGAGACCGGGGACGAGGCCGCCGAGGCGCGGGAGCGCGACCGCCGCCTCCGGCTCCAACTGCTCGACCACAAGCGCCGCGAGATCAACCGGCTGCGCGACAACAACGAGATCGACGACGCCGTGCAGCGCGAGGTGCAGGCCGCCCTGGACATCGAGGAGATCCGGCTGCTGGGGCCGAGCACCAGCGAATGACGCGCCGGCCGGCGTCAGGCACCGAGCCGTTGGCGCGCCAGGAACTTCGGCACGACCATCCGCCACGCCTCGGTCACCAGCTCGGTCATCTGGTCGTGGTCGAGCCGGTCGAGTCGGCAGCAGACCCAGTGGAAACGCAGGTCGGACGCGCCGGGCAGGAAGAACACGTCCGGCTCGGCGGCGACGAGCCCGTCGCGTTCCTCCTTCGGGTAGCCGAAGCCCATCGTCGTCTCGTCGCAGGAGAACGCGACGTAGACGATGGCGCCCACCCGGAACTTCACCCGGTCGCGGATCAGGTGCTCGGTGGTGCGCGGCAACGTCAGTGCCAGCGACCGTACGTCGGCGACGGTGACCATGCGCCGACCGTAGCGGCGGGGGCCGACATCCCCGAAGGCTCAGCGCCCCCGGGCCTGGTTGACCCGCACGGCCCGCAGCAGGGTGCGGGGGGCGGCGAGCGCGTTCGGGTGGCGGCGCATCTCGACGACGGCGTCGAAGCGCCGGGCGGTCACCGGGTCGGTCACCGACGCGGCGGTGATCTGGTCGGCCACCCATCGGGAGATCCGGTGTCCCGGCGGGCGGGGGCCGGGCACCGACGGGCGGGCCAGGTCGGCGGAGGTGGACATCCCCCAGGCCGCGTCGACCACGACCCGCTGCAACGCGAGGAACTCCCGGGCCGGCCGGCGCAGATCGGCGCCGGAGCGGAGGTACTCCGAGAGGCAGGAGGCGTGCAGGGCCGCCGACGACATGCCCTGCCCGTAGATCGGGTTGAACGAGGAGACCGCGTCACCGACCGCGACCAGCCGGGCCGGCAGCCGGCGCAGGCGGTGGAAGTCCCGGCGCCGGCTGTCGGCCTGCCGGTAGGTGCGGACCGTCCCGAGCATCTCGTTGGCCACCACCCGGGCGAACTCCGGGGGAAAGTCCTCCCGGCACCGGCGGACGAGGTCGTCCGCGTCGCGGCCGGGCCGGTCCCCGCCGTAGCTGCCGAGCATCACGATCCACCGGTCGCCCTCGATGGCGGAGAAGGCGGCGCCGGCGAGGTCGCCGCCCGCCGCGGCGGTGCAGCCGGCCAGCACCGCGACCGGCACCGGGTGCTCTTCGGTACGCCGGAACGTGGCAGTCGCGTAGTGCAGGTTGATCGCCATCCGGCGCATCGGGGGGCGTTCCCACCCGCCCTGCTCCAGCCAGTCGCCGAGGCGGCTCGACCGGCCGGTGGCGTCCACCACGAAGTCGGCGGGCGTGACGACCGGGCCGGTGGCGCTCTCGTGCCGTACCCCGGTGACCGCGGTGCCGGCGAAGTCCAGTCCGGTGACGCGTCCGGGCAGCAGGGTCACGTTGGGCAGCGCCAACGTGCGGCGGCGGAGCAGCTCCTCCAGGAAGGGCCGGCTCGCCGCGATCATGTCGACGTCCGAGCCCGGGACCTTGCGCCGGCCGTCGAGGTAGCTGCGGCGGGCGGCGGCGGGAAGCAGGACGGCACCCTCGGCCACGGCCTGGCGGGAGAAGCCGGGGAACCACCGGTCGATCTGGTCCCGGCCCGCCGGCAGCAGGACGTGCATCTGGGTGCCGTGCGGCACACCGGCCCGGTGTCCGGTGCCCGCGCCCAGCTCGTCCCGGTCCACCACGAGCACGCTCTCGGCGTGCTCGGCGAGCACCCGGGCCGCCAACAGCCCGGCCACGCTCGCGCCGAGCACCACGGCCCGGCCCATGATCAACGATGGCGCCGGCACCGGCCCGGTGGCGCCGAGCCGGGCGAAGACGCGCGCGGGCGACTGGTACATCACGACCTCCCGGGGGGCGGCGGTCCGGGTGCCGGCGTCGTGGCGCGCGGCCGGGCGTCCTCGCGGGTGCGAGGGGAGACCGGGCTGCGGGCATCGACGGGGCAGGCCGAGGGGATTGGCTCTGCGGTGAGCCTCGCCGGCGAATCTAACCGCCCGGCCGCCCGCCGGCCTCCCGTCGCCACTGTCGCCATTCCGACGCGGTCGCCGCAAACGGATAAAACCCCCCACCCCGCGCTTCCGCGACCGGGCCTACCTCCGCCGGTTTCGGTCCGCCGCCGCCCGGTCGTACTCGGCCTGGGCCGCCAGCACGGTGCCCAGCTCGCTCTCGACCAGCTCGATCAGCCCGATCAGCCGCTCGGCCACCCGGGCGCCGAGCGGGGTGAGGCTGTACTCGACGTGCGGCGGGATGGTCGTCTGCACGTCCCGCCGCACCAGGCCGTCCCGCTCCAGCGCCTGGAGCGTCTGGGACAGCATCTTCTCGCTGACCCCGTCGACGCGGCGGCGCAGCGCGTTGAACCGGTACGCGCCCTCGTGCAGCGCGGAGAGGGCCAGGATCCCCCACTTGCCGGCGATGTTCTCCAGCGTGCGACGCGAGCCGCAGCCGCGGGCGAAGACGTCCGCGACGAGCTGGTCGTCGGCGTCCCTGGCGTCCGCTCCGGCAGGGTTGGTGAGGGGAGCAGTCATGGCTCGACCGTACCCGGCCGACACCCTCCGATCCACCGCACTTACCTACGGGTTGGCACTTTCCCAAAGTTAGTGCATGCTTCGAGGGACCCGTCATCCCGAGGAGTGACCATGATCGTCGTAACCGGAGCCACCGGCCTGCTCGGCCGCCTCGTCGTCACCGAACTGCTCGACCGGGGCGTTCCCGCCCAGCAGATCGTCGCCGCGGTCCGCAACCCGGAGAAGGCCGCCGACCTGGCGGCCCGGGGCGTGCTCGTACGGGAGGCCGACTACGACCGCCCCGAGACCCTGACCGGTGCCCTCGCCGGCGCCGACCGCCTCCTGCTCGTCTCGGCCAACGAGGTCGGACGGCGGGTGGCGCAGCACCGCGCCGTCGTCGACGCCGCCGTGGCCGCCGGGGTACGCCTGATCGCGTACACCAGTGTCCTGAAGGCAGACACCGCCACCTTCCCGCTCGCCGCCGAGCACCAGGCGACCGAGGAGCTGATCCGGGCCTCCGGCCTGCCGTACGCGCTGCTGCGCAACGGCTGGTACACCGAGAACTACACGGGCAACCTGGCCGCCACGCTCCAGCACGGCGCGGTCCTCGGCAGCGCCGGTGACGGCCGGGTCGCCGCCGCCACCCGGGCCGACTACGCCGCCGCTGCCGCCGCCGTCCTGGCCGGCGACGGCCACCAGAACGCGGTCTACGAGCTGGGCGGCGACGAGCCGTTCACCCTGGCCGAACTCGCCGCCGAGATCTCCCGGCAGAGCGGCACCGAGGTGGTCTACCGCGACCTGCCGGCCGAGGAGTACGCGACGGCACTGGTCGCCGCCGGCCTGCCGGAGCCGTACGCGGCCACCCTGGCCGAGTGCGACCGGGGCATCGCCCGGGGCGAGCTGACCACCGACAGCGGTGACCTGCGCCGCCTCGCCGGCCGTCCCAGCACCACCCTCGCCGACGCGGTCGCGGTGGCGCTCAAGGGCTGATCCCCTCGGCGCCGGTGGCCAGGGTGCGCCCCGGGCCACCGGCGCCCGCGCCGAGCACGTCGTGGTTCGGGCGTTTGCGGCGGTGGGCGGCGGGAAGGACCGACCTCCACCTGCCGAACGGAGATGACGTCGATGGAGGACCTGGTCCACCGGTGCCCGCGCACCCTCGCGGCGCGAGCGAGCGGGCGGACGCGACGGAGCACGTCGTGACCGGGCCGGTGGCCGACGAGCCGCTCGGTGAGCTGGAACTCGTGCACAGCTTCACCGGGCCGATGCCGACCGGGGTCAGCGTCTCGCACACCGGCCGCGTCTTCGTCAACTTCCCCCAGTGGGGCGACGAGGTGCCGGCGACGGTGGTCGAACTGCGCGACGGCGCGGAGGTGCCCTTCCCGGACCAGCGGTGGAACAGCCCGTCCGGCAACGACGACGCGACGGCGTTCGTGTCGGTGCAGAGCATCGTGGTCGACCCCGCCGACCGGCTCTGGGTGCTCGACACCGGCAGCCCGATGTTCCGACCCACCGTCCCCGGCGGGCCGAAGCTGGTCCGGGTGGACCTGGACACCGACAGCGTCGGCCAGGTCATCACCTTCCCGACCGACGTGGCGCTGCCCACGACGTACCTCAACGACGTGCGCTTCGACCTGCGGCGCGGCGAGGCCGGCACCGCCTACATCACCGACTCCTCCGACTCCGGCCCGAACGGGATCATCGTGGTGGACCTGGCCTCCGGGGCGTCCTGGCGACGGCTGCACGACCACCCGTCCACCAAGGCCGAGCCGCTGGCGACGTTCCGGCCGGTGGTCGAGGGCCGACCGCTGCTGGAACGCCCCGCCGACGGCCCGCCGAAGCCGATCGCGATAGGCTCGGACGGCATCGCCATCTCACACGACGGCGCCCGGCTGTACTACTGCCCGCTCGTCTCGCGGCACTGGTACAGCGTGTCCACCGACGCACTCGCCGACCCGGCGGTCGACGACGGCCTGGTCGCCGCGTCCGTGGCCCACGAGGGCGACAAGGGCGGCGGCTGCGACGGGCTGGAGTCCGACGACGCCGGCCGGCTCTACCTCACCTCGTACGAGCACAACGCGGTGCTGCGCCGCCGCGCCGACGGCGAGTACGAGACGCTGGTCCACGATCCCCGGCTGCTCTGGCCCGACACGATGTCGGTCGCCACCGACGGGTACCTCTACGTGACCGCCAACCAACTGCACCGCCAGCCGACGTACCAGCGTGGCCAGGACCTGCGGCGCAAGCCGTACGCCCTGTTCCGGACCCGGATCGACGCCGGACCGGTGCTGCTGCGCTGACGCCGCTCAGCCCTGCCGCGCCTTCTGGCGCGGGTCGGCCTTGTTGAGCACGAACAGCTTGCCTCGGCGGCGGACCACGATCGAGTTCGCCTTCCGCTTCAACGACCGCAGGGAGCTTCTGACCTTCATCCCGAGCCATCCCTTCCTGTGGTGACGCACAGCCGTGACCGGTGAACCGTCGGCCGGCACGAGGCGGCCCCGGCGCCGGAACGTCGTCACCCGGGCCGTCGGCACACCGCGGCTGGTGTACCCGACCCGGCAGCGGGCATTCGCCACCCGCGGCGGGCCGCGGCCGGGTGCGGGCCTGACGGGCCGCCCGGGGTGACCGGGCGCTGACCTCGGCGCGCGGCTACGACCGGTGGTGGCTCCGCTGGGTGGTGGAGCTCCACCCCTGCCGCCGTAGTCGGTCGAACCCGTCCAGCAGGAGGTCGAGAGCGAACTCGAACTCGAACTGGTCGTCACAGCCGGGACCGACGACGGACTGCTCGTCGTGGTCGGCTCGCGAGGCGACCTCCGCGATGTGGGGGTACCTGCGGGACATCTCCCGCAACGCGGCCGCCTGCGTGCCCGGGTCGGGGCCCGGCCCGCCGTCGTTGAACAGCTCCTGGCTGAATCCGAGGACGCGGCTCCCGAGCGCGTGCATCACGTGGTGCGTGAGGTCGACGGAGAGACCGCCGGCCCGGAACATCCCGATCATCGAGTCCAGGTACGCCAGGGTGGCCGGCGTCGGCCTGGTACGTGACTCGATCACCCGCGACGCCCACGGGTGACGCAGGAGCGCCTGTCGGGCGGACAGGATCCGCTGCCGGACGGCGCTCTTCCAGTCGACGTCGGGGTCCGGCGGGTCGATCTCCCCGACGACCACGTCGGCCATGCCGTCCAGCAGCTCTTCCTTGTTCGCGACGTGCTTGTAGAGCGCCATCGGGACGACGCCGAGTTCCTGCGCGAGCCGGCGCATGCTGAGCGAGTCGATCCCGGTGGTGTCGGCGAGCGCGACGGCGGCGCGCAGCACCCGCTCGGTGTTCAGCGGGCGACGCCCGGCCTCGCTCTGCTCGGTCACCGGCTCGCCCTTTCCACTCCCGCTTGACAGGTGTACAGCGTACACCTAGAGTCCGTGCGTACTCAGGTGTACGGCGTACACCTGACCGTCGCGGACAGGAGTCGACATGAGCCCCACGAGAAGGACCGCGGTGACCGCGGGACTGTTCTTCCTGATCACCGAGATCGCCGCGATCGCGGGGCTGGTGCTCTACCGCCCCGTGCTCACCGACGTCGACTACGTCCTCGGGGCGGGCGCCGACCCTCGGGTGCTGCTCGGCGGCCTCTTCGAGCTGATCCTGGTCGGCGCCATCGTCGGCACGGCGGTCACGCTCTACCCGGTCGTCAGGCGGCAGCACCACGCCGCCGCTCTCGGCTACCTCTGCGTACGCGTTTTGGAGGCGGTCGTCATCGTCGTGGGCATCCTCAGCGTCCTAGCGGTGGTGACGCTCCGCCGGGACGTCGCCGGGACGGCCGGCGCCGACGACGCCTCACTCGTCACCGCCGCCCGGGCACTCGTCGCCCTCCACGACTGGGCGTTCCTGCTCGGTCCCAACGTCGCGCTCGGGGCCAACAGCCTGCTGCTCGCCCTCCTGCTGTACCGGTCGCGAATGGTGCCCCGGTCCATCACCGTGCTCGGGCTGGTCGGCGGGCCGCTCATCTGCGCCTCGGCGACCGCCGTGCTGTTCGGGCTCTACGACCAGGTCTCCACCTGGGGCTCGCTCGCCGCGCTGCCTGTGTTCGCGTGGGAGCTCAGCCTCGCCGGGTACCTCATCCTCCGCGGCTTCGCGCCGGCCGCCGCGTCCGACGGCGACGTCCCGACGGGCCCGGTACGCGCCGAACTGTCGGCCGGGTAGGCGGTCCGGCCGCGGTGGTGCCGGGGATCGCCGGCCGGCAGCCGCGGCACCGGCACCGGCCGGTCACGGCGTCGGACGCAGCCGCCCGCGGGCCACCAGCTCGACGGTCAGCACCACCGCGACCGCCTCCACCGCCAGCAACCCGACCAGGACGACCAGCTGGGTGATCCCAGCGGCGAGCGGACCCGCCCCGCCGAGCAGCATCCCGACGAAGGCGCCGGGCAGGGTCACCAGGCCCACCGTGCGGGTCTGGTCCAGCGCCGGGATCAACGCCTGGCCGGCCGCCGGACGGCAGACCAGCAGCACCGCGTCGCGGGGCAGCATGCCCAGCGCCAGGGCCGCCTCCACCTCGCCCCGGCGGCCGGTCAGCTCGTCCAGGGCCCGCCGGCCGGCCAACGAGGTGGCGGTCATCGCGCCGCCGATCAGGATCCCGGCGACCGGGATGACCGCGATCCCGCGCGCCGGCACCAGGCCCGCCAGCAGCAGACCCAGCACGACGGAGAGGCTGCCGGCCACGATCGGCACGACGGCCCACCACCCGCGCGCCCCGCCGGTGGTCCGCCGGCCGGAGGTGCCCGCCGCGACCACGCACATCACGACCACGAAGGCGGCGGTGGCCCACAGCGACGCCACGATGGCGGCGATCAGCAGCGACACCGCCGCCAACTGGACCGCCGCGCGGACGGCGGCGACCGCGATCTGGCGGCCGTGCCCGAGCCGGCCGACGGTGGCCACGGCCGCCGCCACGGCGGTCAGCACGACCAGGGTCACCGCCAGCTTCGGGCCGACCACCAGCATCGTCGAGGACATCGGGTCAGTCTCTCGCGACCTCGCGCGCTCCGCGCGGCACCGCCCACATGCGGCGCCGGGTCAGCGGGCGGCTTCGGCGCCGGAGGCGCGGGTGATGTCCAGCAGGTGGTGTTCGGTTTCGTGGATCGTGTGCTGGCCGAGCCAGAGCAGCGTCCGGGCCCGGGGTTCCGGCCACGGGTAGACGCCGGTGCGGGCGAGGTCCGCCTGGTCGAGTACGGAGAACCGGGTCGCCAGGTCGGTCGCGGCGGTGGCCAGCGCGGCGAGCACCAGCGTCGGGTCCTGTTCGTTGTAGGCGTCGGTGACGGCCCGTTCGTCGCGTCCCATCGGGGTGAACTCCGGCTGGTCGACGGTGAGCGCCAGGACCAGCCGATCGGTCTGGACCCGGAGCACGTCCCGGACGTGGCAGGTGTACTCCAGTGGCGACCACACCCCCTCGGCCGGTCGCCGCCGCAGGTCCGCCACCCCGCCCAGCGCGGTCGCGTACCGCTCACCGACCGCGGCCAGGAGCCGCGGCAGGTCGGCGGCGGCGACGCCGGCGTAGTCGAAGCCGCACTCGTCGCATTGATCCACCCGCTGAGGCTAACGGCACCAGCACGGGGAGGGGACCCCACGGCGGCCGGCGGCGACGGAACTCCCGCGCGTGGGCGGAACTCGGGCGGCGTCCGCTGGAAGCGACGGCGATCCGGCAGGATGGGTGGATGTCCGTGCTGTCCGTGTTGCCACGCCCGATCGTCGCCGCGCCGATGGCCGGCGGCCCGTCGACACCGGCCCTCGCGGCGGCCGTCTCGGCCGCGGGCGGCCTGGGCTTCCTGGCCGCCGGGATGATCAGCGCGGACCGGCTCGCCGCCGACGTGGCCGAGGTCCGCACCCGCACCGACCGCCCGTTCGGCGTCAACGTCTTCCTGCCGGACGCGAACGGCGGTGCGGTCGACGCGGTCGCCGTCCGGGCGTACGCCGAGCGGCTCGCCCCGGAGGCCCGGCGGCACGGGGTGACGCTCGGCGAACCGGTCGGCGGCGACGACGCGTACCCGGAGAAGCTGGCCGCCCTGCTCGCGGACCCGGTGCCGGTGGTGTCCTTCGTGTTCGGGCTGCCCGACCTCGCGGCGGTGGCCGCCCTGCGGGAGCGGGGCACCGAGGTCTGGGCCACGGTCACCAGCCCCGACGCCGCCTCCGAGGCGGTCGGGCTCGGCGTGGACGCCGTCGTCGTGCAGGGCACCGAGGCCGGCGGGCACCGCGGTGGCCTGCCGGACGACGACGACTACGGGGTGCTGTCCCTGCTCCGGCTGGTCGCCGCCCGCAGCGACCGGCCGCTGGTGGCCGCCGGCGGCATCGCCGACGGCGCCGGGGTGGCGGCCGTGCTGACCGCCGGTGCCGCCGCCGCCCAGGTCGGTACGGCCTTCCTGCGCTGCCCGGAGGCGGGCACCTCCCCGATGCACCGGGCGGCGGTGGCCGGCACCGCGCCGACCGCGCTGACCCGCGCGTTCACCGGCAAGCGGGCGCGGGGAGTGGTCAACGACTTCCTTCGCCGGCACGACGGGTCGGCACCCGTCGGCTACCCGCAGGTGCTGCACCTCACCCGCCCGTTGCTGGCCGCCGCGAAGGGCAGCGGGGACGCCTCGGTGGCGAACCTGTGGGCCGGTCAGGCGCATGCCCTGGCGACGGAGACTCCGGCGGGTGATCTGGTGGCCGAGCTGACCGCGGGGGCCCGGGCCGCGCTGACGGCGGCCGTCGAGAGGTCCGGCGCCTGGGGCTGAGCAGCCACGGCCTTCCCGGGCGGGCCGTGAATTGGGATGCGCCGCCCCGGTGGCCGCCCTACGGTGTCCCTCCGTGACGATCGACATCGTGAGCCTCGCGGACCGACCGGACCTCGCTGCCCTGTTCGACGAGGACTTCGACGGGGCGTGGCCGCAGTTCATGCTCTGGGACCCGATGGGTGGCATCTACTACAACGTCGCCCACGACCTCTATCCCGAGTTCGTGTTCGCCGCCGTCGACTCCGCCGAGCCCGGGCGCGCCGTCGCGAAGGCGTACGCCGTGCCGCTGCGCTGGACCGAGCCGGAGCTGCCGGACGGCGGCTGGGACCGGGCGATTCAGCGGGCCACCGTCACCCGCCTCACCGGGGCCACCCCGAACATCGTGTCGGCCATCGAGATCTGCGTCCGACCCGACCGGCGGGGCGCCGGGTTGTCCGCCCGGATGCTCGCCGCCATGCGGCGGGCCGTCGCCGATCGGGGGTATGACACCCTGGTCGCCCCGGTCCGCCCGAGCGGCAAGCACGCCGACCCCGAGCTGCCGATGACCGAGTACGCGGCCCGGGTCCGCGACGACGGTCTGCCGGTCGACCCGTGGCTGCGGGTGCACGTGCGCGCGGGCGGACGCATCGAGCGGGTGGCCACCCGGTCCATGATGATCAGCGGCAGCCTCGACGACTGGCGCCGCTGGACCGGCCTGCCGTTCGACACGAGCGGGCCGGTGCACGTGCCGGGCGCTCTGGTGCCGGTGCACTGCGACGTGGCGCACGACCACGCCGTCTACGTCGAGCCCAACGTCTGGGTCCGGCACCGGCTGTAGGTGCTAGGAGACTCCTGCCTCGAGCCGCTGCTTCAGGTGCCGGTAGCTCGCCGGCGCGCCCTTCGCCGCCAGCCGGCGGACCATCGGCACGAGCGGCACACCGACCCCGTGTCCGGCGAAGTCCAGGGAGAAAGTCACGCGCGACCGCACGCCCTCGTCGAGAGGTTCGACGGTGACGGTCACGCTCGGCCTGATCGGCCCGTCGACCCCGCGTACGGCCCACCGGCCGGGCGGACTGTCCTCGGTCACCTCCTGGGTCATGGTGCGCTCGACCCCGCCGATCCGGCGGGTCGTGGTCAACCGGCTGCCCAATCCGACCGGGCCATCCGACTCCACGCGTACGCCCACGACGTCGTGCTGCCACTCGGCGAACCGCGTGGGATCGGTGACGTACGCGAACACCTCGTCCGGCGGCCGGTCGATGTCGATGGTGGAGACGGCGGCGGTCATGGCTCCTCCTGCTCGTGCTGACGCGGCGGGTCGAGGGTGTCCCGCCCCACCACTCATGACACACCGCGAGCGGAGGATGTGACCGGGCGCGTCCGCCACCCCGACGGGCAAGGGCTCAGGCGCCCGGCAGATCCATGACGTACCCGTTGATCGCGCGTACCTGGTCCGCGAGGTCCGGCAGCTCGACCACCTCGACCCCCGCCGCCGCCAGCAGCTCGACGCCCTGGCAGTCCACGAAGATCGGCGGTTCCCGCATCGCCAGCACGACCCGACGGATACCCGCGGCCAGGATCAGGCTGGTGCAGGTGGGCGACCGATGCTGACGCACGCTGCACGGTTCCAGGGAGCTGTAGATGGTCGCTCCGGACAGGTCGACCCCGCGGAGCTTGACCAGTGCGGACTCCTCGGCGTGCACATGGGAATCGGTCTCCCGGGAGTACCCCCGGGCCAGCTCGGTCCCGTCGCGGCCGACCACGATCGCGCCGACCGCGTACGCGGTGGCCTTCGGCGGGCACCGCCGGGAGAGGTCGACCGCGTCCTGGAGCCAGCGGCGGTCGAGGGCGGGCGGCGGGGTCACGGGGTGCCGAACCGTTCCGACAACGCACACCGCAGCAGCACCACGTCCCCCATCTCGCGTACCTCGGCCGGGCGGGCCCGGTGGCCCGGGTGCCGACGTGGACCGCCGGCGACGAAGCGGTGCGCCCCGCTGTCTCCCACGAAGAACGGGGCCAGCACCAGGTGCAGCTCGGCGGCCGGACCCGCTTCGCGGAACTGAGTGTGCATCGTCGCGCCGCCTTCGACCATGAGCCGGCGCACAACCCGCTCGGACGAAGTACCGCGCCGTCGGCTCCAGGTCGGCCCGGCCGGTGACGGTGACCCTGACCGGTGACGAGAGCAGCACGCGTGGCCCGGCGCGACCCGGACCGCACCAGCAACCGTCGATCGTCCCGGCGGCGCGACCGCTTTTCTCACCCGCGCGAAAGATCGGGCAGTTGGCGGGCCACCTCGGCCGGGGAGGGCATCCGGGCGATCTCATCGGCGATCGCGCGGGCGGCGTCCCGGTGGTCGGTCCGCCCGGCGCGCGGCAGGAGCCGCCGGGTGTGCTCGGCGATGGCCGTGGCGCTCGCCTCGTCGCCGAGCAGGCGCAGCGCGGCGCCGGCCGCGGTGACCGCTTCGGCGTTGGCGAACTGGTCGGCGCCCTGCGGCAGGATCAGCTGTGGGACGCCGGCGGCGAGCGCGCCGAGGGTGGTGCCGCTGCCGCCGTGGTGCACGACGAGATCGGCGTGCGGCAGCAGCTGCGCCTGCGGCACCCAGCGCTGCACGCTGACGTTGTCCGGCACGTCCCCGAGCTGGTCCAGGGGCACCCGGCCGGCGGCGACCACCACGCGCGCGTCCAGCGCGGCCAGCCCCTCGATGGCCGCGCTCAGCAGCTCCCGGGTGCCGAAGGCGGTGCCGAGCGTCAGGTAGATCAGCGGCAGTGACCTGCGGTGGCTGTCCCAGGCGGGCAGCGCCGCCGGCGTCGAGTACGCGACGGGCCGCAACTCGATCCGGTCCGCGCTGGCGAGGAAGTGCTCGTCCTGCAACGACGGCGGGCAGATGTCGACGTGTGGCCGACCGGCGGCCTCGGCGTTCCGGGTGGGCAGTTCCAGGCCGATGCCCTCGGGGATCATCCGCCCGAAGCCGTGCCAGATGCCCGGGATGCCGGCCCGATGGGCGGCGACAGCCGCTCCCGGCACGCCCCATTCGTGTACGACGAGGTCGGGCTCCAGCCGGGCGAGTTCCGGTGCCAGGTCCTCGGCGTAGATCTCGTAGAACGCGTCCGCGGGACGGAAGGGGCGCAGGCCGTTCGCGGCGAGCGGTGCGTGCACCTCCTCGCCGACGGCGAAGTGCACCTCGTGTCCGGCCTCCCGGACGGCCACCGCCAGTGGGATCAGCGGATAGGTGTGACCGACCGATGCGAGGCTGGCGAACAGTACGCGCATTCCGACGAAGGTACGCCGCGCCTTTGGGCACGTCGCGGCCCCCGGGGTCGGCACCGATGGTTACTTCAAGACATATGCCGGTAGATCATTCGATGGGCTCGGTCCACGCCTTCAGCCGGCGGGGTTCCACCGGGCCGGCAGCCGGCCACAGCCGCACCCGCCACCGTCGCCCGGTCGCGTCGAGCCGGGCCAGCCCCGCGACACGAATCCGCGGCCTGCGACCTGGATCCGGTACCGGCCGGGCGGTACCGGGCAGTGCAGCCGCGCCGCGGTCGGGGAGTCGAACAGCAGCAGCCCTTCGGCGTCGACGGCGAGGCCGCCCTCGAACGCCTCCTCCCAGTCGGCGAGATCGTCGGCCGGTGCGGCGGCGGTCACCTCCACCCGGATCGGCATCGCGACGTTGGCCTGGTGGGGCGAGAGCACCAGCACGCTCTGGCCGTCACCGGCGATGCCCGCCCCCTGCTGCGCCCGCCGGAACAGCGCGTCGTCGGGCGGGTCGGCGGGACTGCCCCCACGGATGACGAACTGCCCGTACCACATGTCCATCACGAGGTCGTGTGCGACGACGAGTTCGGCTCCGGCCACCGGCACAGTGTGCGGCATCCGGACCCGACCGGCGTGCCAGCAGCCCGCCGCCGGCGCCGGGATTTCTGGTGCCCCCCGGCCGGCCGAGCGGCGTGTCATCATGACGCCTACATCGCGGGGGAGAAATTCATGCGGGCGTACCGGTTGGTGGGCAGTGCCGCGGTCCTGGGTGGACTCGTCGCGGCGAGCATGACGGCGAGCACCCCTCCCCCGGGTCCGGGCGTACCGACCTCGTACCTCGACCCGACGGTGGTGGGCGCTGCCCAGCCGGCCCAGCCGGCCCGGCCGGGCCCGATCGGCGCACGCCTCGCGCCGACGGGCGCGGCCGCGGAGCGCGGCACCGCGCAGGGCGCCACGGCGTCCGGTGGCACGACGCGGACGCCGACCGCGACGGGGGCCGTGAAGCCGGTGCCCACGAATCCTGTCGGCCGTCATTTCCGGCCGATCACCGGGCTGAACGAGGTGCGCAGCGACTTCAACGGCGACGGCCGGCCGGATCTCGCCGTGGCGGAGCTGCGCAAGGTGGTCAACGGCGGGCAGACCGGCGCCGTCCACGTCCTCTTCGGCGATCCCAGGGGTGGTTTCACCACCGCGGGGAGCCAGTACTTCGACCACACGACGCCGGGCATGCCGACCGACGAGGGCTCGCCCGACCCGCACGGCGAGATCAACGACTTCGGCCGCGCGCTCGGCTCCGGTGACTTCGACCACGACGGCTTCGCCGACCTCGCGATCGGCAGCGTGCACGACCGGTTCCGCATCCTCTACGGCGGTCCGTCGGGGCTGACCACCGCCGAGGCCCGGATGATCCGGCTCGCCGACGTGGCGCCGGAGGCCGACGTCCCCGGTGAGGGCGTCACCGGCGAGAACCTGTTCGGCTCCGCCTTCACCGTGGGCGACTTCAACGGTGACGGCACCGACGACCTGGTGACCGGGGCACCCCGCGCCGGCCGTCCCTGGGTCGGTGGCGTCGCGCTGTTCCGCGGTACGCCCGACGGGCTGAGTCCCGCCGCCGCCCAGTACGTCCCCGGCAACGCGGCCGGCCTGCCCGTCCGCCCGGAGACCGACGGCTTCGGTGCCGTGCTGGCGGCGGCGGACTTCGACAACGACGGCCGCGACGACCTCGCGGTCGGCTTCCCGCGCGACCACTTCGGGTCCGCGTACTTCGCCGGATCGGTGGTCATCCTGCCCGGAACGGGCGACGGTCTCGGCATCGCCGGAGCGCAGCTGTTCTACCAGGACACGCCGGGCGTGCCGGACGTCGCCGAGTACGGTGACGGCTTCGGTCACGCCCTCGCCGCCGGCGACCTGACCGGAGACGGCTACGCGGACCTCGTGGTGAATGCCCAGCGCGAAGGCTTCAGCTCCGACACGGTGAACCGGGGCGGCTCGGTCACCGTGCTGCGTGGCTCGTCCACCGGTCTCACCGTCAACGGCGTGCAGTACTGGACGCAGCGGAGCCCCGGCGTCCCGGGCAGCGACGACCCGTCGGCGTTCTTCGGTACGGAACTGGCGTTCGGCGACTTCGACAACGACGGTCGGGGCGACGTCGCCGTCGCGAGCCCGCAGGAGACTGTCGGGGGTGTCGCCGGGACGGGCGCGATCACGGTCTTCCGGGGCGGCGCACAGGGGCTCACCACCACCGGGCTGCGCAGGCTGGACTGGAAGACACCGGGCGTACCGGCGAGCGCCGGCAGCCCGTACTTCTACCTCGGCGACGTCCTCCGCACGGTGCGCCAGCCCGACGGTGCCGCCGGCCTCGTCGTGGGCTGCTGGAACGCGACGGTCAACGGGTTGCAGCGGGCGGGCTCGGTGATGGTCGTCCGTAGTACACCGGCGACGCCGGAGGCGCCCGGCGGGGTCACGGTCAACGGCCTCAGGACATGGTCGGCGGCCGACCTGCCGGTCGGGCCCGAGGCTTTCGCGGGCTTCGGCATGCATCTCGGCTAGCGGTTCCGGAAGCGGCGTCGTACCCACCGCCTACGCTCCCGGTGCATGGGAGATCCCTTCACGGTGCGCATCGCGGTCCGGGGCTACGAGCTCGACACCCAGGGCCACCTGAACCAGGCCGTCTACCTCCAGTACGCCGAGCACGCCCGGTGGGAATGCCTGCGTGCCGCGGGCATCTCGCAGGACCGGCTCATCGCCACCGGCGTGGGACCGGTCGCCCTGGAGGTCACCCTGAGATACCTGAGGGAGCTGCGCGGCGGGGACGAGGTGGACGTGTCCTGCGAGTTCCACTGGGGCGAGGGCCGGACGTTCCGGATCGAGCAGGACTACCGCCGCCTGGACGGCACCCAGGTCGCGACGGTGACCGGGGTGGGCGGCCTGCTCGATCTGTCGACCCGGCGGCTCGTGGCCGACCCGCGGGAGCGGTTCCGGGAGCTGGCCACCGAGCCGGGACCGCTCCGCCTCTGAGGCGGCGCGCCAACCGGGCGGCGACCGACAGCTCGGGGTACGCGACGGGACGCCGCCACCGGCCGCCCGGGCAGCCGGCCGGCCGGCTTCTCGGTGCTCTGACGGCGCGTCGACCGTCGGCCCCGGCGGCATCCGGCGGACCGGTGGCGGAGCTGCCCGGACGACCGGCTCCGCACCTGCCGATCTTGGTGGGCGGGGTGTGGCATCGTGATGGGGATGGAGCCGGACGGTGACGCCGAGGCGCGCCGGACGCTGCCCGAACCGCTGCGGGTGGGCCTGCGGGTGCTGCGCGACTACCGGCCCACGCTCGGGCGGCTGCGGGCGCTGCTGCGCAGCATGGTGACCTCGTTCGTGGTGCTCAGCCTGACGCTGTGGCTACTGCCGGGAGTCACCGCCAGCGGCCTGGTCGCGATGCTGTGGCTGGTCGGGCTGATCGCCGGGATCGGTGCGGTGCTGCGCCCGCTGCTGTTCGCGCTCTCCACCGCGCTGGGCGGCCTCGGGGCGCTGGCCATCGGCGTGTGCGTACAGGCCGTCGTCATGTACGTCGCATTGCGCCTGGACCCGGAGGCGCACGTCCGCGGGTTCGCCGACGCCTTCGCCGCCGCGTGGCTCGCCGTGGCGCTGGCCGCGATCCTGAACTGGCTCGCCGACGCCGGCACCGACGACGCGTTCGTCAGCGAGATGCTGTGGGTGATGAACCGGGTACGCCGTGGACCGGCTCGCCACCGGCGACCGGCGTGGCACCGCCGCGGCGCCGGCGGGGTGCCACCCGAGCGGGAGACGGCCGACGCCCTGCTCGTCGTCCAGCTCGACGGCGTGGCCGCGCCGCTGGTGCAGTGGGCCATCCGAGCCGGCAACCTGCCCACGATCGGTGGGTGGCTGCGCTCCCGCAGTCACCGGATGACCCACTGGCACACCGGCCTGCCGGCCACCACGCCGGCGGCGCAGGCGGGCCTGCTGCACGGCGAGGTCCGGCGGGTGCCGGCCTATCGCTGGTACGAGAAGGCGACCGCGGACGACAGCGCCAGCCGTCTCATGGTGACCAGCCGGCCCCGCGACGCCGCCGAGGTCGAGCGGCGGCTGTCGACCGGGCAGGGACTGCTGCGGGACGGCGGGGTCAGCATCAGCACGATCTTCTCCGGCGACGCCCCCACCAGCCTGCTCACGGTGAGCCGGGCCGGGCTGCCCGGGCGGTCCACCCGGGGCTACGCGGCGTTCATGGCCAGCCCGTACGGGTTCGCCCGGGCCATCGTGCGCGGCGCCGGGCAGGTGGTTCGCGAGCTGTACGAGGCGCGGCGGCAGCGACTGCGCGGCGTACAGCCCAGGGGGCGGCGCAGCGGCTCCTACCTGGCGCTGCGCCCGATGGCGAGCCTGCTCAGCGACCTCAACGTGTCGCTGATCGCCGAGCAGATGGCCGGTGGGGCGCCGGTGATCTTCTGCGACTTCCTCGACTACGACGAGGTGGCCCACCACGCCGGGCCGGCCCGGCCGCAGGCGCTGGCGGTCCTCGAAGCGCTCGACCAGACGCTCGGCATCCTCCAGCGGCTGGCGGCCGAGGCGGCGCGGCGC
Organism: Micromonospora sp. L32; assembly: GCF_052068055.1. NCBI lineage: Bacteria > Bacillati > Actinomycetota > Actinomycetes > Micromonosporales > Micromonosporaceae > Micromonospora > Micromonospora sp. L32. The sequence goes on along the minus strand of NZ_JBQHDD010000007.1, from coordinate 100,560 downwards.
TACCACATCGTGGTGTTGAGCGACCACGGGCAGAGCCAGGGCGCCACGTTCCGCCAGCGGTACGGCGAGTCGCTGGCACAGGTGGTCGCCCGGCTCGCCGCGCCCACGGTGCGCCCGACCGCCCCCGACGGGCGGCCAGGGCCACCGACGCCGGTGCGGGAGGCGGCGACCGCCGAGGCGGCCGGCCCGGTCGAGGAGTGGGGACGGGTCAACACGCTGCTCACCGAGGTGGCGGGGCGGGGCGGGGCGACCGGCACGGCGACCCGGGTGGCGGTGCGGTCGCACACGGACGGGGGCGAGGTCACCCTGGGCCCGGCCGACGAGGAGGCGGCGGCGGCGACCCGGACCGATCCGGAGACCGTGGTGGTGGCGTCGGGCAACCTTGCGATGATCTATCTGCCCCGCCATCCGGGGCGGCTGACCCGCGAGCGGGTCGACGCCCTCGTACCGGGGCTGATCGACGGCCTGGCCGCGCATCCCGGCATCGGCCTGGTCGTCGTCGACTCGGCCGCCGGGCCGCTGGCCATCGGGGCGCGCGGCTGCCACAACCTGCGGGACGGACAGGTCGACGGCGATGACCCGCTGGCCCCGTACGGCCGGCGGGCGCGTCAGGACCTGCTGCGCCACCAGACGATGGACCACGTCGGTGATCTCGTGGTGATCAGCGCGGTGGATCCGGGTCTGGAGGAGGTGGCGGCCTTCGAGGAGCTGGTCGGCTGCCACGGCGGACTCGGCGGCTGGCAGACGGACGCCCTGCTCATCCACCCCGCCGACTGGCCGCAGGAGGGCGAGCTGGTCGGCCCGGAAGCCGTGCACGGGCAGTTGCTCGCCTGGCTGCGCCGGCTCGGGCTGCGCCGTCCCGACGACCAGGTTGACCAGCGGGACGATCCGGCGGGCCGCACGCTGGACCCCGACGTGCGCGGCGCGTAGCGCCGGGCGGCCGTCGGTTACGGTGCCACCGGCGGCTCGCCCGGCAGGGCCCGGCGCCGGGCCAGCCAGCTCAGCCCCTGGCTGACCAGCACGACGAGCAGGATCGCGGCGACGACGCTCTGCCACGGCTCGGGGAAGATCGCCCGCCCGAGGACGCCGATCGCGGCGTACAGCACCGACCACAGCAGGCTGGCCGGCGCGTCGGCGAGGGCGAAACGCCGCCAGGTCAGCCCGGACAGGGCCGCCGCCAGCAGCACCGGGATCCGGCCGCCCGGGATGAGCCGGGACACCAGCAGCGTCGAGACGAGTTCCTCGCGCACGCGCGCCGTCATCCGGCCGACCCGCTGCCGGCCACGCAGCCAGTGCAGGCGCCGGGCGAGCCGCTCGCCACCCCAGCCGAGCATGCCGTAGGTCGCCAGGTCGCCCGCGTACGCTCCGCACGCGCCGGCGATCACGACGAGCACCACGGTGACCGGATGCTGGTGGGCGGCGAGCGCGGCGGCGCCACTGACCGCCGCGCCGGTCGGCACCACCGGGACGACGGACCCGAAGAGCACCACCAGGACCAGCGAGCCCAGTACGCCGAGCGTCGCCGTCACGGCCGGCGCACCGCGACGGACTCGCCCGGCCGCAGCACGCGCACCCGGGTGCCCGGGGAGACCGCCTCGGCGTGGCGGGCGAAGTCGTCCCCCGGGTCGAAGAACCGGTCCGGCCGGACCCGCTCGCAGCCGACCGGCCAGAAGGTGCCGAAGTGGATGGGCACGGCCCACGCCGCCGCCACCCGCCGGACCGCCTCCGCGGCGCCCGCCGGATCGAGGTGGCCGGGCCCGAGCGTGGGTCCCCACCCACCGACCGGGACGAGCGCCAGGTCGAGCGGCCCCAGCCCGGCCATCTCGTCGAAGAGACCGGTGTCCCCGGCGAACCAGGTCCGCAGCTCGCCGTCGATCAGGTAGCCGAGGGCGGGTGCCCGGTGCCGGGACCACGGGCCCCGGCCGGCGTGGTGGGCGGCGGGGACGGCGGCGACCGTCACCCGGCCGATCGTGGTGCGGTCGCCGACCGCGAGCTCCGTGCAGCGCCGGGCGGCCGCCGCGCCCAGCGCCTGACGGACCACGCGGCCCGCACCCGCCGGCACCACCAACGCGGTGTCCGGGGGCAGCCGGCGCAGCGACGCGAAGTCCAGGTGGTCGGCGTGCAGGTGCGAGACGAGTACGGCGTCCGGGGCGCCCGGCAGCCGCGGGGTGGGCCCACGGCGTCGCCGCAGATGGGCGAGCCGGTCACGCAGCAGCGGGTCGGTCAGCAGCCGGGTGCCGGAGTCCTCGATCCACACGGTGCTGTGCCCGTACCACGTCAGCCGCACGGCACCGCCTCGGTCACGCCTGCCACCGTATCCGGCGGTGCCACCGCGCGGCCCGAACCTGACGTGCCCGCCGGGCCGAGGCGGGCCTCCTCCCCCGGACGGTCGGCGCAGGGGTCGAATCGGCCATCTGCCGGAAATGCTGCCACATACTCATACCGTCCGGCGGCGGCGGGCGGGACGGTCCGGGTGGCGGAGGCCGGCGCCCGCCCCGTGGACCGAGTGGAGGGATCAGTCAGGTGAGCGTGGACGGCGACGGGCGGGTGCCGGCGGATCCCTGGCCGCTGCCCAGGGACGCCAAGGTGGCGGATCACCTCGTGCAACGGTTGGCGTGCTGGGGCGTCCGCCGCTACTTCGGCTACCCGGGCGACGGCATCAACGGGATGACCTCGGCGCTGCAACGCACCAACGAGCGGGCGCAGTTCGTACAGGTCCGGCACGAGGAGACCGCCGGCTTCGCGGCGTCGGCGCACGTGAAGTACGGGGGCGGCCCGCTGGGCTGCGTCCTGGTCACCAGCGGGCCGGGGGCGATCCACGCGCTGAACGGCCTGTACGACGCCAAGCTGGACCACCAGCCGGTGGTGGCCCTGGTCGGCCACACCGCCCTGACCGCCGAGGGTGGCGGGTACTACCAGGAGGTCGACCTCCTGGCGCTCTACAAGGACGTGGCCGCGGCGTTCCTGGCCCAGCTCGACCATCCCGCCCAGGTGCGCCACCTGGTGGACCGCGCCTGCCGGACCGCGCTGGTCAGGCGCACCGTCACCGCCCTGGTGCTCCCCCTCGACGTGCAGGACGAGCCGGCGGTGCCGGAGCCGCCGTACGCCCACGGGTACTACCACACCAGCAGCGTGCCGAGCAGCGGCCCGACCGTGCCACCGGAGGCGGAGGTGCGCCGGGCGGCCGACGTGCTGCGCGGCGGCGAGCGGGTGGCCATGCTGGTCGGGCAGGGCGCGCTCGGCGCCGAGAACGAGGTACGCGAGGTCGCCCACCGGTTGGGCGCGGGCGTCGCCACCGCGCTGCTGGGCTTCCCTGCGGTCGACCACCGGGAGCCCTGGGTGACCGGCGCGATCGGGCTGCTCGGCACCCGCCCGAGCTGGCAGCTGATGCAGAACTGCGACCGGCTGCTGATCGTCGGCAGCAACATGCCCTACTCGGAGTTCTATCCGCCGCCGGGGCGGGCCCGCGCGGTACAGGTCGACCGGGACGGCACCCAGCTGGGGCTGCGGTACCCGACCGAGGTGAACCTGACCGGCGACGCGGCCGCCACCCTCCGCGCGCTGCTGCGTGAGCTGGGGCCCGGCCCCGCGCCGACCGGCTGGCGGGAGACGATCTCCGCCGAGACCCGGGCGTGGCGACAGACGCAGCGGGATCTCGCCGAGCAACCGGCCGACCCGGTCAACCCCCAGCTCCTCTTCGCCACCCTCAACGACCGACTGCCCGACGACGTGATGATCTCGGTGGACTGCGGCACGACGACGGCCTGGTACGCCCGGCACCTCCAGGTGCGCCCGGGCATGCTGGCCAGCCTCTCCGGCACCCTGCTGTCGATGGGCGGCGCGATGCCGTACGCGCTGGCGGCGAAGTTCGCCCACCCGGACCGCCCGCTGGTCGCGCTCATCGGCGACGGCGCCATGCAGATGAACGGCGTCAACGAACTCATCACGGTGGCCAAGTACTGGCGCAGCTGGGCCGATCCGCGGTTCGTGGTGCTGGTGCTGAACAACCGGGACCTCGCCTTCGTCAGCTGGGAACAGCGCTCCACCGAGGGGACGCCGATGTTCCCGGACAGCCAGGAACTGCCGGACATCGGCTACCACCGGTGGGCGGAGGTGCTCGGGCTGGGTGGCGAGCTGGTCGACGCGCCGGAGCAGATCCCCGGCGTCTGGGAGCGGGCGCTGAACGCCGACCGGCCGGTGGTCGTCAACGCTCTCGTCGACCCCGCCGAGCTGATGCTGCCCCCGCACTTCACGCTGGAGCAGGCCCGCAACACCGCCGGGGCGCTGCTGCGCGGTGACACCGACTGGGCCGGCATCATCCGCCGGGGTCTGCCCGCCACCCTCACCGCCTACCGATCACGTCGCAGGTGAGCAACGAGCGGGGCGGGGTGAGCGGCACCCGGCACCGTCCGGAGCGAGGCCCGTCCTGACGCCCGGTACGCCGCGGGCGGAACCGGGCCGCCGGCCGGTTCGCAGTTGGACGGAACCGGCCCTGGGTGCCGGCCGCCGCCGCTAGCGTCGAGAGCATGCCCGCCCGCCCGTCCCGCTGGACGATGCCGCTCCGGGTACTGGAGGCGCCGTCGTACCTGCAGGCGTTCGTGCTGTCCGGGGTGGTCACCGTGCTGCTCGTCCGGGCCTTCCTCCAGGCGGCCGGGTACCCGCAGCTCGGCGGCGGTGGGCTGCACATCGCGCACGTGCTCTGGGGTGGCCTGCTGATGACCACCGGGCTGGGTGTCGCGCTGGTCTTCCTGGGCAGCGCGGCGCGCAACCTCGGCGCGGTCCTGGGCGGGATCGGCTTCGGGCTGTTCATCGACGAGGTGGGCAAGTTCGTCACCGCCGGGACCGACTACTTCTACGCCCCGGCGGCCGGCATCATCTACGGCGCCTTCGCCCTGCTCGTGGTGATCACCCAGGCGATCCGGGGCCGGATCCGCCTCACCGGTCCGGAGCGGACGGCGAACGCGCTGTACGCGGTGGTCGGCGGGCTGCGCACCGGCCTCACCGACGACCGGCGGGCTGCCGCAGCCCGGCTGGTGCGCGGATGCGGCCCGGACGTCGAGGACGCGATCACCCGGCTGCTCGACACGGTGCCCCGGCGCGAGGCACCCGGCCCCCGGTTCTGGCAGCCGTGGCTGCGCCGGGCCCGCCGGGCCGTGGTCTGGGTGACCACGCACCGGTGGGTGGTGGCGCTGGTGGTGCTCTACCTGGTCGGCGAGCCGTTCGTCGTCGTGCTGGGCGTCCTGCTGGACACGATCACCGGCCAGCTGCACGACCAGCGAGAGTGGCGGGCCGTGCTCGGGGTCTCGATCTCCGCGCTGATCACCGCGGTGCTCAGCATCCGCGGGGCGTCGCTGCTGCCTCGCGACCGGACGCGGGCCTTCCGGCTGTTCAAGCTCGCCCTCCTGGTCGACCTGCTGTTCGGGCAGATCTTCAGCTTCACCGTCAACCAGTTCGGGGCGCTCACCGCGCTCACCGTGGACCTCTTCCTGCTGGGCGTGGTGACCGCGGAACACCGACGGCTCTGCCGGCAGGGCCCGGAGCCCGACCGCTGAACTCCGCGGGCCCGACCACGGTCGCCCGGGAATCAACGTCCGGCGCCGTGCCGGCCGCCGACCGGCCCGGCCTCAGGGCAGCCCGCTCCAGGGGTCCTCGCGGCGCCAGATCGTCGGCAGGTGCAGGGCGACGCCGTCGCGGTCGGCGAGGCGGCCGAGCACGCGCATGGTGGTGTCGAGGTCGTCACCGGCGTACGGCAGCGCGCGCAGTGGCCGGTCCAGTGGGCGGAAGAAGTCGTCCCAGTGGGTGAGGACGACCCGCCGGGCACCGACGGTCCGCACGGTCTGCGCCCAGTAACTCGTGAGGTACCCCTCGTCCCGCGCGCCGAGCTGACCGACCCCGAGGTACGCGACGTCGGCGCGGTGCCCCTCCAGCGCCCCGGGAACAAGGCCCGCGCTGCCCTGCACCAGGGCGGTGCGACCGCTGTCGTGCCGGACCAGGAGCGACCACGCCTCACCGCACCGGTAGGCACGGGCCCTGACCGGCGGCACGACGGGTTCGGTGATGTGCCCGGGAAAGCGGTCCGGGGGGCAGTGTTCCGACGTCACGAACCCGAGGGTGAACGCACCCGACGTGACCTGCTCGCCGGGGGTCACGACGCGGATCCGGTCCGGCGGCAGGCCGTGGCCGCGCCCGACGTTGGCGGCCGACTCGCCGCCGAGGAGCGTCGCGTTGGTGCGCTCCGCGACGACGGCGGAGTCCAGGACATGGTCGAAGTGGGTGTGCACCGGCACGACGGCGTCCAGCCGACGGTCGGAGAGCCCGGCCCGGGTCAGCGCGCCGGCGATCCGCTCCTGGTCGGGAGCGATCCTGGAGAACGCGACCTTGAGCAGCGAGGGCCGGGAGAAGAACCCGTCGGTCAGGATGTGGCGGATTCGCCGTCGTCCAGCAGCAGCGTGGACACGCCCAGGAACACGGCCGCGAACCTTCCAGTGGCCGGCGGCACGTCGAACCGGGCCGCGTAGCGGTGGAGGTCGGGACGGCCGAGCTTCAGGCGCATGGGCGGGATGCTAGCTCGCCGGGGGTCGCGGCAGACGCCGCTCGTTGTCCGGCGCGGGGGGCACCGAGGCCGCCCGGACCGTCGTCCGGCTCCGCGCGGCCTTCTCCCCGGCGGTCGTCGGCGAGCGACGACGTGGTCCCGCCGATCCGGCCTCGAACGGAGGCGGACCGGCGGGACCCGTCGGTCTCGACAGGTTGCCGCGCGGCAGATCCCGCGGCGATCGCCGGATCAGGGTGCGGACGCGGTCAGCGGGTGCGCAGCGGGGCGAGCGCGGTGCTCCAGGCCACGACCTGGTCGAGCGTGGCGGTGAGAGCGTCCTGCTGGAACTGGGTCGGCTTGAAGACGCTGAAGTTCTCGAAGTCGGTGAAGAGCGACAGCGCCACCTGCGCGCGCACGTCGGCCATCTGGAGCTCGCCGGCGATCAGGCGGAGGTGCTCCACGGCCCGGGTGCCGCCGGCGGAGCCGTAGCTGACGAAGCCGACGGCCTTGTTGTTCCACTCGGCGTAGAGGAAGTCGATGGCGTTCTTGAGGGCACCCGAGGTGGAGTGGTTGTACTCGGGGGTGACCATCACGAACCCGTCGAACGACGCGATGGTGTTGGCCCAGCGGATCGTGTGCGGCTGGGTGTACTGGCCCATCGCCGGCGGGTACGCCTCGTCGAGGTGCGGCAGCTGGTGGTCGAGCAGGTCGATGAGCTCGAACTCCGCGTCGGAGCGCTGCTTGGCGACCTCGAGGGCCCAGCGGGCGACGGCTTCGCCGTTACGCCCCGGGCGGGTGCTGCCGAGGATGATTCCGATCCTGGTCATGACTGTGCCTTTCAGAAGTCCTTGACTGGCACCGTGAAGGCTAGCCAGTGCTTGCTTGGTCAAGCAATTACCTGAGCCGTGCCAACCGTCACAGCACCCGCGCCGATTTGTTTGGTCAAGCAACTAGAATGGGCGCCATGTCCGGTAGCTCCGCCACACCCCTGCGACCTCTCAACCCCGACGAGGAGGCGCTGGTCCGCGCCCTGGGCCAGCTGATGTACGTCCTGCCACGGGCGATCGACGCCGACATGGTCGGCGCACACCAGTTGCCCTTCACCGAGTACAACGCCCTGCGGATCCTCTCCGAGGCGCCGGACCGGCGATTGCGGATGAACGAACTCGCCGCCGCCTGCCAACTCTCCCTGAGCGGGATGAGCCGCACGATCAGCCGCCTGGAGACCCAGGGCCTGGTCGAGCGGGTCCGGAGCGGGGAGGACGCGCGGGGCTGGAACGCCGTCCTCACCGATGCCGGCTTCGCCCGCCTGGAGGAGTCCTGGCCGAGCCACCTGGCCGCCGTGCGGCGGCGGTTCCTGGACCACTTCGAGGGCTTCGACCTCGCCCGGTTGGCCAGCGCGTTCCAGCGGGTCGGCACGGCCGACTGAGCCGCCTCGACGTCGCGATCCCCCGGGCCGAGGTGGCACACCGAGCCGCCACCGGCTCACCCCCGGTCTCTCGACCGGGTCGAGCCGCATCCGGAGAATGGTCGATACTTCGCCTGGCAGACACAACACAGCGTCGTCATGGGGTATCAAGGAGCAGTGGCAGCCGAGCAGGGCCCCGTGGCCATCTCCGATCTGGTCGGCGCCGAACGCCGGGCGGTGGCGGAAGAGCTCTGGCAGAAGTGGCGATTCGAGGGCCGCGGCGCGGCCCTGCTCTTCGGGTTCGCCGGTGTCGGCAAGTCGGACCAGGTCGTCCGACCACTGCGGAACTGGGCGGCGAGCCAGTCCATTCCGACGGCATGGGTCGACGTGCCCGTGGGGACAGCCGACGTGGCGACGACGATCGGCGGCCGCATCCTGGAGGAGCTGAAGGACGGGGGTCACCCGGGGGTGGCCGCCACGGTGTCGGCCGACGCCACCCTCGCCGACATCCTCCGCTCGCTGCTGGCGGCGGGCGCGCTCGTCGTCATCGACGAGTTCCAGCGGCTGCTCGACCCGCAGGGCAAGCCGTCGGCGTCCATGGCGCGAATGCTGGAGCAGCTCGCCCGGCGCCCGACGGACCGGGGTTGCCTGCTGCTGGTGTCGAACCGGCACCTCGACTGGACCTGGACCGAGCACTTCCACGTCACCGAACTGCTGCCGCCCGACGACGCCGACGCCATCACGATCGTCCTCGACCATCTCGGCGCGCAGCAGGCCGACGCCCGGTTCCCGCACCACCGGCGGCCGGAGGTCGTACGCCGCCTCGGACGGAACCCGAGAGTGCTGCGGCTGCTCGGCTACCTGCTCAAGTCACACCTGTTGGAAGGGCTGTTGCCACCGAGCGGGAGTGCTCCCGAGGAACCCTTCGACTCGAAGCTCGTCGAGGAGATCGAACGGACGCTGCTCGCCAAGGCCGCCGAGGGCCTGCCGGAGTCCACCCGCGCCTTCCTGCGCGACATGTCGGTGATCCGCGACTGGGCCGACTGGGACCTCATCGAGGCGATGGGCGGCGGCCGGGGTGAGGTCCGGGAGCTGGTGCGCGGCGCCCAGGAGCGGTACCTCCTGCAGGCCCGCACCCAGACCGACCGGCCGGGAGCCGGTCCCGCCGGGCGATACCAGGTGCATCCGCTGCTCCGCGAGGCGGACGGCGTCCAGCTGCGACGGGACGGCGCCGCATGGCGTGCCGCCCACGCCCGCGCCGGCGACTGGTACGCCCGGAAGCTGCAGGCCGCCGGACGAACCGAGGTCCACGACCGGACCCTCCTGCTCGGCCTGGACGGCGCCGCGTACCACTACACCGCGGCCGACGCGGAAGAGGCCCTGCTGACGGCGATCGAGCCGGCCAGGCGCTACATCGGGCAGCGCTACGGGTGGATGTCAGTGCGGGTGAACACCGTCGGGGAACGGGACGCCCGCATCGCGCTGCTGGAGCTGTACAACAGCCGGTGGGGCACCCCGGGCACCCACTACCACCTGGCCATGCTCCTGCGTGATCGCGGCCGTCCGGAGGACCTCTCCCGAGCGGTCCCCCAGGCCGAGTCGGCCACCCTGGACCAGGATCACGCCGACCCCTGGGTGTTGTGGGCCAAGCTCGTCTGGGCGGTGGACGGCACCGAGGCGGCGATCGCGGTGGCCCGCGAGGCCACCGCCCACGTCGCGCCGGCCAAGAGCCTCTTCTCGGTGTACCAGCAACTCGGCGGTTACCTCAACGAACGGCGGCGTACCGGGGAAGCCATCGCGGCGCTGCGCCAAGGTGTGGACCGCGCCCGGGGCAACACCGAGCGACTGGCTGCGCTGGCCGCCCAGTACGCGGCCGGCGCGCCCACCGACGACCTGCTCGAAGAGGTGGTCGCCTGGTTGCGGGAGAAACCGGAACTCGAGGTCCAGTACCGGTTGGCGCAGGTCTACCTGCTGGAACGCGGGCAGCGCTGGCATGAGGCGCTGGCGCTCCTCGCCGACGGCCGACGGTTGAGCCCGAGATACATCAACTTCTCCGTGCACGAGGCGCTGTGCCACCTCGCGCTGGGCGACGCCGTGCGGGCCCAGGAGGCCGTCGACAACTACCCCGCCCAGAAGAGCTTCTCCACGTCGTCGGCCTCCACCTGGTGCGCGGCCTTCGTCGCCCTCGAACTCGGCCGGACCTCGGACGCGTCGGAACTGGCCGGGACCTATCTCGGCAGCGACGTCGCCGTCTCGACTCCGGACGAGCTCCGGGCGCTGTTGCTCCACAGTTGGGACACCAGCGTCGGCCGCCTGGACTTCACGTCCCCGCCCTCGTTGGTGTTTCCGATCCTGCCGCCCGCCCTCAGCGGCCTGTCGACCATCGCCATCCGGCCCCAGTACGGCGACCCCGTCCTACCCGGGAGGCAGCCGGACTCTGCCGCCACGACCCGCGACGGCCGGCGGCACGTCCTCGCACTGGCCACCGAGTGGTCCTCCTCGCTCGGCGGCCTGAGCACCTTCAACCGGCAGCTGTGCGGCTCGCTGACCGCGCACGCCCGGGTGACGTGCGTGGTGTTGCGGGCCACCGACGAGGAGCGCCGGGACGCCACCTCGGCGGGCGTCACGCTGATCGAGGCCCCGGAGGCGCCCGGAGCCTCGGACGTCGACCGGTTGTCCCGCCGGCCGCCGCTTCCCGAGGGCACGGCTCCCGACGTGATCATCGGACACGGCCGGTGGACGGGCCCGGCCGCCCACCACCTGGGCGACGACTTCCCGCACGCCAAGCGCCTGCACTTCCTGCACGTCATTCCCGACGACATCGAGCGCCACAAGGCGGACCGCGGGGTGGACGCGGGGGTGCTCGCCGAGGAGCGGCAGGAGGTCGAGCTGGCGCTCAGCGCCGAGGCCGACCACGCCGTGGCGGTGGGGCCGCGGATGTACTACTGGTTCCTGCGGGACCTGGAGGCTCGCGGCGTCGACCCGGCGCGGTTGATCCGCTTCGATCCCGGCTTCGACCTCGGCGTCGGACCTCCCCGCCAGCCACCACAGGGCCGGCCCTGGACGGTGCTCCTCGTCGGCCGGACGGAGGACGACCGACTCAAGGGGCTCGACCTGGCGGCGCGCGCCTTCAACCTGGCGCGCCGCCGGCGTGGCGCCGGCACTCCCCGGGTCGAACTCCTCGTCCGCGGCGCTCCTCCGGAGACGTGCTCCACCCTGGAGGACCGGATGCGGGGCTGGGCCGCAGACGCGTCGCTGCCGGTGCGGGTGCGCCCGTACTCGACCAGGGCGGAGCGGCTGGCCGCCGACCTACGGGCGGCCAGCCTGCTCCTCATGCCCTCCCGGGCCGAGGGTTTCGGCCTCGTGGCGGTGGAGGCCATCCTCGCCGGCACGCCGGTGCTGGTGAGCAGCGAGAGCGGCCTGGGAGAGCTGCTGGAGGAGCGGCTCGGGCCGGAGGAGGCGGCCCGGATCGTGGTACCGACGACGGGTGACGACGAGCGGGACGTCGAGAACTGGAGCAACGCCATCCACGGTGCGCTGCGCAAGCGGGAGGCGGAGTTCCCCGGGATCGCCGAGCTTCGCGCCCGGCTGGCCAGCGAGCTGACCTGGTCCACAGCGACCGCCACCCTGCTGGACCGCGTCCTGAACACGGCGGACACCAGGCCGCCGGCGCCCCGGTCACCCGAGGAGTCGCCGTACGAACGGCCGGCGGCACCGCGAGCCTGACCGCGCGGAGCCGGACCCGGGTCCGACCGCCCACCCTCTCCACCGGTCATGATCGGCGTCCGGCCGAGCCGTCGCGGCAGAATCCCGCCCACCGGCCCTGCCGTGGAGCGGCGGGCGACCGGGCATGGTCGCGGCCGGATCGGGAATCGCAGGGCCGCCAGCAGGACCGACGGAGGAGACACGCCATGACGGACCCATCGCGCACCGGGTCGACCAGTGCTCGGCCACAGTCCTCGCCCCAGGAACGGGACCTCGGGCCGGCCGGCGGCGGCTTCGCCGTCGTGGAGATGTTCACCTCCCAGGGCTGCAACAGCTGTCCACCCGCGGAGGAACTGCTGACCGAGATCGAACGCGAGGCCCGACAGGAGGGACAGCCCGTCTACGCCCTCGGATTCCACGTCGACTACTGGGACGACCTGGGCTGGCCCGACCCGTTCGCGGACGGGGCGTACACCACGCGGCAGGGGGCGTACGCGCGCGCCTTCGGCTCCGGGGGGTTGTACACCCCGCAGATGATCGTGAACGGCACCGTCGAGTTCGTCGGCTCCGACCGCCGACGGGCGGCGACCGCGATCGCCGCCGCCCTGACGGAGGCAGCCACCACGCCGCTCGCGCTCTCGGTCGAGGACGCCGCCGGGGGTGACGGGCACCGGGTGGTGGTGGACTACCGGGCCGAACGGCCGCCGGGGCGGGCGGTGTTGAACATTGCGGTCGTGGAACGTGGCCTGGAGAACGACGTCACCCGGGGCGAGAACGCCGGGCGGACGCTGCGGCAGGACAACGTGGTGCGCGCCTTCGCGTCGGTGGGCCTGGTCGCCCCGAGCGGCCGGGTCGAACTGGCGGTGCCGCCGGACCTCGATCCTGGACATGCCTCGGTGGTCGGCTATGTGCAGCACCACGGCAACAAGGCGATCGTCGGCGCCACGGCCGTCGAGGTCTCGCCCGGATGAGGCGGTGATGTCCCCGCCGTGGGTCATCGGCCGGCCGGTGCCCGGTTGGCCTTGCGCAGCCCGAGCAGGGCCACCAGGGCGAGCAGGATGACGGCGACGGCGTACTCCTTGGCCGTCCGGAGCAGGCCGCCGTGGACCACCCGGAAGCCGGCGATGACGGTGGGCAGGCCGAAGCCGACGTAGCAGACGATGTAGAGCACGGAGAGCACGCCGGCGCGTTCGTGCGCCTCGACCAGCGGCACGATCGTCTTGAGGCTTCCCTGGAATCCGGCGCCGAAGCCGACGCCCCCGAACGCGAGCCCGACGAAGAATCCGGCGACGGATTCGGCGGTGACCGACACCAGCGTGATGATCATGCCCAGGATGAGTGCGCTGATTCCGGTGAGCATCACCGTCCGTGCGGGGGCGTTGCGCAGCAGCAGGATGGCGATGGTCCCGAAGACGGCGAAGACGAAGACGACCAGGCCGCCGGCCACGATCGAGCTCTCCATGAGGGCGCGGGTGAGCGCCGGACCGAGCGCGCCGAAGAAGCCGGCCAGCGCCCAGACGGAGAAGACCACCGGCGCGACGACGAGTACCGGCGCGCGTACGGCGCGGGGCAGTCTGATCTCCGGTCGAAGACTCTGCAGCGCTCCCCTCATCGGCGTGACCGTCTCCCCCATCAGCACCACCCCGATGCCCTGGATCAGCAGGACGACGAGCAGGACGACGTACACCAGTCGGGTCGGCGCGGGGAAGAACTGGATGAGCAGCGCCGAGAGCAGGGCACCGGTACCGGTCCCGACGCCGGGGGCGATGGAGTTCGCGAGCGTGCCGCGTGCGGGGTTGAGGTCGAGCATGGCGGCCCCGACGGCGCCGGTGGCGGCGCCGGCCGCGAGCCCCTGTACGACGCGGGCGGCCACCAGCGTGGGTACGCCCCCGGCGAAGAGGAAGAGGACCAGCGCGATCATCTGGATCGCGATCGTGACCAGCAGGACCGGCCGCCGCCCGACGTGGTCGGAGAGCTTGCCGAAGGTGAGCAGGGACGCCAGCACCGCGAGGGCGTAGACGGCGAACACCACCGTGGTGGTGATCGGCGAGAAGTGCCAGCGCTCCTGATAGATCCCGTAGAGGGGGGTCGGGGCCGCCGACGCGGCCAGGAACGACACCAGGATCGAGGCGAGCAGAAACAGGGCGACACCCGGCGAGATCCGCCCCTGTCCGGCGTTCTGCATCAGACGTGCTCCTCAGGGTGAGCTGCGAGCGGCGGTCCGGCGCGGTCGATCCGGACGCTTTCCCGCTGAAAGGCCGCAGCGGAGTACCCCTTGCGCCGCGTCGCACGCGACGTGAATGACGCGTCTCTTCGCGCGACTTCCTCGCGGCGTGGGACAAGGCGGCCGATCCCGGTCAGCCGGGCGGTGACCCGCGGCGGGGCGCATAGGCCAGGTCGCCTCGGGAAAGTGCTGCGTATGGCCAGGTACACGAAGCCCGAGCTGAGGAACGAGATCAAGGAAGAGCTGCAGGCTTCCGACAAGGGCGGCAGGCCAGGGCAGTGGTCGGCGCGCAAGTCGCAGCTGCTCACCAAGGAGTACCAGAAGCGGGGCGGAGGCTATCAGGGCCCCAAGGATGAGCGGCAGAAGTCCCTGCAGCGGTGGGGCGCCGAGGACTGGCAGACCAGGAACGGCGCCACCCGGGCCCGCAAGGGCGGCGAAACCAAGCGTTACCTGCCCAAGCAGGCCTGGGAACGACTCTCGGAGGACGAGCGGCGCGCAACGGACACCAAGAAGCGCGAGGCGTCCAGGTCCGGCAGGCAGTTCGTCGCCAACACCGCGCCCGCCAAACGCGCGCGCCGGGAGGCCACGTCGGTCGACCGGCTGTCGGAGGTGACGGTCGCCGAGGCGGCCGGGCTGGTCCGTGGTCTCGACACCGACGAGCTCAAGGCGGCGCTGAAGCAGGAACGCGCCGGCAAGAACCGCAAGACGCTCGTCCAACGGCTGCAGTCGGAACTCAAGCGCCGCTGACTTCGGGCGGCGCCGCACCACATCCGGGATATCGCGTACGGCGAGAGGCCTTCCGATCCGTTGCGCGGCCGCCATACCTAGAACTACTATGCATTGCAGTTCTAGGGTTAGGTGGTCACATGCACATCACCAAGGATCTCGTCGCGGCCTCGGCGACCCCGCTCGTGCTGGGGATCCTCGCCGAGGGCGACAGCTACGGTTACGCGATCCTCAAGCAGGTCAACGAGTTGTCGGGCGGGCAGCTGGAGTGGACCGACGGTCTGCTCTACCCGCTGCTGCACCGGCTGGAGCGGCTGGGGCACGTCGAGTCCGCCTGGGAGACCCCACCCGGGGGCCGCCGCCGCAAGTACTACCGCATCACCGAGCAGGGTCGGGCCGAGCTCGCCGAGCAGCGCCGCCAGTGGGCCGCCGTCGTCGACGCCCTGCGGGGCGTCTGGAACGCCACCCAGTCCATCACGCCGATCGCGGCACCGGCCTGGGAGGCGGGACGATGAGCGTCAACAGCGACAACGATCTGGAGGGCCAGATCGCCGAGTGGCGGGCCTACACACACCGCCGCCGGGAGCTGCACCACACCGATGCCGAGGAGCTGGAAGACCACCTGCGCAGCCGGATCACCGAGCTGACCGAGGCGGGCCTGCGCGCCGACGAGGCCTTCCTCATCGCCGTCAAACGGATGGGCAGCCTCGACGAGCTGTCGCGGGAGTTCGCCCGCGAGCATTCCGAGCGGCTGTGGAAGCAGCTCGTACTGCCCGGGGAGCCGGACACGCCCGCCGCCGCCCGTACCCGTCGGGAACTGCCCGTCATGGTGCTCTGCGCGGCCGTCGCGGCGCTCTCGATCAAGGTGCCGGCCCTGTTTGGCCTCGACCTGTCCTCGGGCGACCACGGCGCCTTCTACGCGCGCAACGTCAGCCTGTTCGCGCTGCCGGCGCTGGCCGCCTACTTCGCCTGGCAACGCCGGGTCGGCCTGCGCGTCATCGGGGTGCTCGCGGCGCTGTTCGTACTCGGCGCGGTCGCCGCGAACGCGTACCCGCTGGCGGACGACTCGCAGACCCTGGTGCTGACGGCGATCCACCTGCCGCTCGCGCTGTGGCTGGTGGTCGGCGTCGCCTATGCGGGCGGCGACTGGCGTTCGGACCGGCGGCGGATGGACTTCATCCGGTTCACCGGGGAGTGGCTGATCTACTTCGCCCTCATCGGACTGGGTGGCGGCGTGCTCACCGCCTTCACGGTGGGCACCTTCAAGGCCATCGGCATCGACGCCGAGGGATTCATCCAGTCGTGGCTGGTGCCGTGCGGTGCCACCGCCGCGGTCATCGTGGCGGCCTGGCTGGTGGAGGCCAAGCAGAGCGTCATCGAGAACATGGCGCCGGTGCTGACCCGCGTCTTCACACCGCTGTTCGCGGCCGCCCTGCTGGCCTTCCTGGTCGCCATCGTCTGGACCAGCAACGGCATCGACGTCGAGCGGGACGCGCTCATCCTCTTCGACCTGCTGCTGGTCGTCGTGCTGGGCCTGCTGTTGTACGCCATCTCCGCCCGTGACCTCACGGCCCGGCCGAGCCTCTTCGACCGCCTACAGCTCGCGCTCGTCGTCAGCGCCCTGCTCATCGACGCCCTGGTGCTGCTGGCGATCACCGGCCGGATCACCGAGTGGGGCTTCAGTCCGAACAAGACCGCCGCCCTCGGCGAGAACGTCATCCTGCTCACCAACCTGGCGTGGTCGGCATGGCTGTTCCTCGGCTTCGTCCGTGGCCGCATGCCCTTCGCCCGCCTGGAACAGTGGCAGACCCGTTACGTGATCGTGTACGCGGTCTGGGCCTGGACAGTCGTCCTCGCCTTCCCGCTCGTGTTCGACTTCGCCTGATCCCGGATCCGACCCCGCTCAACCCCGTCCGGGTGCCCGGACGGGGTTGAGCGTCTCAGCCGAGCGTGCCGCGGACGCGGAATGACGGCGGTCCGCCGCTACTCGGCCTCCGCCACCGCTATCGAGCCGGAGGCAACGCCTGTCCCCGTCGACCCTCTTGACCCCGGAATGCCGGTCCGCTTAGGTTCATCAATCAGAAAGGTCTCTTTACTAATTCTCTCCACCGTCGTGGGAGTGCCGATGCGACCGTTCCGTCACCGCCGCCTCACCGCCGTCGTCGCCCTGGCGACCATGCTGGTCACCACCGCCCCGCCCGCGGCCGCCAGCGCGGACGACAGCAGGAACCGCCGTGCCGGTTACCACCGGGTCGGCTACTTCACCCAATGGGGCATCTACGGCCGGGCCTTCCCGGTGAAAAAGCTCGACACCTCCGGGGCGGCAAGCCGCCTCACCCACGTCAACTACGCCTTCGGCAACGTCAGTGAGGACGGGCGCTGCTTCGTGGACGGCGGGCCGGGCGAGGGTGACGCCTGGGCCGACTACCAGCGTCCCGTCCCGGCGGAGGAGAGCGTCGACGGCGTCGCCGACGCCTGGGGCGAACCGCTCAACGGCAACTTCGGCCAGCTGGCCAAGCTCAAGGCCAAGCACCCCGGCCTGCAGGTGATGATCTCGCTGGGCGGCTGGAGCTGGTCGACGTACTTCTCGAACGCCGCCCGCACCGACGCCTCCCGCAAGGCGTTCGTGGCCTCCTGCATCGACCTCTACCTCAAGGGCAACCTTCCGGTCCTCGACGGTGGCAGTGGCGGCCCGGGTGCCGCCGCCGGCGTCTTCGACGGCATCGACCTCGACTGGGAGTGGCCGAACTGGCCGGGTGAACCGGGCAACGTGGTCCGCCCGGAGGACCGGCGGAACTTCACCGAGCTGGTCGCCGAGTTCCGCCGCCAACTCGACGCGTACGGCCGGACGACCCGCCGGCACCACCCGCTGACCGCCTTCCTGCCGGCCAACCCGGCGACCATGGACGCCGGATACGAGGGTCGCGAGATCTTCCGGTACCTCGACTTCGCCACGGTGCAGGGGTACGACTTCCACGGCGCGTGGGACTCGGTGACCAACCAGCAGTCGGCGCTGCGCGTACCGTCGGGAGCGCCGGACAACCCGGACTTCTCCGCCGAGGTGGCGATCGACGGCTGGCTTGCCCGCGGTGCGCCGCGCGGGAAGCTGGTCCTGGGCATCCCGTACTACGGCCGAGGCTGGACCGGCGTCAGCGGGAGCGGCAACGGGCTCTTCCAGCCCGCGACCGGGCCCGCGCCGGCCACCTTCGAGGCCGGGTACGAGGACTACCGGCGGCTCAAGACCCTGGCCGGCAACGGCTTCACCGTCCACCGCGACCTTCGTGCCGGGCATGCCTGGTTGTTCGACGGCACGACCTTCTGGACGTACGACGATCCGGCGGTGGTGTTGCAGAAGACGCTGTACATCCGGCGGGCCGGCCTGGCCGGAGCGATGGTCTGGTCGTTGGACGGCGACGACGACAACGCCACGTTGACCAAGACGATCGGCCTCGGGCTTGCGACGCCGTAGCCGCGCGCCGCGGCCGTCGTAGCGCTCCTACCAGGCAATCCCCCGGGACGGCTGGTGCTGCCGGCGGCGGAGATGGGGAGGTCGACGTCAGTGGCCCTGCCGGTCGGAGGCCCACCGGTCGAATTCTTCGCGAACGGCGGCGGCACCGGCCGGCACCACCTGACTCGCGGTGGCGGAGACGGCGTCCTGCATCTCGTCCGCCAGCCAGGCCGGGCCACCGCCGGCCGCCCGCAGCTGCGTCAGGCCGGCCCGGCCCAGCACGACGGCGGCGACGACGTAACCCCCGGTGAGTCCCGCGGTGGCCAGCCTGCGGGGCAGGAAGGTCTCCAGCAGGCGCAGCGCGGTCGCCGAGGCGGCTCCGGCTCCCAGGACCACACACCCTCCGGCGGTGGCGAGCAGCGCCAGACCGACCCCCGCCGGACGAACCGCCCTCAGCAGGTGCGTGCGTACGTCGCGGACCTCCGCACGCACCATCTCCGCCACCTCGGCAGCCAAGCGCTCACTCGGACCGGCCGCCCGTCCGATTCCGCCGGACCGTCCCGCTGCCGCGTCACTCATGGGTCCGCTCCTCCTCCGTTGGGGGCAGGCGCTTACCCATGAACGTCACCGCCATACCTGTCCCGACGCCCGGGGCGGAAGCCAGGACAAAGGTGACAAGGTAGTTGCGGGAGTCGAGCTGTGCCCGGAAGCGGTCATCCGGCTCAACTGTGCATGTGCAGGCGGATCGTGGTGGCACCGGGCCTGGTGTGGACGCGCACGAGATCGCAGAGTTGGTTGACCAGGACGAGTCCTCGGCTGCCCGGCTGCCGGGGCGGCACGGGAAGCCGGCCGGCGAGCGGATTCGTGATGTGCCCGGTGTCGGTGAGCTGGCAGATCAGGCGCGTGCTGTCGGTCCAGACCGCGAGGGTACCGCCCCCGGTGGTGTGTCTGACCGTGTTCGCCGCCAGTTCGTTGACCGCCAGGGTCAGGTCGGAGACGCGGTCCGGGTGCAGCCCGGCGGCGACGGCGTGCGCGGTCACGAACCGACGGATGGCCGGGAGAGCGTGCACGTCGATGGCGATGGTGGTCGCCCGGGCAGGCGGATCCGGCAGCGGCAGGTTGAACCCGGCGGCCACCGCGACCGGGTCCGCGTAGTACGGGCTCGCCCACTCCGCGCCGTCCTTCTGCAGGACGGGGTGGGTGCGGCAGGCGTCGTCGAGCCAGCTCCGGTCCAGTCGGCTGGTGTCGTAGGGACAGAGGATGGTGGCCTGCCGGCCGGTGAACGCCGCGTTGATCAGGGCCTCGTGCTGGGCGCAGGCGGGGTATTCGACAGCGCTACGGCCGGCCCAGATGGGTTCGCCGATGATGCGTACCCGCTTGCCCGGATGCGCGGCGGCGAAGGCGAGCAGGACGCCGGGAATGATCCGCCCCGGGTTGCGCCCGGCCTCGCTCATGTCGTGCAACTGCACCCGGTCCGCGTCGACGCCGAGCGCGGTACGGATCTGGTGGAGGTTGTCCCCCGGTACCGCCACCATGACCGGCTCGTCGGCGGCGAGGCCGGCGTGGATGAACGGCACCGTGCCGGCCAGGTACGCCTCGCGGTCGCCGTAGAAGAGGGCGGGGTGGACGAAACTGTCGGTCCTGGTGGCGACCGAGATGCTCATGCGGCAGCCTCCGAGTGCGTGGTCCAGCCGCCTCGTCGGGCCACCGCAGCGTCAGTCCGGATACCTGGTCGGCACCGGTCAGGTGAAGTGTACGGGCGGCGCGACGTAACGGCCGGTCAGACCCGACCCGGCCCCGGCTGCCGCTGCGGGCCCGGCCCTGGCTGTCGCCGCTGCCGGAGCGGACGAGTCCCGCCGGCGGCGGCCCGGCGGTGACGGTCGGCGCCCGGGCCCGGGCGGGACCTGCCGGTTGCCTGGATGGCGAGCAGGGCGATGTCGTCGGTCGGCTGTTCGCCGGCGAGTGTGGTCATGATGCCGGCGCAGACCGCTTCGACGGCACCTGGTTCGACGGCCGCGCAGAGCCGTTCGATGCCGGTGTCGATGACTTCGCCGCGGCGTTCGACGAGCCCGTCGGTGTAGCAGACCAGCACCGCCTCGGCAGGGAACGCGACCTCGGTGTATCGGCGGGCCGGTCGATCCGGGCGCACGCCCAGTGGAAGATCGACCGGAAGGTTCAGCGTATCGGCCGACTGTCCCGGTGCGGCCAGCACGGGTTGCAGGTGCCCGGCGAGGGACATTCGAATGGTGGTGCGGTCCGGGGAGATCATCGCGTACAGGACCGTGGCGAGGTTCCCGGCCTCGAAATGGTGGATCTTGCGGTCCAGCAGCGTCAGCGCGCTCGCCGGATCGTCGCAGATCAAGGCGTACGCGCGCAGCGCGCTGCGCAGGCGCCCCATCACGACCGCCGAGCGCAGCCCGTGTCCCGACACGTCGCCGATGACGACGCCCAGCCAGCCGGACGGGAGGGTGAACACGTCGTACCAGTCGCCGCCCACGCCGGCGTCGTGGCCGGGCACGTAGCGGGCGGCCATGTCCACGCCGGGCGCATCGGGCAGGTGGGTGGGCAGCAGGCTGCGTTGCAGGGCGAGGGCGGCGGTGCGGTCGATGCTGCTGGCCCGGCTCCGGCTGGCCAGGCTCGCCCGATCGGCGGCGAGTTGGAGCACCTGCACGTCGTCGCCGGTGAATCGGTGCGGCTGGAGGCAGCCGACGTGCAGTACGCCGATCACCTCGCCGCCGGCGAGCATGGGCACCCCCAACAGCGAGCAGACCCCTCTGTCGAACAGCGTTGGGTCGTCCGCGGCCGTGACCTCGTCCAGCACGACGGGCTGCTTCTCCCGGGCGATCCGGCCGGCGAACCCGCGGCCGACGGAGATCCGCGAGCCCGGCCGGACCTCGTCCGCCAACCCTCTCTCCGCGGTGGCCACGAACTGCCGGGCGTGCACGTCCAGCAGCAGGATGGCGGCGGTGTCGACCCGCAACACCTCGCGGACCCGGTCGAGGAGTTCGTCGAGAAGGTCGTCGACGTCAAGCTTGGACAGCGCCGCGTCGGTGATCGCCTCGATACGGCGCAGCCGCTCGTCGCTCCCACCACCCTGCACGCCAATCACGGCAAGAGCCTAGTCCTTGCCGGGCCCGGAGCAGCCCCTCAGGAGCGCCCCAGTCGGGCTCCGACCTCGGGTACGGCGACGAAGTTGCCGTCCCGGAGCAGCCTGTCGCGCACCGCCGATGGTCACTGCCGCCGCCTACCTTGACGGCAGTCGACAGGCACCCGACCGACATGCCGGAACTCTTCCGCTCCGGTGGTCGCGAACAGTACTCAACCCTGTACCAATCGTCATCGTCGATCTACACTCCGCTGAACAAGGCCAGCTCACCGACGTCACTAACGCGGGGGCAACCGTCCCGACGGGTGGAGGGTTGGTGGAGTATCACATCAAGCTACGCGACGTACGGGACGTGGAGCAGCTCCGCCACAAGGTCCAGCTCTGGGAGGACCTCGGGGTGGCCGGTGTCACCGTCTCCGACCATCTCTACACCACCCGTGGAGGCGACGGGAGAGGGCCTGCGCAGCGCCGACACGACCCGTATGTGCTGCTGGGGGCGGTCGGTGCCCTGTCCTCGCGCCTCAGCCTCGCGGTCCTCGTCGCCAACTCGTCCTACAGCAATCCGTACCTCACGATCCGTCACTTCGTGGAACTCGCTCGACTTTACGGCGGTCGACGGGTCTACGCGGGGCTCGGCGCCGGTTGGAACGCCGAGGAGTTCGACGCGCTGGGCATGGACATGCCGCCGCACGCGGAAAGAGTCGAACGGCTCGCCCAGACGGCCGCCGCAGCTCGGTCGCTCTTCGACACCGGCGTCGCCTCGCTCGACGGAAGTGTGCTGACGCTTCGACACGCCCCGCTCAGCCCGAGCGTGGCGGAGCCGCCACGCCTTGCCGTCGGTGGCGGCTCCTTCGCCGTCATTCGAGTGGCCGCCGGGTACGCCGACCACCTCGACTTCGACGCGCCGTCACACCGTCTGCCACTGACCCGATCCCTCGATGGCGCCACGACCCGCGCTCGTGATCTGCGCAGACGGATGCTGACCACGTTCGACGATCTCGTGACGATGCGCCGATACCTCCACCAGCAACTGGACGCGAACGGTCGAACACCCGGCGCCGTGACCACATCGATCAACATCACCGCACTGCGGATCCAGGACAGGAACCCGGCCGACTGGCTCACGGCGTTGAACGACACATACTCGCTGCGCCTGCACGAGGGACACATCGCGGAGGCATGTACTTCGAGCCCGTTCTTCCTGCTGGGTCCGGCAACCGCGATAAGGGAGCGGCTCGCCCGGCACGCCGCGGAATTGGGCGTGAAGTTCGTCGTGCTGCCCGACAGCCCGGACACCGAGCGCCTGTTGCGACTAATGGCATGAGCAGGACCAATCACGTTCCGCAGGGGTGGAAGGAGCGCAGGATGGTCGATCACATCCGGATGGCGGTGGCCGGCGTGGGGAACAACGTCTCGGCCTTGTTGCAGGGCATCGAGTACTACCGGCACAAGATGGGCGACCCGTCGCTCGTGGGAGTCCCCCACCCCCGGCTCAATGGGTTCGGCGTCGAGGAGATCCGGTGTGTCGCCGCGTTCGACGTGGATCCGGCGAAGATCGGGCACCCGCTGACCGAGGCGATCCACGGCAGCACCAACAATTTTCCCCACATCGTCGACGCGATCAGCGAGTCGGTCACCGTCGAGGACGGTATCCGCGGCGACGCGATGCACCCGTCTCACGTCGAGCAGGTCGTCCGGCGCCTCCATGACACGGCGGCTGAGGTGCTGCTGCTCTCGCTGCCCACCAGCCGACCCACCGCCGCGCTCGCCTACGCCGAGGCCGCGCTCTCGGCCGGCGTCGCCGTCGTCAACTGCTCGGCCGACTCCGTCGCCCGGGATCCGGGCCTGTTGCGTCGCTTCACGTCAGCGTCTCTGCCGCTGCTGGGCGACGACCTGGCCAGCCAGTTCGGCTCGTCGCTCATTCACCGTGCGCTGCTCGACCTGCTCAGCCGCCGAGGCCTGCACATCGACGGCACCTACCAGGTGAACCTCGGGGGAAACGAGGACTTCCGCAACCTCCGCGACTCCGGGGCGCCGAAGCTGACCTCGAAGTTGAACGTTCTCTCCACCGTTCCGGGCATCGCGTCGCTGTCGGTGATCCCGTCCGGAGGTCACGTCCCGTTCCTCATGGACCGGAAGGTCGCCCATATCAGCATCGAGGGTCGCGGCTGGGCGGGCGCCAGGGTGGCGGTGGAGGTACGCCTGGAAGTGCAGGACTCGAGCAACGCCGCGGGCGTGATCATCGACCTGGTACGGATAGCGGCCGAGGGACGCCGACGGGCGGTCGGCGGCTTTCTCGGCGAGGCGGCCGCACTGCTCAAGTCTCCGCCCCTCGACGGAAACGGATCCGGACGGTAGGGATCGGCGGCCGAGCAGCGCGGCGAAGGGGCACCGGTGAAGGTGACTGACGATCCGGAGGCGCGTGGTGCCTGAATTGACGGCCGTGGACTGCTCGATCGGCGAAGGCGGCGGTGGTGCCCTGCGCGCCGCCCTACCGTTGGCGGTCCTGACGGGCCGGCCTCTTCAGCTCGTGAAGGTCAGAGCCGGCAGGCCCGATCGCTCTCGTGGAGTCGGCTGGACGCACAAGAGTTACATCGACGCGGTGTGCCGCTGGACCTCGAGTACGGCGGGCTACGAGATGGGCCGGACGGAGTTGACGTTCCATCCGGGCGGCATACCGGCGGGCGATGTGCAGGTCGATCTGGACGACCCGGACGGAACGTTCGGCGCCAACAGCGTGTCCGGGCGGCGGAACTACGCGGAAGCAAGCGACCGGTTCGCGGAGAACATCGACAACGTCGGCGGAAGAGGCCTCATGGGCAACGCTGTGAGTGTCTTCTTCGTCGGGCTCCTCCCGCTGCTCTACGCCGCGCCCGCAAGTGCTTCGATCGAGGTGTCGGGAGGGACCGAGACGCTCGGGGCCCCGTTCGTCGACGCGGTCCGCGACATCCTTTACCCGGCGGCCAACGAACTGACGGGTAGGGATGTCCACCTCAGCGTCGAGCGGCGAGGGTGCATCGGCCGCGGTGGGGGTTTCGCCATGGCGGCCCACCGTACCGACCGACTTCGTGATCCCACCCAGCGGCTGCCCGCCCGGGAGGCATCCGTGAGCCGGGACATCTCCGCGCGGTTCTACGTCTTCGGTGCTCGCCGATGGCGGGACTCGATCGCCGAAGAGGCATTGCGCCTCACTGCGCAGCTCAGCTCGCGGCTCTCCCGGAGGGTGTCGCCGGAGTTCGAGATGGTGCCCTACCCGGTCAACCGGGTCCAGGCCATGTTCCTCATCGGCACGGGTGGTTACTCGCGGGACGTCAGTTTCTGCTTCGAGGAAGCGGGCCGAGGTGTCTTCGACGTCGAGACGGTACTGGATCGACTCCGTCCCGAGCTGGAACTGTCCGGCTGCACCAGTCGGTTCATCGCTGAGCAGTTGCTGCCGTTGATGTGCACAAGGCCGGGAACGTCGCGGATCACCACCGAACGCCTCACCCCTCATCTGCGTACGGTGGTAGGTCTGGCGCGCAGCATCACGGGCAGGAAGATCGACTTCACGCCGTCCGACCGTGGGATCGCCATCGTGGTCTCCTAGCCGGTCAGCTCCCGCTCACCAGGCTCGTTCAGGACCCCGAAGAGCTCACGGAGACCGGCGCGCTGAGTCCGCCCTCGTTCCCGCTGCGATCCAGGCCGGACACGCAGTAGGAGAGCGGGCGGTCCACGGGGGCGGTGCGGTCGACCCAGCCGGTCCCCCGGGCGGTGCCGACGAGCCGGGCCGCGTCGCCGTCCACCCGGTAGACGGCGAAGCTCGCGGCACCGTCTCCGCGCCAGGTCAGCGCCACCCCGCCGGCGTCGCGCCGCGCGCCGGTGATCGCGGGTACGGCGGGCGCCGCCGCCGGTAGCTGCGCCATCGCGGGCACCAGCGCCGGGCCGGCGTAGTGCGCTGCGCTGTAGCGGCTGACCGCGCCGAGCTTGTCGGCGCGCACCTGGCGGGCGCTGAAGTGCACGCTTCCGCTCACCCCGTGCCGGCGGTTGAGGGCGAGCTGGCGGTCCAGCTCGGCCGGGTCGCGCCAGGCGCCGCGCTCCCCCACCCGGTAGTCGGCCTGGCCGATGTAGAGCTGCACCCGGGTGGCCTTCACCGTGGCCGCCCACCACGGCAGCAGCTTGGCGTAGTCGGCCCGGTCGAAGCCGATGTGCCAGTAGAGCTGCGGCACCACGTAGTCGAGCCACTGCTCCCGCACCCAGAGCCGGGTGTCGGCGTAGATGTCGTCGTAGCTCTGCAGACCGGCGGTCGGTGAGCCGGCCGGGTCGGTGCGCTTGTTGCGCCAGATACCGAACGGGCTGATGCCGAACTTGACCCACGGCTTGATCGCCTTGATCCGCTCGCTCATCTCGCGCACCAGCGTGTTCACGTTGTCCCTGCGCCAGGCGTGCTTGTCCGCGAACCGCCGGCCGTACCGGGCGAACGCCGCGTCGTCCGGGAAGTCCTGCCCGGCCTCCGGGTACGGGTAGAAGAAGTCGTCGAAGTGCACGCCGTCGACGTCGTAGCGCTGGACCGCCTCCAGCATCGAGTCCTCGACGAACGTGCGCGCCTCCGGGATGCCCGGGTTGAAGTAGAGGCGACTGCCCGGCCGGTCGGCGCTGGGATAGGTCACCACCCAGTCGGGGTGCCGCCGCAGCGGGTGCGTCGGCGCCAGCTGGTCCAGCCGGGGGCCCGGCCCACCGACGGTGGCCGGCTGCCCGCCCCGGTACGGGTTGAACCAGGCGTGGAACTCCAGGTTGCGGGCGTGCGCCTCGCTGACCATGAACTCCATCGGGTCCCAGCCCGGATCGCGGCCGTCGCGGCGTCCGGTCAGCCACTCCGACCAGGGCGCGTACTTCGACGGCCAGAGGGCGTCCCCGCTGGGCCGCACGTGCACGAAGACGGCGTTGTGGTTGCGCCGCACGGCCAGGTCGAGCCAGCCCCGGAACTCCGCCCGCGCCGCCTCGGCCGGCAACCCCCGCCGGCTCGGCCAGTCGATGTTGTTCACCGTCGTGATCCACATGCCGCGCAACTCGCGCGGCGCCCGCGCCGCCCGGCCGGCGCAGCTGGAGGCGGCGGGCGCCGGGCCGAGGGCGGCCACGGCGCCGCGATCGTCGTCGACGACCCGCTCTCGCACGGACCAGGCGCCGACCGCGACCGCCAGGGCGAGCGCGGCGACGACGGCGATGAGGGCGCGGGTACGACGGCGGTGAGCGGGCGGATCGGCGGCGGGCATTGCCCCAGTCTGCCCAGTGCCGCCCCGCGGGGTGAACCGGGTGCAGGGTTACTTAACGGTCAGCTAAGGCCGGTGGGTCCACCGCGAGTCGGCCCGGAGGTTCCGGCGTCACCTCGCCACGCTGCTACCTGACCACAATTCCGGTGGCGGTCCGGGACCGGCCGTTGCGAGACTCTGCTCTGTGCGAGAGCCGGACCGTTTCCGCGCCGCCGTCGGCACGTGGGCGGCCGGCGGCACGGACGCCGTGGCGGCGGCCGCGGTGGCCCGCGAACTGGCCGAGGACGGCCTGGCAACGGTCGTCCTCGTCGAAGGGGTCAGCGACCGGAGCGCGGTGGAGGCGCTGGCCGTCCGGCGCAACCGGGATCTGGCCGGCGAGGGCGTGTGCGTCCTGCCGATCGGCGGCGCGATGAGCGTCGGTCGGTTCCTGCGGCTCTTCGGCGCGCAGGGGCTCGCCGTGACCATCCGGGGGCTCTGCGACGAGGCCGAAGAGGGCTACTTCCGGCGCGGGTTGGAGCAGGCCGGCCTCGGTAGCGGCCTGACCCGCTCCGGAATGGAGGCGTTGGGCTTCTACGTGTGCGTCGCCGACCTGGAGGACGAGCTGATCCGCGCGCTGGGCACGGCCGGGGTCGAGCGGGTCCTGGCGGCCGAACAGGATCTGGCCCGCTTCCGGGTCTTCCAGAACCAGCCCGCGCAGCGGGGACGCGCGATCGAGCGGCAACTGCGCCGGTTCATGGGTACGACCAGCGGTCGCAAGGCCCGGTACGCCCGCGCGCTCGTCGACGCCCTCGACCCGAACCAGGTACCCCGGCCGCTGGATCACCTACTCCCGTCCCACTCCTGACCCCCGATCCGGACCGCCTGCGCGGTGGACGCCCCCGAGGGACGTCCCTCAGCGCAGCCGCCGGGCGGCGAACCTGGCGGGTGGCGCGGCGATCGCGTCCTGGGCCGCGATCAACTGGATCTCCCGGGTGCCCGCCGCGAGGGTCGCCTCCAGTACGGCGAAGACGGAGGCGATGGTGCGTTCCAGCGCCGTGGCGGGCGAACCGGTCGTCCACAGGTGCGCGAGGTACAGCGCCGCGGTGACGTCGCCGCCGCCGTTGGGGCTGATCGGCAGCAGCGGGGTGGTCACCGCCCAGGCGCCCTCGTCGGAGACGGCCACCACCTCCAGCGACCCCACCGGCACGTCGCCGTGGAGCACGCTGGTGACCAGGACGTGCCGCGGTCCCGTCTCGCGTACCACGTCGCCCGCGTCCAACAGCTCCGCCAGAGAGTTGGTCGCCCGGCCGGCGAGGAAGTCCAGCTCGAACTGGTTCGGGGTGATGATGTCCGCGCGCGGGACGACGGTGTCCCGCAGGTACTCCGGAATGCCCGGCCGGACGAACATCCCGCGG
Organism: Micromonospora sp. L32; assembly: GCF_052068055.1. Lineage (NCBI taxonomy): Bacteria > Bacillati > Actinomycetota > Actinomycetes > Micromonosporales > Micromonosporaceae > Micromonospora > Micromonospora sp. L32. The sequence continues at coordinate 72,771 of NZ_JBQHDD010000007.1, read as the reverse complement.
CCGGCGTCGCCCATCACCGGATCGCAGCAGTACACCGCGTCCGGGTTGGCGGCCTTGACCTTGTCGACCGCGTCGAGGATCACGGCACCCATCGCCGGGTCACCCTGGTAGCCCGACAGCACCGCGTCGGCGGTGCCGAGGACCCCGCGGTCGCCGATACCCGCGATCACCTCGGCCACGTCGGCCGGCGCCAGCAGCGGCCCGCGCCACGCGCCGTACCCGGTGTGGTTGGAGAAGTGGACCGTCACCACCGGCCACACCTCGTGCCCGAGGCGCTGCAGGGGGAAGGCGGCCGCGGAGTTGCCGACGTGGCCGTAGGCGACCGAGGACTGGATGGACAGGATCTTCACCGGCTCATCATGGCGCTTCCCGCCGGTGCCGCACGTACGGCCCGCCGTTCCTGTCGGGTGACCCACTCCGGGCCGGCGTGCCTTCAGGACACCGACCGTCGGAGCCTGTCGGGGTCGGGCGCGGGCTAGCGGACCTTACGCGTCGATCGCACCACGATGTCGTCGTACTCGGGGTGCTTGCCCAGCCACTCGGCGAGGAACGGGCAGATCGGCACCACCGTCCGGCCCCTGGCCCGCGCGTCGTCCATCACCGCGCGAGCGAGGGTCGATCCGACGCCCCTGCCCTCGAACTGCGGATCGACCTCGGTGTGCGTGTAGGCGATGATGGTGCCGGTCAACTGGTAGGTGACCACGCCGGCCAGCGCACCCGACTCGTCCCGCGCCTCGAACCGCTCCCGCTCCGGCGCGTCATTCACGGTGAACTCCACCCCACCATCGAAGCACGGCTGCCCGCGGAACCGGGTGTGAGGCCGGCAACGCTCCCGGGCACCGCGGCCCGGACGAACCGGGTCGTCGGTGCTGGCTCACCGGGGCGTCAGTGCGCTGCCACGACCACCACTTCCGGCGCCAGGCCGGCGAGCCGGGCCGGCCGCACGACGACGAGCAGCACCGCCATCGCCGCCACCATGCCACCGGCGACGACGAGGGCCATGGCCACCGCGCCGGTGCCCAGCACGCCCACCAGGGGCGCGGCCAGCGCGCCGACGCCGAACTGCACGGCGCCGAGCAGGGCGGAGGCGGTACCGGCCGCTTCCCCGTGCCGGGACAGGGCCAGGGCCGGCGCGTTCGGCATCGCCAGGCCGGCCGCAGCGAGCACCACCCACAACGACACCAGCAGGCTCGGCAGCCCGCCGAGGCCGGTCACGGCGAAGGCGAGCAGCGCCAGTCCGGCCACGGTTCCCACGCCGAGGGCGACGACGAGGATCCGCTGCGGCGAGTGGCGGCGCAGCAGCCGTACGTTGAACTGGGTCGCCGCGATCAGTCCGACCGCGCCCGCGCCGAAGGCCAGCCCGAACTGCTGCTCGTCCAGCCCGTACTGCTGTTGCAGGACGAACGAGGAGCCGGCGACGTAGGCGAACAACGCCGCCATGGCCAGCCCGGCGACCAGCACCAGACCCACGAACGTCCGGTCCCGCAGCAGCCCGCCGTACACGGTGAGCGTCGCGACCACCCCGCCGCGCCGGCGGCGCTCGGCCGGCAGCGTCTCGCGGAGGCCGAGCGCGGCGACCACGACCAGCAGCACACCGAAGGCGGCCAGGGCCACGAACACGCCACGCCAGTCGGTCCAGCGCAGCAACCCGCCACCGAGGGTCGGCGCGAGGATCGGCGCCGCCCCCATGACCAGCAGCAGCCGGGAGAGCAGCTTGGCGAAGGCCGCGCCGTCGAACAGGTCGCGCACCACGGCCATCGCGACGACCGAGGCGGCCGCGACGCCGAGGCCCTGCACCACCCGCAGGCCACCGAGAACCGCGACGTTCGGTGCGACGACGCAGAGCACCGACGCCACGACGTGCAGCGCGATGCCGGCGATCAGCGGCGCGCGTCGGCCGACGGCGTCGGACAGCGGGCCGATCAGCAACTGGCCGACGGCGAGGCCCGCCAGCGTGCCGGTGAGGGTCAGTTGGACCGCCGCCGGCGTCGTCCGGAAATCGGCGACGATCGCGGGCAGCGCGGGCAGGTACATGTCGATGGTCAGCGGACCCACCGCGATCAGCGACCCGAGCACCAGGACGAGCCGCAGGCGTTGTCGGGGGGTCATCAGGTCGCCCGGTGTCAGCGGGCCCGCCCGCCGCTGCGGGGCGTCGACGGTCATCGGGTCGTCTCCGATCGGCCGTCACGGAGCCGGGCCGGGTGCGGGGCAGGAGTCACACCTGATTCCAAATCCCGATCCGGTGATCTGATTCCCCGTCGCCCAACAGGTAACGCAGGTCACAGCCGGGCGACGGCGGCCAACCGGCGATCCGGCAGCGGATTCCGGAGGGTCAGGCCGGGTTGGCCCGCCTCGCCGCCTGGCGCCGCAGTTCGTGGCGGGCCAGGGCGTTCTTGTGCACCTCGTCGGGTCCGTCGGCGAAGCGCAGGGTGCGGATGCGGGCGTAGGCGCCCGCCAGCGGGAAGTCCTGGGAGAGGCCGGCGGCGCCGTGCACCTGGATCGCCTTGTCCAGGATCCACAGGACGGTCTCGGGGGTGGCGATCTTGATCGCCTGGATCTCGGTGTGCGCGCCCTTGTTGCCGACGGTGTCCATCAGCCAGGCCGTCTTGAGCACCAGCAGTCGCAGCTGCTCGATCCGCACCCGGGACTCGGCGATCCAGTCGCGGATCACCCCCTGCTCGGCCAGCGGCCTGCCGAACGCGGTCCGCTGCTCGGCGCGGGCGCACATCAGCTCGACGGCCTGCTCGGCGACGCCGATGGAGCGCATGCAGTGGTGGATGCGGCCGGGGCCGAGCCGGGCCTGCGCGATCGCGAAGCCGTCGCCTTCGCCGCCGATCAGGTTCTCCACCGGCACGCGTACGTCGTGGAACTCCAGCTCGGCGTGCCCGCCGTGGTCGTGGTCGTCGTACCCGAACACCTCCATGCCGCGCTTGATCACCAGGCCCGGGGTGTCCCGTGGGACCAGCACCATGGACTGCTGACGGTGCCGCTCGGCGTCCGGGTCGGTCTTGCCCATGACGATGAGGATCCGGGCGTTCGGGTTCATCGCGCCGGTGATCCACCACTTGCGGCCGTTGATCACGTACTGGTCACCGGACCGCTCGATCCGGGTCGAGATGTTCGTCGCGTCCGAGGACGCCACGTCCGGCTCGGTCATGGCGAACGACGACCGGATCCGACCGTCCAGCAGCGGCTCCAACCACTGCTTGCGCTGCTGCTCGGTGCCGAACATCGCCAGCACCTCCATGTTGCCGGTGTCCGGGGCGGCGCAGTTCAGGGCGGCGGGTGCCAGGTGGCTACGTCCGGTGATCTCCGCCAGCGGGGCGTACTGCAGGTTGGTCAGGCCGGCTCCGTGCGTACCCGGCAGGAAGAGGTTCCACAGCCCGCGCTTCCGCGCGGCGGCGCGCAGCTCCGCGAGCACCGGCACCGCGTCCCAGGCCCAGCGGTTGCCGAGTTGCCCGAGTTGCTCGTGGAAGGCGTGCTCGGCCGGGTAGACGTGGCTGTCCATGAAGTCCAGGAGGTTGTCCCGCAGCCCCTCGGTCCTCGGGTCCAGGGCGAAGTCCATCAGTGCTCCTTGAGGTAGGTCAGGCCCGCGTCGAGCAGCAGCTCGGTGACCTCGCCGAGGCGCTCGAAGCCGGAGCCGACGGTCTGGCCGCGCAGGTGCCGGTAGTGGATGCCCTCGAGGATCGCGGCCAGCTTGAAGGCCGCCAGCCCGAGGTGGAAGCCGAGTGGCGGGAGGGGGCGGGTGCTGCTCGCCGCGTACCGGTCGAGGATCTCGTCCTCGGTCAGGAAGCCGGGCGCGGACGAGGCGTCGGCGACGGCCACTCCGACGAGCCGCCCGAGGCGCTGGTAGAGCACCAGCAGCGCCAGGTCGGTGAGCGGGTCGCCGAGGGTGGCCATCTCCCAGTCGATGACGGCCGCGAGGCGGTCGCGGTCGTCGGTGAGGACGTTGTCGAGGCGGTAGTCGCCGTGCACGATGCCCGGCGTCGACTCGCTCGGCACGCCGGACGCCAGGCGGGCGTGCAGCTCGTCGGCGGCCGGCAGGTCCCGGCAGTACGACGCGTCGAGCTGCTTCTTCCAGCGACTCACCTGCCGAGCCAGGAAGCCGTCCGCCCGGCCGAAGTCGGCCAGCCCCACGGCCACCGGGTCGACCGCGTGCAGCGCGGCCAGGGTGTCGACCAGCCGGGTCGAGATGACCCGGGTACGTTCCGGGCCGAGCCGCTCGAGCTCGGCCGCGTGCCGGTACGCCGTACCGTCGACCCGCTCCATCACGTAGAACGGGGCGCCCAGCACGTCGGCGTCGGAACAGAGCGCGTACGTCTTCGGCACCGGCACGTCGGTCGTCCACAGCGCCGACATGACGCGGTACTCCCGGCTCATGTCGTGCGCGGTGGCCAGCACGTGCCCCAGCGGCGGCCGCCGGACGATCCAGTCCCGCCGCCCGTCACCGACCTCGTAGGTGAGGTTGGACTTGCCGCCGGCGATCAGCCGGGCGGTGAGCTCCCCGGCCGCCTCGGGAACCGCGGCGGCGAACCAGTCGGCGAGTCGGGCCAGGTCGAGGCCCGGCGGGCCGAGCCGTTCGTCGGCGGTCACGGCACCAGGATGCTGACGGTCTCGACCACGCACGCCGGCTTCTCGGCGCCGGCCAGCTCGACGGTCACCTTCGCCGTTAGCTGGTAGCCACCGCCGCCGGGCACCAACGACAGCAGCTCCACCCCGGCCCGCACCTGAGAGTCGACGGGGACCGGGGAGGGGAAGCGGAGCTTGTTGGCGCCGTAGTTCACGCCCATGCTGAGCCCCTCCACCTTGTACACCTGCCAGACCAGCATCGGCACCAGCGACAAGGTCAGGTATCCGTGCGCGATGGTGCCGCCGAACGGGCCGTGCGCCGCCTTCGCGGGGTCGACGTGGATCCACTGGCGGTCACCCGTCGCCTCGGCGAAGGCGTCGATCTGCTGCTGCGTGACCGTGTGCCAGTCGGAGTAGCCGAGGTGGGTGCCGACCGCCTGCTCCAGCTCATTGATGCCGTGGAAGACCTTCATCATCTCTCCTTTCCCGGTCAGGCCTTCGGCCCGCCGGCGACGTACAGCACCTGGCCGGACACGAAACCGGCTCCCTCGCTGGCGAAGAACGACACGGCGTGCGCGATGTCCTCGGGCGTGCCGGTACGGGCGACGGGGATCTGCGCCGCAGCGGCGTTCTTGAAGTCCTCGAAGGCCATGCCGACCCGCGCCGCGGTGGCGGCGGTCATCTCGGTCTCGATGAAGCCGGGGGCGATGGCGTTCGCCGTGACGCCGAACTTCCCGAGTTCCAGGGCGAGCGTCTTGGTGAAGCCCTGCAGGCCGGCCTTGGCGGCCGCGTAGTTGGCCTGACCCCGGTTGCCCAGGGCCGAGGTGCTGGACAGGTTGACGATCCGCCCCCAACCGGCCTTGGTCATGTAGCCCTGCACGGCACGGCTCATCAGGAACGAGCCACGCAGGTGCACGTTCAGGACCGCGTCCCAGTCGTCGGCGGTCATCTTGAACAGCAGGTTGTCGCGGGTGATACCGGCGTTGTTGACCAGCACGGTCGGCTCGCCCAGTTCCTCGACGACCCGGTCCACGGCGGCCTGCACCGCCTGCTCGTCGGCGACGTTGGCGCCGACGGCCAGGGCTCGGCCGCCGCCGGCCTGGATCTCCTCGACGACCGGCTTGCCCGCCGCTTCGTCCAGGTCGACGACGGCGACGGCGAAGCCGTCCCGGGCAAGGCGCGTGGCGACGGCGGCGCCGATGCCACGGGCCGCTCCGGTGACGACTGCGGTGCGGGTGACGGTCATGGGGTCAACTCCTCGGTGCGGGCGGGATGGGGCAGGTCGGCTCCGGGCCGCGGCCGTGGGAGGCCGTTGCGGCAGGCGGGAAGCAGCTCGGCGATCGCGGCCCGCGTGCTGTCGGCGTCGGTGTGCAGCAGCGTCCGCATGCCGACCGCGCGGGCGCCGAGCACGTTCGGTTCGGCGTCGTCGACGAAGAGCACCCGGTCGGCCGGCAGCCCGAGCCGCTCCAGGGTGAGCGCGTAGATCGGCGCGAGCGGCTTGCGCAGGTTGACCTCGCCGGAGATGACGACGGGATCGAAGAGTCCGTCGATCAGCTCGCGCGGGTACGTGTTGCCCCAACTGTTGGAGAGCAGGCCGACGCGCACGCCGGCGTCGCGCAACTGCCGGGCCAGGTCGAACATCGCCGGGTCGGGGCGCATCCCGGCGAAGAGCCGGGCCAGGACGCCGACCGGATCGACCGCACGCCCGTCGAGCGTGCTGAGCTCGGCGGCGAGCAGCGCGTCGAACTCGTCGACGCTCAGCGCCCCGGTCTCCAGGCGGTGGACGGGGGTGCCGTCCGGGGCGGCGCGGGACAGCCAGGCCTTGAGCGTGCGCGAGAACGAGGCCGGGTCGATGCCGTCGGCGTGCAGCCACGCGGCGATCGAGTCCCGGACCGGTCCGGTGAGCACGCCGCCGTAGTCGAAGACCACGGCATCCACCTGGTTGGCGGTGCTCACGAGACGTACACCACCCGGCCGACGGTGACGCCGTCGGCGAGCTCCTGCACCCCGTCGGCCACCTCGTCGAGCGCGAGGCGTTGGCTGACCAGGGGTCGTACCGCACCCTGGGCGGCCAACGCGGTGAGGGCCCGATGGCATTCGGCCACGGCCGCCGGGTCGTAGCGGTGGTACAGACCCCAGTGCAGGCCGACGATCGAGTAGTTCTTCACCAGGGCGTGGTTGAGCGCGGCGGACTGGATCTGACCGCCGGCGAAGCCGACCACGAGGATCCTGCCCTCGAAGGCGACGCACTTGGTCGAACGCTGGTAGGTCTCGCCGCCGACCGGGTCGTAGACGACGTCGGCGCCCCGACCACCGGTCTCGGCCTTGACCACCTCGACGAAGTCCTCTTCCCGGCGGTCCACGACCACGTCGGCGCCGAGCGCCCGGGCCACTGCCGCCTTCTCCGGACCGCCCACGACGCCGATCACCCGGGCGCCGGCCGCCTTGCCCAGCTGGACGGCGGCGCTGCCGACGCCGCCGGCCGCGGCGTGCACCAGCAGCGTCTCGCCCGCGCGCAGCCCGACCCGCCGGTGCAGGCCGAACCAGCCCGTCTGGTACCCGATGTAGAGCGAGGCCGCCTCGGCGTCGTCGAGCTGCGCGGGCGCGGGGAAGGTGGCCGCCGCAGCCAGCAGGGCGAACTCCGCGAACCCGCCGTACGGCAGCGTCGCGCCACCGAGCACCCGGTCGCCGACGGCGAACCCGTCGACACCTTCGCCGAGCGCGACGACCTCGCCACACAGCTCGACCCCCGGGGTGAACGGAAGCTCCGGCTTGACCTGGTACTCGCCACGGCACATCAGGACGTCCGGGAAGTTGGCCGGAGCGGCCAGCACCCGCACCACGAGCTGCCCGGGGCCCGGCTCCGGCTCGGCCACGTCGACGAGCCGCAGCACGTCGCGGGGCTCACCGAGCTCGGCGACCCGCCATGCCTTCATCGGGCTGCCCCCTGGTCCTCGAGTCGTCGCTGGAGCTTGTTCATCCCGTTGAGCCAGCGATCGGTGTCGGTGGCGCGGTGTGCGTAGTAGGTGGCCACCTGGGGATGCGGCAGGACGAGGAACCGGTCGTCGTGGAGGGCCTGCCACGTCGCCTCGGCGACGTCCTCGGGGGTGAGCGCCGCATCGTGGCTGAGCAACTCCTGCAACGGCCGGGCGTTGTCGAGCATCCGGGTCCGCACCCCCTGCGGACAGATCGCCTGCACCACGACGCCACGGTGCCGGTAGGTCAACGACAGCCATTCGGCGAACGCCACGACGGCGTGCTTGCTGACCGAATACGTCGGGCTCCCGATCATCGTGAGCAGCCCGGCCGCCGACGCGGTCACCACGAACCGACCCGAGCCGCGCTCTACCCAGCCGGGGACCAGCAGTCGCGCGGCCCGTACGTGCGCCAGGACGTTCACCTCGTGGCTGGCCGCCCAGTCCTCCTCGGTGGCCAGCAGCCCGTTGCCGCGGTCGATTCCGGCGTTCCCGACCCAGACGTCGATGCTGCCCAGGTGACCTCGGGCCGCCTCGACCAGCGCGGTAACCCCCTGCTCGGTGGCGGCGTCGCCGGGGGCGGGGCAGCCACCGATCTCCTCGGCCACCCGGACGGCCGCCTCGGCGTCGAGGTCGTTGACGACGACCCGCGCGCCCTCAGCGGCGAGTCGGGTGGCGAGCGCGCGACCGATGCCGTGGCCGGCGCCGGTGACGACCACGCCCTTGTCCCGTACCGGCATCACACACCTCCGGTCAGGGTGACGCCGCCGTCGACCACCAGCAGCTGACCGGTCATCCAGGCGGCGTCCGCGGAGAGCAGGAACGCGACGACGCTCCCGATGTCGTCGGGGACGCCGAGCCGCTTGAGCGGGTACGCCGCGGCCACCTGCTCCTCCCGACCCTCGTACAGGGCGGTGGCGAACTTCGTCTTCACCACGGCCGGGGCCACCGCGTTCACTCGGATGTCCGGGCCGAGCTCGACGGCGAGCTGCTGGGTGAGGTGGGTGAGCATCGCCTTGCTGGCCCCGTAGAAGCCGATGCCGGGCGCGGGCCGCAGGCCGGCAACCGAGGAGACGTTGACCACGGCGCCGCCGTGCTCCTTCATCCAGCCCCGATAGGCCTGCTGCACCCAGGACAGGGCGGCGAGGCAGTTCACCTCGAAGATCTTGCGGGCCGCGGCCAGGTCCAGCTCGACCATCGGGCCGTACGTCGGGTTGATGCCGGTGTTGTTGACCAGCAGATCGACGCCGCCGAAGGTGTCGACCGCGCGCGCGACGACCTCGGCCTGGTGGTCGGCGTCGTCGGCGTGGCCGGCGATGCCGAGCGCGTGCTCCGGGCCCAGCTGGGCGACGGCCTGGTCGAGCGCCTCCTGTTTCCGGGCGGTGATGACGACCTTGGCGCCCTCGGCCACCAGTCGCTCGGCGATCGCCAGGCCGATGCCCCGGCTGGCACCGGTCACGATCGCCGTTCGTCCGGTGAATCTCGTGGACGTCGCTGCAGCTTGGGACACGGGCCTCCCCTTCAGGGTTACTAAGCGCTTGCTTACGTTAGGCTCGATGAAGTGTGCGACGCCGCAGCGGCTGCCGTCAACAGGTCCGGCCCGGTGGTCGACATCCGGCCGGCCCACCGGGCGTTGTGGTATCAATGCCGGCCAGGCAGAAGGAAGGATGGACGCGGGTTGACCTACACCGCCGATCACTCTCGCGCCGACGCGACCCGCGCCCGGCTGCTCGAGGCGGCCGTCGACGCGTTCGCCGAGCGAGGCTTCCACGGCACGACGACACGCGACATCGCCGCCGCGGCCGGGCTGAGCCCGGCCGCGCTCTACGTGCACCACAAATCCAAGGAGGAGCTGCTCTACCTGATCGCACGATCAGGACACGACCATGTGCTGCGCCTGGTGCAGGAGGCGATCGCGTCGTCCGACGACCCGGCCACGGCGCTGCGGCGGGCGGTCCACGACTTCGTCGTCTCGCACGCCCGCGACCACACCCGCACCCGGGTCGTGAACTACGAGCTGGCCGCACTGAGCCCCGAGCATCTCGCCGAGATCCGTGCCGTGCGCCACCGGATCGAGCAGGCGTTCCGCCAGCTCGTGGAGGCGGGCGTCGCCGCCGGTGTCTTCGACACCCCCGATCCGCGCATCGCCGGGGCGGCCCTGCTGTCCCTCGGCGTCGACCTCGGCCGGTGGTACCGCGACGACGGCGGCTGGAGCCCCGAGTACATCGCCACCCAGTACGCCGAGGTGGCGCTCCGTATCGTCGGGGCCCGCTGAACGACACAGCGGGGCGATCGGGCCCCGGACCACGACCAGCTGGTCGTTACTGGGAAGCCGCCCGTCGGCTCAGGTGCCCACCTTTCCCAGGGCCTCGGCGAGCTGCTTGAGGTCGAGGCCCGCCAGGTGGTCGAGGAAGTGCCGGCGTACGGCGGCCAGGTTGGTGGGCCAGGCCTGCGTCAGGCGGGCCAGGCCGGCGTCGGTGAGGACGGCGTTCCAGCCGCGGGCGTCCTGCGCGCACCTGACCCGCTGGACGTACCCCTGCCGTTCCAGCCGCTGCACGACGCGGCTCATGCCGCTGAGCGACATCTCGCAGGCGGCGGCCAGCTCGCTCATGCGCAGCCGCCGGTCGGGCGCCTCCGAGAGATGCATCAGGGTCTCGTACTCGATGCTGGGCAGTCCCTGCTCGCGTACGAGGTCGGCGTCGATGGCGCGGGGCAGGGCGTGAATGATCCGCGGGAGGGACCGGACGACGGCCTCTTCGTCCGCGTTGAGAGGTTGCGGCCCTTTCGGGGCCGGTGGCGACTTCGGTGTGACGGTGGGCATGCCCCCAGCATACTTGCTTGACGAAGCAATTACCCGCGCTATGGTTGCTTCGCCAAGCAAGGACATCCGGAGGGGTGTCCGGTCGTCACCAGGGGGAGCACATGACCAGGATCGGAATCATCATCGGCAGCACCCGGCCGGGGCGTAACGGAGCGGCCGTGGCCCAGTGGGTGTACGACGTCGCCAAGGAGCGCACCGACGCCGAGTTCGCCCTCGTCGACCTGCTCGACTACAAGCTGCCGCACCTCGACGAGGTCTACCCGCCGGCGATGGGGCAGTACCAGCAGCCGCACACGCTGGAGTGGGCCAGGACGATCGCGTCGTTCGACGGGTTCGTGATCGTGACGCCGGAGTACAACCACTCCACGTCCGGCGCCCTGAAGAACGCGATCGACTTCCTCTACAACGAGTGGAACAACAAGGCCGTCGGGTTCGTCAGCTACGGCTCGGTGGGTGGAGCCCGGGCGGTGGAGCACCTGCGGCTCATCGCCGGCGAGCTGCAGATGGCCGACGTGCGGTCCCAGGTGGCCCTCTCGCTCTTCACCGACTTCGAGAACTTCAGCGTCTTCAAGCCCAACGACTTCCAGCGGGACGCGCTGACCATGACCCTCGACCAGGTCGTGGCCTGGAGCGAGGCCCTGAAGCCGCTGCGCACCAACTGATCAACCGCACCACCGATAGCCGTGGCTACCGGAACTGAACTTCCAATGGTGAAAGGGACAGGACAATGCGTGGACTCACAGGCAAGGTCGCCCTCGTCGCCGGTGCGGCACCGGGCAACATCGGCGGCGCGACCGCGATCCGGCTCGCCGAGGAAGGCATGCTGGTCGTCGCGGCGGATCTGAACCAGGCCGCCGCCCAGACCGTGGTCGACGAGATCACCGCTGCCGGCGGAACAGCCGTGGCGCGGAGCTTCGACATCACCGACGGGCAGTCCTACCGCGAGCTGATCAACTTTACGGTCGACCGGTTCGGCGGCCTGCACGGCCTGTTCAACGTGGCCGCCGATCTCTCGCCACAGAACGTGGGACGGGACACCGACGTCATGTCGGTACCGGACGACGTCTGGCAGCACACCATCGACGTCACCCTCACCGGATACATGCACGGCATCCAAGATGCGCTGCCGATCATGATCAAGCAGGGCGCCGGCTCGATCGTCAACACCATGTCGAGTGCCGTCTGGATGGGCGAGAGCGACCACGTCGCCTACCAGGCGGCCAAGAGCGGACTGATCGGCCTCACCCGGCACACCGCGACGGTCGGCGGCAAGCACGGCGTTCGTACCAACCTGGTGTCGCCGGGCGTGATCCTCACCGGCGCGGCGCTCAAGACCACCACGGCCGAATTCCGGGAGCAGATTCTCGCGTCGGTTCGTTCGACGAGGCTGGGTAGGCCGGAGGACCTCGCCGCGATGGTGGCCTTCCTCTTCTCCGACGACGCCGCCTACATCAACGGCCAGTCGCTGCTGGTCGACGGCGGCGCCAACTTCACCTGATCCCACCAGACGCCGGCGCGCGCCCGATCCGAGCGCGCGCCGACGTGCATCTGCCGCCGGGCCGCGACCGGGCAGCCCGCCACCGGTTCGGTCCTGTCCAACAGGTCAACCGCACCCCTACTATGCGAGCGTGATTCACGTTGCCCCGGTCCGGCGGCCGTACCCGCTGCTCGCCGCCGCGATCGTCCTGGTGTTGCTCGGCGCGGGCGTGGCCTGGGGAGTCGGGGACGCGCTCGGGCTGAGCCACACCCCCGCCGCCGTGCCGCGCGAGGACGTCGCCGCCGCGCCGCAGCGGGTGGCCGCACCGGCGCCGCCGCTGGCGTCCATGGTCGTGCCTGACGAGCCGCGCACCATCAAGGCCGCGGCCGCCGTCGCCGACGCGCTCGTCTCCCGCGGCCTGCCCCGCCCGGTCGTCAACCCGCCGGCGCCGGGCCGCACGCCACCGGCCGGGACCGCGACCACCGCGCAGCCTGCCGTCGGTACGCGGAGCACGGCCGGACCGGCCACGGGCACCCGGCAGGCCGGCGCGGCCGGTACCGCCGCGCCCTCGGCCCCGGCGGGCACGGCGGTGACCACGCTGCGGGCGGGCGTGCTCGCCACCCTGGCCACGGCGCCGGAGTCCTACCGGCTCAGCGTGCGCGGAACCGAGCTGGCCGTCGAGGGGGGCGACGTCGCGGGCATCGCGGCCGGGCTGTACCGGCTCGCCGACCGGATCCGCTCCGGCGCCGAGGCGCTGCCACCCGCCGAGGCGGGCCGGGTGGTCACGCCCCGGCTCGGCCTGCGGCTGACCGACGCCGGCTCGGTGGGCCGCGAGCCCGACCCGGCCGCCTTCGCCGCCGGCGACGACTACAACCTGAACGCCGACGTGGTCGGGCAGGCGCTGCTGCCGCAGGCACCGTGGGTGGACGCGGACGCGGTGGCCCGCATCGACGCGCAGTTCCGGCAGTTCGTCGACCACTCCGTGGCGCAGGGCTACAACGCGGTCGTCGTGCCCGGCTTCCTGGAGTACGTCACCTTCGCCAAGGTCGGCGACGGGCACGCGGTGTATCCGGCCGGCGACACGCACGTCGAACGCGCGCAGGCGATGGTCGCGGCGTTCGGCCCGGTCTTCCGGTACGCCGAGGAGATGGGCGTGAAGGTCTTCCTGCTCACCGACATGCTCGCGGTGTCACCGCCGCTGGAGGCGTACCTGACGAGGACCGTCGGCGGGCTCGACGTGGCCGACCCCCGGCTGTGGGCCGTCTACCAGGCCGGGCTGGCCGAACTGTTCGAGAACATGCCGTTCGTCGACGGCCTGATGGTCCGCATCGGCGAGGGCGGCGAGGTGTACGCCGAGGACGGCTGGGACTACTCGTCGAAGCTCGCCGTCACCACCGACGCGTCCGTGCGGGCGATGCTGCGGGCGATGCTGGACACCGCGGGTAAGGCCGGCAAGGAGGTCATCTTCCGCACCTGGACCGTCGGCGTCGGCGCCGTCGGCGACCTGCACACCAACCCCGAGTCGTACGCACAGGTGCTGGGCGGGTTCGACGACCCGCACCTGATCGTCTCCACCAAGTACACCCTCGGCGACTTCTACAGTCACCTGCCGCTGAACACCACCCTGCTGGCCGGTGAGCACCGCCGCATCGTGGAGTTCCAGGCCCGGCGCGAGTTCGAGGCGTTCGGCTCGCTCCCCAACGACCTCGGCCCGCTGCACCGCCAGGCGCTGCGCGAGTTCCTCGCCGCCAACCCGAAGGTCGAGGGCGTCTGGAACTGGACCCAGGACGGCGGCCCGCTGCGCGCCGGGCCGATGTCGCTCTACCTGCGCACCGGATTCTGGCAGCTGTACGACCTGAACACGTACGCCGTCGCCCGGCTGGCCTGGGATCCGGACGCCGATCCGGCCCAGGTCACGGCGGACTGGGCGTACCGCACGTTTTCCGCCGACCCGGCCACCGTCGGCGCGATCGGGCAGGCCATGGCGCTGTCCCGGCAGGCGGTCACCAAGGGCCTCTACATCGGGCCGTACGCCGACAGGTCGGTACGGGCGCTCGGGCTGGAGCCGCCGCCGATGATGTGGATCTTCGAGTGGGACATCCCGACCGGCGACTCCGCCGCGCTCGACAGCATCTACGCGGTCACCGGCGGTCGCGTCGACGCGGCGATCGACGAGGGCGAGCAGGCCGTCGCGCTGGCCCGGCGGATGCGCGATCTGGTCGCCGCCACCGACCCGGCGACCTGGCGGGACGCCGGGCTGCGCGAGCACTTCACCAGCACCCTCGACTACCAGGTGAACCTCTTCGAGACGCTGGGCGCCTACCGGACCATGGTGCTGCGGCACGCGCAGTGGCTGGACACCGGCTCGGCGGCCGCCCACGACGGCTGGCGGCTGGCCGAGACGGCCTACCGCGACGCGCGCGACGTGCACCGGCAGCGCTACGGCACCGACCTGGACCTACCCGCGTACAACTTCACCGCCGCCGACCTGGGGGCGCAGCGCGCGGACCGGGACCCGGCCATGGCCTGGGCGGCCCGCGTGCTGCTGGGGCTGATCCTGGTGGTGGTGCTGCTCGGCGTGCGCGGGCGCGGGTTCGGCGGCGCCGCCGCGCGGGGTCTGCTGCTCGGCGCGGTCCGGCCGTGGCGGGTCGCCGCCCTGCCGGCGCCGCAGTCGCGGTCAGACCGGGTGCTGGTGTGGCTGGTCCCGGCCGTGGTGCTGGTGGCGAGCCGGCTCGTGTTCACCTGGTTCGCCGCCCCCGCGCACCTGCTGGTCACCCTGGGCGGGTGGGCGCTGTTCGCCCTGGTCGTACGCCTCGTCGTCGGCCGGCGGGACCCGTTCCACCTGTGGGCCGTGGTCGGCGGCGTCGCGCTGCTGCGCAGCGTGCTGCTGCTGGCGGCGCTCGCCGGACGCGGGCCGGGGAAGTACTGGTTCGCCTTCTGGACCGCGCCTGCCCTGCGCACGGTCTACGTCACCGTCGCGTTCGCGGCGTTCTGCTGGCTCTTCGTGGCCACCGCCGTGGTGCTGCGCGACCGGTACGGTCTGCGGCGCCGCAGCGCCGTCGGGCTGACCCTGACCGCCGCGGGTGTCCCACTCGGACTGCTGTCCGGCCTGGTCACGGCGGTCGGGCTGGAGCGCGCGCTGACGGTGTGGAACGACCAGCTGGCGCTGCTGCCCTGGGGCCTGTCCCGCATTCTCGGCATCACCGTCTACCTGGGCATCCCCGCCGGCCTCCCGGGGTACGCCGCCGTGGCCGGCGCCGCCCTGACCGCCGTCGGTCTGCTGCTGTCGGTCAATCACGGCCGGCGGAGAGCCTGACCGGCTCGCGTCGGAACTTTAGTTAGGGCTCTTGACAGCTTTGTCATGTGCCGCGAACGCTGACGAAATCTCCAACCGGGTGCGCGACCGTCGCATTCGGCCGTCCCCTCTGGAGGTTTTCGCATGAGGCGTAGTAGACGCAGGTTCCTGGTGCCGGTCGTGGTGGTGGCGAGCCTCGCGGTTCCCGCCGCACCGCCGCCCGCGCTGGCGGCCCCCGAAGCGTCCGCCACCGACTTCTCCACCTCGCTGGAGGCCGGCGATCCCCAGCCGACCTGGATCAACACCACCGAGACCGACGCCGGTGGCGCCGAGAAGACCTCAGGGGTGACCGGCAGCCCGGTCAAGGGAATCCCCGGCAACCTGGCCGGCCGGATCACCGAGGTCACCGCCAACGGGGAGAACCCGCCCAGCGAGACCGCGGACCGGGTCATCGACGGCAATGTCAGCACGAAGTGGCTGACCTTCACGCCGACCGGCTGGGTACGGGTCCGACTCGACGCTCCGGTCGCCGTCGTGCACTACGCGCTGACCTCCGCCAACGACGCACCGGAACGCGACCCGAAGGACTGGACCCTGCAGGGCTCCGCCGACGGGGAGAACTGGACCACGCTGGACACCCGGACCGGGCAGCAGTTCACCGAGCGCTTCCAGACCAGGGAGTACCGGTTCGACAACGCCACCGCGTATCCCTACTACCGGCTCAACGTCACCGCGATCGGCGGGGGCGGCATCACCCAGCTCGCCGAGCTTCAGCTCTCCAACGGCGACACCACTCCCCCGCCGCCCAGCAACATGCGCACCATGAGCAGCGGCGGCCCGGTCAACGGCCCGACCATGAAGCCGAACGTCGGCTGGACCGGGGTCCGCGCCCTGCAGTACTCCGGCGGGCAGACCGTCAGCGGGCGGGGGTACGCGTACAACAAGGTCTTCGACGTCGACCTCACGGTGACCGACCGGACCGAGTTGTCGTACGTCATCTTTCCGGAGCTGACCGGGCAGGACCTGGACTACCCGAGCACCTACGCGGCGGTCGACCTGGCCTTCGACGACGGCACCTACCTCAGCGAGCTGGGCGCGGTGGACCAGCACGGCTTCGGGCTGAGCCCGCAGGCGCAGGGTGAGTCCAAGTCGCTCTACGCCGACCAGTGGAACGTCAAGCGGTCCCGGATCGGCGCGATCGCCGCCGGCAAGCGCGTCGACCGCGTCCTGCTGGCCTACGACAGCACCACCGGGACCGGCCTGTTCAACGGCTGGGTCGACGACATCCGGATCACCGGCAACCCGGCCGAGGTGGCCAAGCCGCGCCCCTCCGACCACGTGCTCACCACCCGCGGCACCAACTCCAGCGGCAGCTTCTCCCGGGGCAACAACATCCCGGCGACGGCAGTGCCGCACGGCTTCAACTTCTGGACCCCGATGACCAACGCGGGCTCCATCAGCTGGCTGTACGACTACCAGAGCCGCAACACCGCCACCAACCGCCCGGCCCTGCAGGCGTTCACCGTCAGCCACGAGCCGAGCCCGTGGATGGGTGACCGGCAGACGTTCCAGGTGATGCCGTCACCGGCCACCGGGGTGCCCGCCGCCGGCCGGTCCGCCCGGGCGCTGCCGTTCGGGCACGAGAACGAGGTGGCGAAGGCGCATTACTACGGCGTCACCTTCGACAACGGCCTCATGACGGAGCTGGCACCGACCGACCACGCCGCGCTGTTCCGGTTCACCTTCACCGGCGACCGGGGCAACCTGATCTTCGACAACGTCAACAACAACGGTGGCCTCACCCTCGGCGCCGACGGCGTGGTCAGCGGCTACTCGGACGTGCGCAGCGGGCTGTCCAACGGCGCCGGCCGGATGTTCGTCCACGGCGTCGTCGACGCCCCGGTCACCGCCAGCGGCCGGCTCACCGGCGGCGGTGGGTCCAACGTCACCGGCTACCTGGCCTTCGACACCCGACAGACCAAGACCGTCGAGTTGCGGATCGCCACCTCGCTCATTTCGGTGGAGCAGGCCCGGCGCAACCTCGAGAACGAGATTGGCCGCGACGACACCCTCGAGACGGTCCGCGAGCGCGCGCAGCGCCTCTGGGACGACAAACTGCGGGTGATCGAGGTCGAAGGGGCCACCGAGGACCAGCTCACCACCCTGTACTCCAACCTCTACCGGCTCTCGCTCTACCCCAACTCCGCACACGAGAACGTGGGCACGCCGGAGGCGCCGCTCTGGAAGCACGCGGTGCAGTCGACCACGTCGAGCACGATCCCGGCCGGCACCACCCCCACCCGGACCGGCGCCCCGGTCGTGGACGGCAAGGTGTACGTCAACAACGGCTTCTGGGACACGTACCGCACCACCTGGTCGGCGTACACGCTGCTCGACCCGGACACCGCCGGCGAACTGGTCGACGGGTTCGTGCAGCAGTACAAGGACGGCGGCTGGGTGTCGCGCTGGTCGTCGCCCGGGTACGCGAACCTGATGACCGGCACCAGCTCGGACGTGTCCTTCGCCGACGCGTACGTCAAGGGCGTGCGCGACTTCGACGTCAAGGCCGCCTACGAGGCGGCGGTGAAGAACGCCACGGTCAGCCCGCCGGGCAGCAACCCGAACAACACCAGCGTCGGTCGCAAGGGACTCCAGACGTCGATCTTCCAGGGGTACACCGCGTCGGACGTACCCGAAGGGGTCTCCTGGGCGCTGGAGGGCTACCTCAACGACTTCGGCATCGCGAACATGGGCGCGGCCCTCGCCGACGACCCCGCCACCCCGGAGACCGACCGGGCCCGCTACCGCGAGGAGTCGGAGTACTTCCGCAACCGGGCGCAGAACTACGTGCACATGTTCGACCCGCACGTCGACTTCTTCCAGGGGCGGGACGCCGCCGGGAAGTGGAAGTCCACCCCGGCGGAGTACGACCCGCGGGTCTGGGGCCACGAGCACGACTACACCGAGACCAACGGTTGGAACTTCGCGTTCCACGTCCCGCAGGACGGCCAGGGCCTGGCCAACCTGTACGGCGGTCGGCAGCAGATGGCCGACAAGCTGGACGAGTTCTTCCGCACCCCGGAGACGGCGAAGTTCCCGGGCTCCTACGGCGGCACCATCCACGAGATGATCGAGGCGCGGGACGTCCGGATGGGCATGTGGGGCTTCAGCAATCAGGTGGCCCACCACATCCCGTGGATGTACACGTACGCGGGGCAGCCGGCGAAGACGCAGGCCAAGGTCCGGGAGGCGCTGTCGCGGATGTACCTCGGCAGCGAGATCGGCCAGGGCTACGCGGGCGACGAGGACAACGGCGAGACCTCCGCCTGGTACCTCTTCAGCGCGCTCGGCTTCTACCCCCTCCAGGTGGGCAGCGCGGACTACGTGATCGGTTCGCCGCTGTTCCGCAAGGCGACGGTGCACCTGCCCAACGGCCGGCAGATCGTCGTCAACGCACCCGAAAACAACGCCCGCAACGTCTACGTGCAGGGGTTGAAGATCGACGGGCAGGCCCACCGGAAGTCCTCGATCTCGCACGGTGAGCTGGCCGACGGCGCGGTGCTGGACTTCGAGATGGGCGAGTACCCGTCGTCCTGGGCCACCGCGGCCGAAGACCTGCCGACCTCGCTCAGCAAGCCGGGACCGGTCGCCCGGCCGCTGGCGGACATCACCGTCACCGGCGGGGCCGCCGCGCTGCGGGACGACAGCTCGGGTACCACCGTCGCGGTCGACGACCCGGTGCAGTGGAAGGTCTCCGGCACCCCGGAGCAGGTCACCCACTACACGCTCACCTCCGGCAAGGTCGCCGGCGACCTGCACGGCTGGCAGCTCAAGGGGTCGTACGACGGCCGTAACTGGACGGTGCTCGACGACCGGGCCGACGAGTCGTTCCCCTGGCGGTCGCAGACCCGGTCGTTCCAGGTCGACCAGCCCGGCCGGTACGCCCACTACCGGCTGGAGGTGACGGCCGCCGACCCGACCGCCACGCTCGCGGAGGTGGAGTTGCTGGCGAAGCCGTCGCCGGCCTGTACCTCGACGATCACCGGACGGCGGGACGCCGCGCTGACCGTCACGTCCGGCGTGACGTGCCTGACCGGCGCGACGATCAACGGGACGGTGACCGTGCAGCCCGGTGCCGCGCTGTACGTGCGGGGTGGCGTGCTCTCCGGCGGGGTGTCGGCCAGCGGTGCCGACGCGGTGGTGCTGCACGGCGTGACCGTGCGGGGTGGCGTCACCGTGGCCGGCACCACCGGCGAGGTCGCCATCGAGGCAAGTCAGGTTGTCGGCGCGGTCGGCCTCGTCGGCAACGCGGATCCGGTGCTCGCCGCCAGCACGGTCACCGGCGCGCTGTCCTGCGCCGACAACGTCCCGGCGCCCCGCGACAACGGGCTGCCCGGCACGGTCACCGGTGGCTCCTCGGGACAGTGCGCCCCGCGCTGACCGGCGAAATCGGGGCGCCCGGCGAACCGCCGGGCGCCCCGAACCCTGCCCGCCGGCCGGCGACAGGTCACCGGCCGCCCTCGGCCAGCTCGGCGAGCATCCCCTCGCAGCTGCGGACGACGACCTGCGCGCCCCGCCGCTGGGAGAGCCGGAGCAGCGGATCCTCCGCGCGGTTGCGCCACTGCCACTGCGCGTCGGCGGCGACCTCCCAGAGCCGCTGTACGGGCGCGTCGTGCTCCAGGCCGAGTCGGGCGGCCAGGCCGACCCCGTCACCGCCGACCAGGCGCTGCGCCTCCGCCGCCAGCTCGGCGTCGAACCCGAGCCGGGTGGTCCGCAGCGCCGCGAGCAGGCGCAGTTCCCGGAACTCGTGCGCACCGGCGAGGATCTGCTCCACCGCGCTGAGCAGTTCCCCGGTGCCCGGGCCGGGTTCGGCCTGCAGCAGCGCCTCCACCGCGGCGAGCGCGGAGCGGGCCTTGAGCGTGTCCCGTCGGTCGACGAAGAACCGGCTGATCGACTCGCGCAGCTCGGTCAGGCCGCTGCGCCGGATGAGTTCGGCGGCCAGCTTGCCCCGGCTGTCGCAGCCGGTACGGACCAGGGTGGTCGCCAGCCGGACCCCGATCAGGCCGAGCCGGTTCAGCAGCGCGGCCCGTACCTCGGTGTCCAGCCGTACCGGCAGCTCGGCGCGGACGAAGCGGTCGGCGGAGAGCAGGTGCGGGTCCAGCTCCTCCCGCGACACCTGGGCCAGCTGCGCGAGCGCGGCGAAGTCCGACTCGCTGAGCACCCGTCCGGCGAGACCGAGCAACCCGCTGCACGCCACCAGGTTCACGCAGAGCGCGTTCACCCGGGGGTCGCGGTGCTGCCGTCGGGCGAGCTGGCGAGCGGTGAGCAGCCCGTCGATCCGTCCGCCGCCGGTCTCGTCCACCCGGGACAGCACCAGGATCACGTTCACCGGGGCGGCCTGCCCGACCCGGCTGTCCCGGGTGGACTCCAGCACCCGCAGGTCGGTGTCGCGACCGTCGCGGGTCAGGTACAGCACCGCGTCCGCGTCCCGCAGCACCCGGTCCATGACCGGCGCCCGCCCGTGCTCGTCGGCACCGACGATCGCGGGCGTGTCGATCAGGGTGACCTGCCGCAGCGCCCGGGTCGGCCACTGCACCACGATGTCGCGCAGCTCGCCCTCCCGCCAGCCGACGAGGTCCACCCGCATCCCGGTCGCCGACTTGAGCACCGTCAGCTCCTGCGGGGGTTGGCTGCTGGAGTAGGCGGTGGCGCGCGGCTGCGGACCGTCCTCGTACCAGGTGAAGATGCCGCTGCCGTCCGGGCCGTCGATCGGCGCGACCTCCTCGCCCATGATCGCGTTCAGCACGGTCGACTTGCCCGACCGCCACGGGCCGGCGACCGCGACCCGCAGCGGTTGCTCCAGCCGGGCCAGCTGGTGCCGGAGGTGACCGGTCGCGCGGGGGTTGTCCCGGTAGAGCTGGAGGGCCTGGTGCAGCAGCCCCCAGACCGCCTCGTCCAGCCGCAGGCCGACCGTCATGCCCGGGGCTCCAACGGCGCCGGGGCGGGCCGGGCGGCCGTCAACTGCTGGGCCTGCTCGTAGACGGCGGCCAACCGGCTCATCTTCAGCCGGATCTCGCGCTGGCGCTGGTTGCGGGCGGCCGCGTCGGTGTCGGCGGCCTGCTTCGCGGTACGGAACGACTGGACGATGGCCTCCTGCAACTCCTCGGTCAGCGCGGTGAAGTGGTCCCGGAGCATCCGCTGCACCTGCCGCGCGGTGTCCCGGCAGTCCTTGGTCGTCCGGACGAAGAAGTCGTCGACGTGCCGCTGGATCGCCGTCTTGGCGCTCGCCTGGCGGCGGCGGAGCAGCTGCCTGCTCTCGTCCCGGATGCTCTTGCCGCCGAAGAGCGCACCGGCGCCGATCGAGACCGGGTTGATCATCGGCATGCCGGCGAGGGTCATCGCCAGGCCGAACATCAGCAGGCCACCGTACGAGCCCTTCATGCCGGTGATCACCTTCTGGCTCGCGGTGAACCGGTCGATGGTCGGCCGTTCCATCTCGGGCAGCCGGTCCACGAGATCCTCCGGCACCCTCATGGACCAGGGCGGCAGCACGTCGTAGCCGTACCGGGCAAAGTTGCCGGCGACCCGCCGGGCAGCGAAGTCGCAGCGCTGGGCCAACCACTCGTGGTTGGCCTCGGCGGCCTCGACCAGGCTGCGCTGCAACCACTCCTGGAAGGTGTCCCAGGAGACCAGCGGGTCGGCCGTGTCGAACGCCTCGTCGACCATCCGCAGGATCTGCCGGGTCCGGTCGCGCAGGTCGTACTCGATGTCGGAGAGCAGGTCGGCCATCTCGTCGGCGAGGGTGTTCTGCCAGCGGGTGGAGCAGCGGCGCAGCTCGTCGACCTCGCGCTGGGCCGCGTGCAGCCGGGAGATCGGGCCGGACTGCTCCTCCACCTCCTGGCTCTCCAGCTCGGCGCGCAGCGGCGCGGCGAGCTGCTCCACCACGGTGCGGGCGATCATCGCGACCGAGGCCCGGGCCAGCCCGTCGCCCTTGCCGGCCAGGTCCCGCTGCAGGCGCGCGATCAGCTGCGGGAAGCCCGACTCCGCGTTGAGGCCGTGGTCGTCGGTGACCGCCGCGCGCAGGCGCAACGCCGCCGAGACCGGGATCAGCGCCGCCGGTACGCCCGCCTCGGCCAGGTGCTGGCGGTTGCGCTCGGCGACCGCGCGCCAGTCCGGCACCAGGTCGATCTTGGTCTGCACCACCGCCACGTTCGGGTGCGACCGGGTGACGTGCAACAGCATGTTCAGCTCGGCGACGGAGAGTTCCCGGGTCGAGTCGGAGACGACCAGCACCGCGTCGGCGCGGTTCAGCGCGGCGGCCGGGGCGCCGGCACCGATCAGGGCCACCTCGTCGGTGCCGGGGGTGTCCACCAGCACCAGTCCCGCGCCGAGCAGCGCGCGCGGCAGTCCGATCTCGACGTACGCTGGGCCGCCGCCGGACCGGCGGCCCAGCGTGCCGGCCACCCCGGCCGCGATCTGGTCCAACGGTACCGGGGTCCGCTCGGCGGTCGTCGGTACGGAGGCGCCGGCGGGTCGCCCGGAGGCGGACGCCGCCTGGACCACCGTGGCCGACGCGACCTCGGCGTGCTGCACCACGGTCGGCAGGACGGTGGTGCGGCCGTCGCCGACCGGGCACACCGGTGCGTTCACGATCGCGTTGACGAGTTGGCTCTTACCCTGGTGCGGTTCGCCGACGACCAGGACGCGCAGCTTCGGGTCGAGCAGCTGGGCGCGCTTCTGCCGGACCGCCTGAAGCAGGTCCGCCCGCCCGTGCTCGCGGCACGTGCGGGCGATCCCGTCGAGCGCGTCCAGCCAGATCCCCGCCATCACCGCACCAAGTGTGCGGATTTCGGAGCAATTAGCAAGTAGCGAACTGGCAAGAACGGGCGGAAAGCCGGATCGCGCGTGGCGATCCGGCTTTCGGCCTTCGCGGAGCCCCGATCAGAGCAGGCCGTCGCCGAGACCCAGCAGCCCGCCGCCGGCCGACGCGGACGCATCGGCGTGGACCCCGGAGTCGCCGCTCACACCGCCGTTGACGTCACCGGTCACGCTGCCCACCGTGCCGGTGACGCCGGAGACGACACCGTCCACCTGGTGCGTCACGCCGCCCACCGTGGACGACACGTCGACCTGCGGGACCAGGCCGCCGGAGCCGCTGACGCCGAGCCCGCCCAGGGTGTCGGTCACACCGAGCCCGCCGAGGGTGTCGTCGACGCCGAGCGAGTCGACGACCCCGCCGACCTGGCCGTAGGTGCCCGAGAGCGGGCCGCCGAGCAGGCCGTCCGGGGTGCCGAGCAGGCCGGCGTCGGTGCCGTCGAGCAGGGCGTCCGGGTTGCCGGCGATGCCGGCCACGTCACCGACCGCCGGGTCGGCCACGGTGTCCACCGCGCCCACCACGTCGGCGTCGAGGGTGTGTGCCACGTCGTGCACGCCGGTCAGGTCGGTCTCGAGGCCGCTCGGCCCGACGCCCAGGCCGATCCCGGGCAGCAGCGTCGCCCCGGCGGCGACGCCCGTCGGGTCGACGGCGATGGCGCCCAGCACGCCGGCCTTGACGTCCACTCCGGAGTAGGAGCTGCTGATGGTGATGTCCTGCGGCACGGCCTGGAGCTGGGCCACCACGTCGGTGGTGTCGGCCAGCAGCGGGTCGGCCCCGAGCTGCCCCGCCACCGGGGCCACCGGCGCCAGCCCGTGCACCGGGGCGTAGTCGACGACCAGCGGGACCACGTCCTGCACGTCGGCAGCGGTGATGTCGGTGAGCCCGGCGGCCTGGAGCGCGCCCTCCGGGTCGAGGTCGAACGCCGACTTGGCGTCAGGGTTGGTCAGCAGGTTGAGCACGAAGTCGTGCAGGGTCTGGTCCATGTGCCGGTTTCTCCTCGGACGTTGGCGTCAGCGACCGTGATCGTCAACAGGGACGCTATGGCCGGGCGCCGGCATCGGTCATCGGGGATCGGCCCGCAATCCGCCCCGCCGGATTAGGGTGCTCACCGTCTCGTACGTTAGGGGGACTGGGGGAACCGGGCCAGCCAGATTTAGGGTCCCGATGCGGGAGCGATCTCTGGTACGAACGTAGGAGCCCACGGGGTGTCGCCGGGGGTGGGTCGCCGCACGGTGCCGACACCGTCGCCACCGGCCGGCCAACTCACGGTGAAGGAAGATTGCGGATGCCGTACGTCCTGGGGATCGACATCGGAAGCACCACCACCGCGGCCAGCGTGGCCCGGCGACGGGGTGCGACCTGGGCGCGGCCCGAGGTGGTCACGCTGGACGGCGGGTCGGTGACCGTGCCGTCGGTGTTGCACCTGGCAGCCGACGGGACGCTGGTGGTCGGTGAGCCCCCCGTCGAGGACGGAAGCCGGACGGCCCGCGGGTTCGTCCGCCGGGTCGGCGACGACGTTCCCCTGCTGCTCGGCGGCGAGGCCTGCCCGCCGGAAATGCTGACCGCGCTGCTGGCGGCCTGGGTGGTGGAACGGGTCCTCGACCGGGAGGGTGAGCCCGCCGAGGCCGTCGTGCTCAGCCACCCCGCAAACTGGGGGCGGCACCGGCGCGAGCTGCTGCACGAGGCGCTGTGGCAGTTCGGCCTGGGCAACGTGACGCTGCTGCCCCGTACGGTTACGGTGGCGGAGAGCCACGCGGCGCGCGGTTTCCCGGGCAGCGCGGCGGCCGTCTACGCCCTGGGCGGCAATTCCTTCGAGGCGGCCCTGGTCCGCCGCACCCCCCGCGGCACGTACGAGACGTTCGGCCTGCCGCAGGGGCTGGACTGGCTCGGCGGCGCGGACTTCGACGAGGCGCTGGCCGAGCACGTGCGTACCGTGCTCGCCCGGGAACTCGCCGCGGCCGGGCCTCGGCAGACGCACGCCACGCTGCGCGCGCTGTTGCCCGAGTGCGACCGGGCCAAGCGGGAACTGACCGTCGGCACGGAGACCGACGTGCTGCTGACCCTGCCGACCGGGCCGGTCCGGGTGCCGGTGAGCCGGGTGCGGTTCGAGGACATGATCCGGCCGGCCGTGCAGGCGACCGTCGACCTGCTGACCCGGACCGTCCACTCCGCCGGGTTGCTGCCGGCGCAGCTCGACGGCGTCCTGCTCGCCGGCGGCTCCACCCGTATCCCGCTGGTCGTCGAGCTGCTCGCCGCGGCCTTCCCGGTACCGGTGGAGGTGGAGCCCGATCCGCAGCTGACCGCCGCCACCGGCGCGGCGCTGGCCGCCTGCCAGGTGGTGTCGCCACGCCCGCGCCGGCCGGAGCCGGACCGCGGGCCCGCCCCGGCCGTCGAAACCGGACGGGCCGCCGCGCCGGCCGTCACGGCGCAGCGTGGCCCCGACCACGACCGTTCCGCCCGTAGCGAGCCACCACCCCGTCCCCCGGTCCGGATCACCCCGCTGGAACTGCCGCGGGCCTCCCGCCTGGTGCTGGCCCGCGGCCGGGGACGTGAAGGATGACCACCATGATCATGAGCGGCGTGGCCGGGTCCCGGCTGGTGCTGGACCGGGGGCCGCAGGCCCTGCTCGACGCGGTCGCGGCCGATCCGGACGCGCCGCTCGCGCTCGGCGTGACCGGGCCCGGTGGCCACGGCCGCAGCGCGTACCTCCAGGAGCTGGCCCGCGTCCACCGGCGGGCCGGGAGCACCGTGCTGGAGGGCGTTCCCGACCGTCCCGAGGAGATCGAGCCGGACGCCGTGCTGGTGGTCGACGACGCCCACCTGCTCGATGACGCCCGGCTCCGGGCGCTGCGCGAACTGGTGGTCACCCGCCGGCACCGGCTCGCCGTCGGCTACCGGCCGTGGCCCCGGCCGGCGGCGCTGGTCGAGCTGGTCGACGCGCTCCGACGGGACGGGCACCTGGTGCTGCTCACCCCGTTCACCCGGGAGCGGACCGCCGCCTACCTCAGCGCGGTGCCGGAGGTCGGCCGGCGGCCCGACCTGGTCGACTTCGTGCACGGGCAGACCGCCGGCGTTCCCCGCGACGTCGAGCGGCTGGTCCGCGGCCTGCGGGGGACGGAGATCCCGCCGGGCGTCCCGACCGAGCCGCCCCGGCAGGCCGTCCTTGAGTTCGGACCGGACCTGGAGGACCTGGCGCCCGACGTCCGCCGGCTCCTGCTCGCCGTCGCCGCCGGCGTACCGCTGCCGGTGGACCTGCTCGGGGCGCTGCTCGACCGGGAGCCGGGTGACGTGGACGAGCTGATCGCCGCGACCCGGGCGGCCGGCCTGCTCGGCGCGGACGGCCGACTCGCCCCGATCGTGCGGCGCGCGGTGACCGCGCTCAGCCCGGCCGCCGACCGCGGCGCGGTGTGGCGCCGGCTCACCGAGCTGCAGCTCGCCCGGGGTGGGCCGGTGCTTCCGCTGGTCCGCTCGCTGTACGCGGCGCACGTGGCCGCCGACTGTCCGGCACCGACACTGGAGGCCGCGGCGGAGGAGGCGCTGGCCGGCGAGCCGGCCCTCGCGGCGGAGCTGTTCGCGGCGGCCACGGCCGCCGGGCGGCCGGCCGCGGTCCGACATGCCGTGGCCGCGGCCCTGGCCGGCGATCTGGACACCGCCCTCCGGCTGGCCGACCGACTCCTCGCCACGGCCGCCCCGGCCGACCGGGCGGAGGCGGCGGCGGTCGCCGCGACCGCGCTGGCGCACCGTGGTCAGGTCGGTCGCAGCGTCGAGCTGTACCGATGGTCGGGTACGCCCTCGGCGGAGTCCTTCGCCGCCGTCGGCGCGCTCGCGGCCGGCCGCCCGGCCGACGGGACGCCCCCGCCCGGGGATGACCGGGCGGATGGACCGCCCACCCTGCACGCCAGCGCGGCCCGGCTGATGGCCGAGGGGATCCGGGACAGCGTCGCCGGCCCACCGACCGCCGCGCTCTCCACCCTCGTGCAGGCGGCCGCACTGCTGGAGCCGGCCGGCCGGGCGGCGCTCCTGCCGGACAGCCCGGCGGCGCTCGCCGCGTTGACCGGCCTGCACTGCGGCGAACTGGACATCGCCGAGCGGGTGCTCGACCGCGCCGCCACCAGCGGGACGGGCGGCCCCCTGATGGCCCGCCGCCACCGGTTGCTGCAGGCGTGGATCGCGATGGTCCGGGGCCGTACCGTCGTCGCGGCCGACCACCTCGCGGCGGTGACCGGCGACGGCCGGCCGCTCGAGTCCCGGGACCTGTTCTTCGCCTCCGCGCTCGAGCTGGGGATCGCCCGGCGCAACAGCGACCTCGGCGCGCTCCAGCGCAGCTGGGGGCACGCGCTGGAGGCCGTCGTCCGCCACCCCGTCGATCTGTTCACGCTGCTGCCGCTGGGCGAGCTGGCCATCGCCGGAGCCCGGCTGGGCGAC
The DNA here is from genome assembly GCF_052068055.1 of Micromonospora sp. L32. Lineage (NCBI taxonomy): Bacteria > Bacillati > Actinomycetota > Actinomycetes > Micromonosporales > Micromonosporaceae > Micromonospora > Micromonospora sp. L32. The sequence goes on along the minus strand of NZ_JBQHDD010000007.1, from coordinate 45,333 downwards.
CTCGGCCGGCTGGAGCCGTACCTGCGGGAGGCACGCCTGCTGCTGGCCCGGCTCGGCGACCCGCCGCTGTGGAGCACGCCCCTGCACTGGAGCGGACTGCACGCGGCGATCCTGGCCGAGGAGCCGGCGGCCGCCGACGACCACGTGGCCGCCCTGGTCGCCGCCGCGGACCACAACCGGTACGCGGCCGTGGTCGCCGCGGCCGCCGCCGCCTGGGTGGACGTGCTGCGCGGAATGGTCGACCCGGTCCGGGTGGAGGCCGCCGCCCGCGGCCTGCACGACGCCGGCCTGTGCTGGGACGGCGCCCGCCTCGCCGGGCAGGCGGCGATCCGCACCTCGGACCGGCGGGCGATGACCACGCTGCTCGACTGCGCCCGCATGCTGCAGGGTCGGCCGGCGGGGGCGAAGGCCGGGCAGCAGCCGGCGTCCGTCGACGCCCTCGCCGGTCCGGCTCCGCACCGGCTCAGCGACCGGGAGCGGGAGGTCGCCGAGCTGGTGCTGGCCGGGTTGACCTACCGGGAGATCGGAGACCGGCTCTTCATCTCCGCCAAGACCGTCGAGCACCACGTCGCCCGGATGCGCTCCCGGCTCGACTGCGCCAACCGGACGGAGCTGCTGGCCCTGCTGCGGACGATCCTGGCCGACCGGTCGCGCCAGGTGGCCGGGCAGCCCTGGCCGGAACGGTCCGGGTCGTGAGCCGGACCCAGACCGGCGGCCACGGCATGCGGACCCGGCTCGTCGCGCTGGCAGTCGTCCTGATCACGCTCTGGTCGTACGCGGCGTATCTGACCGGCCGGGACGCGGCCGACCTGCTCCGGGTACGGGCGCTGGCCCAGACCCTCGGCCAACCCACCGACCGGCTGATCCTCGAACTTCAGGTCGAGCGCCGGCTCACCGCCCGGGCGGTCGCCGGGGGCGGGCGGGCGGGTTCCGCGCTGGCCGGGGCACGCGACGGCACCGACCGTGCGGTCGCCGGGCTGCGCGCCTCCGTCGCCGACGGCCTCGGGCTGCTCACCGGCGGCGGCCGGGAGCGGGCCGACGAACTCATCCGGCAGCTGGGTGGGTTGGCCGGCCTGCGGGCGGTGGCCGACACCGGCCGGGCCGACGCGGTCGCCGGCTACGACCGCCTGATCGACACCGCCTTCACCGTGTACGGCCCGGAATGGAGCGTGCGGGACAGCGAGCCGGCCGCCGAGACCCGGGCGATCGTCGCGCTGGCCCGGGCCCGGGAGCTGCTCGCCCGGGAGGACACCCTGCTCACCGCCGCGCTGGCCGGCGACCGGATCACCGCCGACGACCGGCGCCGCCTCGCCGCGCTGGTCGCCAACCAGCGGTACGCCCGCGGCGAGGCCGTCGCCGGACTGCCGGCGGCCGACCGGAACGGCTACCAGGCGCTGGTGGACGGCACCCGCTTCACCGGCCTGCTGTCCCTGGAGGACGCGCTGCTCCGCGCCGACGACGGCCAGCCGGTGGTCACCGAGGAGGACTGGCGCGCCACGGCGGACGCGGCCCTGACCGGGCTGCACGAGTTCGTGCGGGCCACCGCCCGGGACAGTGCCGAGCGGGCCACGCCGGACGCGGCTCTGGTGGTCGTCCGCACCGGCGCCGTGCTGGGGCTCGGCCTGATCGCGGTGCTCGCCCTGCTCCTCACCTGGACCGGCGCCGTCCGCCGGCTCATCGGGCGGCCGGACTCCGCTACGCTGCCGGCCGGACCCGACCTGACCGAGCCCGCCACCCGGGAGCTGTTCCTGCGGCTCACCCAGCGCAACCAGGTCCTGCTGCGCGACCAGCTCACCCTGCTCGACGCGATGGAGCGGCGGGAGTCCTCGGCGGAGGAGACCGCCGACCTGTTCCAGCTCGACCACCTCGCCGCCCGGCTCCGGCGAAACGTCGAGAAGCTGATCATCCTCGGCGGCGCGACGCCGGCCCGGCGTTGGCGGCGGCCGGTGCCGCTGCTCGAGGTGGCGCGCGGCGCGATGGCCGAGGTCGCGGACTACCGGCGGGTGCTCGTCGCACCGCACTGGCCCTGGTCACTCACCGGACCCGCCGTCACTCCGGTCGTCCACCTGCTGGCCGAGCTGATCGAGAACGCACTGCGGTGCTCACCGGCGGACACCACGGTGCGGGTCGCCGGTGAGCCCGAGGCGGAGGGCTGCGCCATCGTGGTCACCGACGACGGACCGGGCCTGAGCGTGAGCGACCTGGCCGAGGCGAACGAACTGCTTGCCGACCCGCCCGCCGACGGCCCGCCCGTCGGCCGGGCCGGGCTGCACGCCGCCGCGCTGCTCGCCGCGCGCTGCGGCGCCCAGGTCTCGCTGCGTTCCGGCTCGCGCGGCGGAACGGCGGCGGTCGTGCTGCTCCCCGCCGGCCTGGTCACGCCGACCACGCCGCAGCAGGCAACCGCCGGGCCGCACCCCGCTTCGGTGCGGGAGCCAGGTGAGAACGGCGACGAACTGCCGGTGCCGGCCCACGGTGGACCACCGCCGTCCCGGCCCGACATCGCCGACCCCACGCAGATGCCCACCACGACCGCAGCAGAGGACGGCAGATGATCCCCCAAAATGGCGCCCCGGACGACCTGGAACGGCCCTGGACGGCGACGAGCGGAGACACAAATGCCGACCGCCGGCGACCCTGACGAGGCCTGGTACGACGACGACACCGGGCTCCTGGCCCGGCCGTACGTGGTGACCCGTGCGGCCGGCGTGGACGACGCCGGGCGTCTCGACCTCATCACCGTGGTCGTGGCCCGGGCCGCGGCTCCCGCGGCCACGCCGCTCTTTCCCGAGCAGGCGCGAATCCTCGAGCTGTGCCGGCATCCACTGTCGGTGGCGGAGGTCGGCGCGCAACTGGACCTGCCGCTGGGTACGGTTCGGGTACTGCTCGGTGAGCTGCTGGACGCCGGGCTGATCGAGACGCACGTGTCGCCGACGCTGTCCGAGCTGCCGTCCCGGGAGCTACTCGAAGCGATGCTCACCGGGCTCCAGGCGCTGTGACCGACGGCGTGGGCCGGGGACGCGCGCACGGTGAGGGATCTGAGGGAGAAGAGCACGTGCCGTCATCACCGCCCCAGCCACGGCGGACCGTAGCGGTCATCCTGCTCGACCGGACCGTGGCCCTGGCCGGGCACGCGCGGCGCGCCATCGGCGGCCTCGGGGCCTCGTCCCGGCGTACCCGGGTCCTGCTGGCCGCCACGCTGGTGGTCCTGGTCGCGACGACGGCCTCGGTCGTCCTGGTCCTGCGGACGCCGGAGCGGCTGGCCCCGGTGGCCCTCGACCCGCCGCCGGACGTCGCCCTGCCCACGGACCCTGCGGTCAGTGGGCCCGACCCGCAGGCCAGGCCGGCCGCCTCCAGCCCGGCGGCGGCGAGGCGGACGACGACCGCGGCCGGCCCGCCGGTCGGCGCGGCGGCCCCGCCGGCGACGGCACCGTCCGGGCGAACCCCGTCAGCGGCGGCGGGGTCGAGCACCTCGGCCGCGTTGCGCGCCGCCTTCGCCATCGAGGAGCGCGCCCTGCTCAGCTACGGCGCCGAGGTGACCATCAGCAACGCCGGTCGGACGAGGGTGACGAACTGGACCCTGGTCATCACCCTGCCTCGGGAATCCCTCGAGATCTCCTCGGTCACCGGCGCCCGAGCCACCCGCGCGGGCGCGACCTGGACCTTCGTGCCGGACGAGACGACCGCAGAGGTGGCGGCCGGCAGCTCCGTCCAGGTCACCTTCCGGGTCAGCGGCGCGCCGATCAGCTCGACTCCCACGGCCTGCACCATCGACGGCGCGGCCTGCACCGGCCTGCCCGACTGACGGTTGCCGGCCACGGGCTGGTGACATCAGCGGCGGGCCGCCCCCGGACGGGTGACGCCGACCGGGCAGACAGCAGTGCGGCGTGATCGCTGGCTAAGCTCAGCGACGTTGCGTCCCGGCGACGGAACACCAGCTGACCGCTCCGCTCGCACGGTAGCCGCTTGCCTGTGATCCGGCTGCACGGCGGCGACAGCCGCCGTCGATTCCTCTGGTGGATGCGGAGGGCGTCTGATGGACCCGGGCATGTTCCCGGCTCCGCTCTGGGCCTGGGCCGCGATCGGGGCCGTCATCGCCGTCATGCTCGCGGTGGACATGCTCTCCCACCGCGACAACCACGTGATCGAGCTGCGGGAAGCGCTGATCTGGAGCGCCGTCTGGATCGCCGCCGGGCTGGCCTTCGGCCTGATCGTCTGGGTGGGGTGGGGCGGCGAGCCGGCGGTCGCGTACTACTCCGGCTACCTGCTGGAGAAGGCGCTCTCCATCGACAACGTCTTCGTCTTCGCGCTGCTGTTCGGCTACTTCCGGGTGCCCGAGGGATACCAGCACAAGGTGTTGTTCTGGGGTGTGATCGGCGCGCTCGCGTTCCGACTGGTCTTCATCTTCGCCGGAGCGGAACTGCTGCACCGGTTGGCCTTCGCCGGGTTCGTGCTCGGGGCGTTCCTGATCTGGACCGGGTGGCGCCTGGCGGTGCGGGGCGAGCCCGACGTCGACCCCGACCGCAACGTCGTGGTCCGGTTCTTCCGACGGGTGGTGCCGACCGAGCAGCGGTACCACGGCGGCCGGTTCACCGTCCGGGTCGACGGCCGGCGGCATGCAACGCTGCTGCTGGTGGCGCTGGTGGCGATCGAGGCGACCGACGTGGTGTTCGCGATCGACTCCGTGGCGGCGATCCTGGCCATCACCACCAACACCTTCCTGGTCTGGACGGCGACGGCGTTCGCCGTGCTGGGGCTGCGCAGCCTCTACTTCTGTCTGGCCGGACTGCTGCGGCACTTCGGGCACCTGCGCTACGGGCTGGCGGTGCTGCTGGCGTTCGCCGGGGCGAAGCTGATCCTGGCCGAGACGCCGGTGGGCGCGCTGCCGCTCTGGCTCACCCTGCTGGTGGTGGTGGTGACCCTGTCGGTTTCGATCGGCTGGAGCGTGCTGTCGGCCCGCCGGGACCGGCGCCGCCACGCCGCCGGCTGAGGAGCTGGGCGTCACCTGGCGTAATAGAAGTCGGCGGCCTCCCCGGCCCGCGCCGGCGCCTTGATCTGCTGGGCCTTCCCGTGGCCGCTCATCGTGGTGGTCATCGTCAGCTTCGGGCCCGCACTGGGCGTGAGCTCCACCCTGATCGAGGTGACCCAGCCCCGGTCGTCGGTCGTGATCGTGAACGGCGACAGGGGCATACCGATCGAGACGATGCTCGGCGCGCCCACGGGCAGAAACGACTCCACGTCCTCACCGTCCGGGTCGAAGCGGCCGGTCCAGGAGTGCGGGCCGGTCCGCTGCGCCGAGGTGATCGTAGAGGTGAACGTCTTCAGGCCGGTCGGGTCGGCCCAGTCGAAGCGCAGGAAGGGCCGTCCCGCTTCACCCGCTTCAGGTCGACGTGCACCCAGTCCTTCTCGTCGGACGGCCGTACGTAGCTGTCGGTCCCGATCACGATCCGGCTACCCTGTGCGGTGGATTCCCGCGTGGTGGCCGGCCGGGTGGCCGGAACGAGGGCACGATAGCGAGCGATCGGTGCCGGTGATGCCCCCCGGCCCGGGCCGTACTCAATCGGCCGCCTGCTCCGCGAGCCAGTCGTCGAAGGTCGTGGCTGCTATCCGGGCATCCGGTCCCGGCAGTAGCACGTTTCCTGCCATGTCCGCGCCGAGGATCGCCTCCCAGGTGGGGACGATCTTCAGGTCACGTCCCAACGCCTGGTGGGTACGGCGCGCCATGTCCACGAGGTCGTGCCGATCGGGGCCGGCCACACCAGGATGGCGTCCCTGCGGTGAGCCACCTGCGGCCACCGTCAGGAATTCGGCGACGTCAGCCGGCGCGATCGGCTGGACGAGCAGTGGCGCGAGGTAGGCGGTGCCATCCCGTTCGGTCCATCCGGCCACCGTGGCGGCGAAGTCGAAGAACTGGGTGGCGGGCACGATGGTCCACGGCACCGGTCCGGTGGACACCAGGCGCTCCTGCTCGCGCTTGCCCGAATAGTGCGCGGTGCCCGCGATGCGGTGCACCTCGACGATCGAGAGCAACACGTGGTGTCGCACCCCCGCCTGCTGCTCCGCTCGCAGCAGGTTCTGCGTGGTGGTGGCGAAGTACCTCGCCGTGGCTTCGCGGTCGGCAGGTGGCGCGCTGATCGCGTCGACGACGACGTCGACGCCGCTCAGGGCCTCGTCCAGCCCCCGTCCGGTCAGCAGGTCGACGCCGTGCGACCGGCTGATGGGTACCGGGTCGTGCCCGTGACGTTGCAGGGCCGTCACGGTGAGGGACCCGATGTTGCCGGATGCGCCGGCGACCGCCACCCGCATGGTGCGCTCCTGTCTCAGACCCGGTGCGAGGCGCAGCGGACGGGACAACCAGACACGGGATCGCCGCCGTACCCGACGACCCAGGACATGGCCGGCTCGCCCGACCGCACCCGCTTGCCGAGCGGGCTCGATGCGATGACAGCGCGGTGGTCGCCGGCCTCGCCTGAGCTACCGGGTAGGGGCGGTCGAGGTGCCGCGTGGCGCGAACCAGGACGCCCGCGGATCGGGGCAGGAAGTGACCCAGGTCACACCGGATGAACTTTCATCCGCCGGTCACGTCCGGAGCACTCGGATACCTCTCGCGTTCCTCCAGGGAGAATGATGCGCTCAATTCGCAAGATATCGGCGCTGGCACTGCTGGTGCTCGGCGTCTCGGCGGCGGCTCCGGGGGGTGTGCCGGCATCGGCGCAGCCCGGGGCCGCGAAGCCGACGACCACACCCAAGGTCGCGGCCGAGCCCCGGACGGTCACTCTGCTCACCGGCGACACCGTCCACCTCGGCACCGTGAACGGCCAGACGACTGTCGACGTGGTGCCGGGCAAGGGACGGGAACGGATTCCGTTCCTCACCCACAGCGCCGGCAAGGACGTGCGGGTCATCCCCGCGGACGCCGTCGGCCTGCTCAACCGGGGCAAGCTCGACACGCGGCTCTTCGACATCTCGAAGCTGGTCGAGTTCGGCTACGACGACACCCGGGCCACCCTGCCGCTCATCCTCCAACACGGCAGCGGCACCGCCGCCGGCCTCACCGGCGCCCGCACCACCCGGCAGCTCTCCGGGGCGAGCGCTGTCGCGGAGAGCCGCGCGGACGCGGTGTCCTTCTGGAACACCGTCACGTTCGCCGGGAGTGGCACCGAGCGGCAGCTGCGGGCCGGGTTCGACAAGATCTGGCTCGACGGGCTGCGCCAGCCCACCCTCGATGTCAGCGTCCCGCTGACCGGCGCGCCGCAGGCCTGGCAGTCCGGCTGGACGGGAACGGGGGTGAAGGTCGGCGTCATCGACACCGGCGTCGACCAGACCCACCCCGACCTGGCCGGCCGCGTCGCCGCTGCGGAGAACTTCACCGCCGAACCGGACGCCCTCGACCGGGTCGGCCACGGCACCCACGTCGCCTCCACCATCGCCGGCAGCGCGGCCGCCTCGCAGGGCCGTCACAAGGGCGTGGCGCCCGGTGCGACCCTCTACAGCGCCAAGGTCTGCATGGCGGAGGGCTGCCCGGAGTCGGCGATCCTGGCCGGCATGACCTGGGCGGCGGAGCAGGGCGTCAAGGTCGTCAACATGAGCCTCGGCGGCCCGGACAGCCCGGGGACCGACCCGATCGAGGCGGCCCTGACCGACCTCACTTCCCGCCACGGGGTGCTCTTCGTCGTCTCCGCGGGCAACAGCGGCGAGGCCGGCGAGTCCACGGTGAGCTCGCCCGGCGGTGTGGCCGAGGCGCTGACCGTGGGCGCCGTGACCAAGACGGGCGAGCTGGCCGAGTTCTCGAGCCGGGGGCCGCGCGCGGGCGATGCCGGCATCAAGCCGGACATCACCGCGCCCGGCGTCGGCATCGTCGCCGCCCGCAGCTCGACCTCCGACCTCTGGCCGAACGACGAGAACCCGCAGTACGCCAGCCTCAACGGCACCTCGATGGCGGCTCCGCACGTGGCCGGCGCGGCGGCGATCCTGGCCCAGCAGCACCCGGACTGGACGCCTGACCGGATCAAGTCCACGCTGATGGCGGCCGCGCAGCCGAACGCCGGCATCGGTGTCTACGAGCAGGGCGCCGGCTTCCTCGACGTCGCCCGGGCCATCCAGCAGACCGTCACGGCGAGCCCGGTCAGCGTCGCCTTCGAGCGGACCACCGCTGCGCAGCAGCACACGATCACGTACGCGAACAGCGGCTCTTCCGCCCTCACCCTGGCCGTCTCCCTCGACGCCAAGGACGCCGAGGGCGCACCGGCGCCGGCCGGCCTGTTCAGCCTCAGCGCCTCCTCGGTGACGGTCCCGGCCGGCGGTACGGCCACCGTGACCGTCACCGTGCAGGCCGGCGCCGACCTGCCCGACCACTACTTCGGCGGTGAGGTGACCGCCACCGGCGGCGGCGCGCAGGTGCAGACCCCGGTCGCGCTCGACGTCGCCCGCCACGATCTGGCCCTCAAGCTCATCGGGCCGGACGGTGGAGCGCCCACGCCCGAGCAGGGCTGGGTGACCGTCCTGACCGACCTGGACCGGCAGACCATCCAGGTGTTCGGCGACCTCGCGACCACCGGGTACCGGGTCCGCGCGGGCCGCTACCTGGTCCAGACCTACCTGGTGAGCGGCGACGACGTCATCACGCTGGTACGCCCGAGCCTCGACCTGACCACGGACCAGGCGCTCACCATGGACGCCCGCATGGCGAGGCCGATCGCGGTGTCGGTGCCGAATTCGAAGGCCACCGCGGTCCACCAGGAGTTCGGCTGGACGATCCGGACCGAGGAGCCGCAGATCTGGGGCAGCAACGACCTGTACGGCGTGCTGATGAACATCCCCTTCGACCACCTGCGGACCGCACAGATCGGGGCCGGCGAGACGCCCGGCTTCGTCTCCTACGTCAACGGCATGTGGGGCCAGGTGACCCCGGAGTTCACCCTGCACAACAGCCCGTACGCCTACCGGGTCTACCTGTACGAGCCGAAGAAGATGATGACCGGGCTGACCCGCAAGCTGCGCGCGGGCGACTTCGCCACGGTCCGCTCCCAGATCAGCGCGGACGTGGCCGGCGTGCCGGTTGCGCGGACCGCGGTCGCGCACGCGCCCGGCAACTCGCCGATCTACCGCGACGAGCGCAACATCCCGCCGAGCTTCACGTACGACGCGCCGAGCACCATCACCGAGTACTACAACCAGGACAAGCAGGCGGTGTGGAAGTCGACCTCGGCCCAGCTGAGGTACACGTACTACGAGTCGCCGTGGACCAGCTTCCGGCCCGGGCGCACGTACACGGTGAAGTGGGCCAACGCGGTGGCCGGGCCGGTCTTCCCGGAACCGAACTTCGGCCAGCAGTTCGCCACCCGCTACTGGGGCGACCTGATCGGCGGGCCGGGGCCGCTGCACGGCGACGGCACCGGGCACATGGGCTTCCGGCATGTGCGCGGCGGCAGCGTGGAGGTCAACCTCTACCGCAACGGGGTCAAGGTCGGCGACGCGAACCAGACGCCCTGGGTGTGGAACGTGCCGGCGGAGACGGGTGACTACCGGCTGGCGGCGACGTTCCGCAGCGACCCGGCGTTCACCCTGTCGACGGTGGTCGACGCGGAGTGGACCTTCAAGTCCGGGCACGTGGGCGACGGCGAACTGGTGAAGCTGCCGATGACGGCGATCCGGTACACCCCGGAGCTCGACATCGACAACCGGGCGCCGGCCGGCCGGATGTTCGCGATCCCGGTCTCGCTCGACCGTCAGGTCGGGGCGGCGCCGGGCCAGACCACGGCGCTGACCGTGGAGGCGTCCTTCGACGACGGCAAGACCTGGCAGGAGCTGACCGTGCGGCGGTCCGGCGAGAAGGCGGTCGCCTGGGTGCGCAACCCGGCCGGCACCGGCTTCGTCTCGCTGCGCGCCGCTGCGACGGACACCAGCGGTAACACGGTCAAGCAGACCGTCATCCGCGCCTACCGGTACTGAGAACGGCCCCCGGACGCGGCGCCCACCGGCGCCGCGTCCGGGATCACCGGTGCCAGAGCAGCCGGTCGCGGATCCGCCGGGCCATCGGCGAGTCCGTCCCGTCGAGCTCGGCCAGGGCCTCGCTCCACGCCTGCCCGGCCAGGGCCGGGTCGCCGTTGGCCGAGTGGAAGTCGCCGATGGAGACCAGCACCTCCGCGGTGTGGTGGGTGGCCCGGGCGTCGCGGAAGATGTCGATCGCCTGCTGCCAGGTCGCCATCGCGTGCGGCACGTCGTCAATCATCGAGTACGTGTGCGCCAGCCAGGCCTGGGTGGTGCCCGTCCCGTGCAGGTCGCCGAGGGCCTCGAACTGCCGGCGCGCCTCGACGAACATGCCCAGCGCCTCGGCGTGCCGGCCGAGCCAGCCCTGTGCCCGCGCGATGACCAGCAGGGCGTTGGTGGCGCCCCGCACGTTGCCCTCGGCGCGAAAGAGCGTCCGCGCGGCCTCCGCATGCCGGATCGCCTCGTGGTAGCGCCGCTGGTCCAGCCGGATCTCGGCGATGTTGTTCTCCGCGTGGCCCTGCTCGTTGCGCCGGCCGAGCCGCTCGAAGAGCGCCCGGGCGTGCTGCAGGTGCGACAGCCCGCGGTCCAGATCGGCCAGGAAGTAGCAGGCGCCGGCGAGGCTGCGGTGCAGCAGGGCCTGGGCGGCGGGGTCGTCCCCGGTCGCGGCGAGGCCGGTGCTCATCGTTGCCGCCCACTGCCGGAACTGCGCGGTGTCCTGGAAGAAGTTCTGCAGGGCCAACGCGATCTGCCAGGCCGTGCGCGGCCGGCCGCGCTCCTTGGCCCGCGCGACGATGGCGGTCAGCACCCGCTGCTCGGCGGCGAACCAGGCCATCGCGTCGGCCCGGCCGGTGAAGCCGCGCCCGGTGACCCCGCGCTCGGACGGCTCCGGCTCCGGCAGCGGCACCTGCGGCTGCAGAGGCAGATGCGCCGCGTACGCACTGAGCTGGTAGTAGTCGTAGACCCGCTCGACGGCGGCGTCCCGCTCGGCCGCGTCGTCGTGCTCCTCCCCGAGCTCCACGGCATAGGCGCGCAGCAGATCGTGCATCCGCCACCGGCCGTTGCCGGGCTGGACCAGCAGCTGCGACCCGAGCTCGGCGAGCAGGCCGCGGGCGCAGCGCAGGGACAGGCCGCCCAGGGCGGCCGCCGCTTCCGCGCTCAGCTCCCCGGCCGGGTGCAGGGGCAGCAGCCGGAAGAGCCGGGCCGCGTCGGCAGTCAGGGCCCGGTAGGACCAGGAGAAGATCGCCTCCAGGTCGGCGTGGGTGTCCCCGAAGCCGGTCAGCCGGCCGTCGGCCTCGGCCAGTTCGCCGGCGACCGCGGGCAGGCTGAGCCCGGGCCGGCCGACGCTGCGGGTGGCCACCAGCGCCAGGGCCAGCGGCAGTCGGCCGCACCGCGCGATGATCTCGTCGACGGCGGCCGGGTCGGCGGCCGCCGCGTCGCCCAGCCGGCGGGTGAGCAGCTCGCGGGCCTCGGCGTGAGTGAGCAGGTCGAGGTGCAGCGGGTGGGCGCCCCCCTGGCCGGCCACGCCGGTGATCCGGCGGCGGCTGGTGGCGATGACGAGACTGCCGCCGGTGCCGGGCAGCAGGTGCCGGATCTGGTCCCAGTCGCGGCAGTTGTCGAGCAGGATCAGCATCCGACGCTCGGCCAGGATGCTGCGGTAGAGGCCGGCCTGGGCGTGCAGCTCGGCCGGGATGGCGGCCGGCGCGACCCCGAGGGACCACAGGAAGCCGCGCAGCGCCTCCGCCGGTGTCATCACCGAGTCGCCGGAGTCGAAACCGCGCAGGTCCGCGTGCAACTGCCCGTCGGGGTAGCGGGCGGCCAACTGGTGGGCCAGGTGCACCGCGAGGGTGGTCTTCCCGACGCCGGGCATTCCGTCGATGACCAGCGCGCTGGTCCGCCGCTCCCCGGCCAGCAGCTCCTCCGCGGCGGCCAGGACGTCGCGGCGGCCGGTGAAGTGGGGGTGGTCGGCCGGCAACTGCGCCGGCGGCTCGGCCCGGGTCGGCTGCGACAACTCCAGCTCGGCGCGACTGACGCCGCGCCGCGACCTGGAGCCGTCGCTCGAGGCGTCATGGTCGAGCACGCTGTCCCGGGCCGCGCGCAGGTCGCCGCCCGGCTGGATGCCGAGTTCGTCGGCGAGCCGGTGCTCGATGTCGGCATAAGCCGCGAGGGCCTCCGCCCGCCGGCCGTCCGCGGCGAGCGCGAGCAGCAGCCGCGCCTGCAGTGCCTCGTCCAGCGGCTCGTATTCGGCGGCCAGCCGGATCGCGGGCAGCACCGCGTGGACGCACCCGGCCCGCAAGGCGGCGTCGGTCGCCGCCCGGACGGCCGCGAACCGCTCGCCGTCGACAGCGACGAACTCCGGATGGGCCCGACCCCCGGGCTGCAGGCCCGAGGCGCACCGGTCCCGCCACAACGCCAGCGCCTCCCGGTAGAGCTCGACCGCCGGCTCGCCGGACCTGGCGGCGGCCTGGGCGACCAGGCGCCGGAAGCGCAGCAGGTCGAGCGCCTCCCCGTCGATCCGCAGCCGGTACTCTGCGCCGTCGCGGATCAGCACCGAGCCCGCTGCCCGCGTCGGCAGGCCCGGCTCGAACCGCCGCCGGAGCATCCCGACGTGCCGGTGCACCACGTTGACCGCGCTGGGTGGGGGGTCGGACTCCCAGAGCAGGTCGACGAGTTCGGCGACGCTGACCGCGCCGCCGGCCCGGGCGAGCAGCAACGCCAGGATCAGCCGCTGCTGCCGGGTACCCAGGTCGACCTCGGACGGGCCGCGCCAGGCCCGCACCGGGCCGAGCACGGCGAAGGAGAGCGGGGTGGTCATCTCGATGCGATCCACACAGGGCTGGTTGCCACGATCGCCATAGCATGGCAGGGCCCGCGCCGCCCGACGGGAGCGCCGGGGCAATGTGATCTTCGACTCAGCGGCGCTGATCGCCGATCGGCGGAGTCGTCCCTGCTCAGGCCGCCTTGAGGCCGGTGCGCAGGGCGCGCAGCGCATAGTGGGTCCGGGACTTCACCGTGCCGATCGGCACCCCCAGCCGGCCCGCGACCTCTTCCGGTGACCGCCCGACCAGGTAGACCTCGGAGAGCAGACTGCGCTGCGCCGGGCTGAGCCGGCTGAGCGCGTGCCGGATGGCGTGCGACGCCAGCGCGCTGCCGGTGGTGTCGTCACCAGCGGGAATCCAGGTCATGTCGACGAGATGGACCTCGGCCGGGCGGCCCCGCCGCAGCCGGACCCCGTCGATGACGAGCCGCCGGGCGACGGTGCAGAGCCACCGGCGGGCGGCATCGGGCTCGGCCGGCACCGAGTCGAGGTGCCGCCAGGTCCGCAGCATCGTCTCCTGGAGCAGATCCTCGGCGGTCTGCCGCTGACCGTGGGTCAACACCAGCAGGAGACGCAGCACGGCACGGGCGTGCTCCGCATGCAGCGCGGTCATGCGCTCAGCCCGGCCGACCGGCGAGTCATCGAGTGCCCGGAGCACCATGTTTCCCCCCACAGGCAGGAGCAACGGTGAATGAGGCACGAGCCTAGGGACGATCGATGCGAATAAAATGACGCGTAAGTGCGGATCGAGTGCCGTCGCCGATCGCAACCGGTCACGGACGCGACGTGACCGCCACGAGCAGGCCAGCCAGCCGCCGACCGGTCCCGGCCTGCGCGTAGGGGATCAGGGCCAGCAGCTCAGAGCGTCGCCGTGGCCGGCGAAGCGCAGCGGAGCCTCGCCCGGCGCCGGCTCGATCATCGGGTGGTGGTCGGCGTAGGCCAGCAGCCCCCGGTGCGCCGGTCAGCCGGTGCCGGCTGGAACTGCCGGCAGCGCAGCTCCGCGGCGACACGCTCGGCCGGGCTGTCGTGCTCCTCACCGAGCTCGGTGGCATAGGCCAGCAGCAGGGCATGGGCGCGGTAACGGCCCGGCAGGTCCTCGCTGATCAGGTGCGCGCGGCTCAGCTCGCCGATCAGCGCCCGCCCGGTCCGCAGCGGGACGCCGGCCAGGGCCGCTGCCCCGGCGATCGAGATGTCGGGGCCGGGCTGGATCGGCAGCAGCCGGAAGAGCCGGGCGGCCGGGGCGGAGAGTGCCTGGTAGGACCAGGAGAAGGCGGCACGCAGGCCGGTCTGCGGGTCGTCGCCGTCGAAGCCGTCCAGGCTCCCGGGCGCCTGGGCCAGCTCGGCGGCGATCTGTGCCGGTGGCGTCGGTGGCAGGCTCGCCATGCGGGCGGCCACCACGGCCAGCGCGAGCGGCAGCCGCCCGCAGCTGGCGATGATGGCGTCGATCGCGACCGGGTCCGCCGCGCCGCCGCCGGCGCCGAGCGCTGGCAGGAGCAGCGCGCGGGCCTCGTCGACGCTCGGCAGGCCGACCGGCAACGGGTGGGCGCCGGCCGTGGTCAGCAGGGTGCTGAGCCGGCTGCGGCTGGTGACGATCACCAGACAACCGGGGCTGCCCGGCAGCAGGTGCCGGATCTGCTCGGCATCCCGGCAGTTGTCGAGCAGGATCAGCACGCGCCGGCCGGCAAGTCTGCTGCGGTACATCCCCGCCTGGGCGTGCAGCTCGGCGGGAATGCCCTCCTGGGGCACCCCGAGCGAGCCGAGGAAGCCGCGCAGCGCCTCGGTCGGGCTCATCGCGGCCTCCCGGCCGTCGTATCCGCGCAGGTCGACGTAGAGCTGCCCGTCCGGGTAACCGGCGGCGAACTCGTGGGCGAGGTGGACGGCGAGGGCGGTCTTGCCGATCCCGGGCATGCCGTCGATCGCGAGCACCGCCGGCCCGCCCGGGCGCGCGACCGCCGCGCGGGCCTCGGCGACGAGGTCGTCCCGGCCGTTGAAGAAGGGCAGGTCCGGCGGCAGCTGCGCGGGCCGGGGAAACGGCGACGGCGATTCGGTACGCGCCGGCTGGGTGCGCTGGTGCAGCAGCCGGTCGTACGCCTCCCGCAGCTCGTCGCCCGGATCGACGCCCAGGTCGTCGGCGAGTCGGCGGCGCACCATCCGGTACATCTCGACGGCTTCCGCCTGGCGGCCGTCGGCGGCGAGCGCCAGCAGCAACCGGCTCTGCAGCGACTCGTCGAGCGGGTGCTGCTCGGCGGCCTGCCGCAACGGCGCCAGCACCGCGCTCATCCGGCCGCAGCGCTCGGCGGCGTCGGCGGCCTCGCGCACGGCCTCGGCGCGTTCGGCCTCCACGGCGAGGAACGCGGGATGCAGGCGGGAGGCCGGTTCCAGGCCCGCGGCGCACCGGCCGCGCCACAGCCGCAGCCCGTCGAGGGAATGCCGCAGCGCCGACTCGGGGTCGCCGTCCTGCAGGCTCCGGCCCGCCAGCCGGCTCAGCGACCGGAACTTCAGCAGGTCGAGGGACTCCTCGTCGGCGCGCAACCGATAGCCCGAGAGCTCCCGGAGGATGTGCCGGCCCGCCGACCGGGTAGGCAGGCCGGGCTCGAACAGCCGCCGGAGCACCCCGACGTGCCGGTGCACGACGTTCGCGGCGCTGGCCGGGGCCTCCTCGTCCCAGAGCAGGTCGACCAGCTCGGCCAGGGAGACCGGTGAACCGGCCCGGGCCAGCAGCAACGCGAGCACCAGACGCTGCTGGCGGGCCCCCAGATGCAGCTCGGCGCCGGCGCGGACGACCCTGATCGAGCCGAGCACCGAGAAGCCGATCGTCTCCCCCGCCTCCGCCCGCACACCGGCAACGGTAACCGGCGACCCGCCAACCGGACCTTTCGACCACCGGGTCTCCGGGACGGCGACGAAAACGGCGGGGCCGGCAACTCCTCGTCGACCCGCCGCAACCGTTCCCCCACACCGCTGCACGAGGTCCACCTTGCCGTCGCCGGTCATGCCGGTACGCCACGCCGCGGTCGCTCGGAACGCCTCCGAGCAGCAGCCGAAACCAGCCCGTTCGGCTCTGGTGAAACCATGTCTGACCTGGTCCGCTGAGGGATAGGACCACTCGGTTGGTCATCTGGACCGGAATCGAGACCGGCATGGACAACATGTATCTCCCTCGAAGCGCGCGCCGCCTGAGCTGCGCCCTCCTGGTCGGCGTCGTCACCCTGCTGGCGTTCGGCGGAGCAGCGCCGGCCTCCGGCCGCACCACCGCTGCCCCGGCCACCGCCGGCCGCACGACGGCGGCCGCGGTGACGGGCCCGTCGCCCGGCACGTTCACCGGACTGGGCTTCGACGCCTGCACCGCCCCATCGTCGGCGACCATGCAGGCGTGGCTGGCGGCCTCGCCCTACCGGGCGATCGTCATCTACTTCGGCGGTGTCAACCGCGCGTGCGCACAGCCCAACCTGACCCCCTCGTGGGTCGCCGCGCAGCAGGCGGCGGGCTGGCATCTCGTGCCGGTCTATCTCGGATTGCAGGCACCGTGCACGACGTCCACCAAGCGCTATCTCATCGACGCAGCGAACGCGGCGGCGCAGGGACGCACCCAGGCGGACGACGCGGTCGCACAGGCGAAGGCGCTGGGCCTGGCGCCGGAGAGCGTACTCATCTTCGACATGGAGGCGTACCGGACCGACGACTCGGCCTGCCGCTCCGCGGTGCTCGCGTTCATGAGCGCCTGGACGGCGCGGCTCCACGACCTCGGCTACCTCTCCGGCTTCTACAGCAGCATGGCCTCGGGCGTCGCCGACCAGGTCGCGGCCTACAACACCCCCGGCTACGTCCGCCCCGACTACCTGGACTTCGCCCGCTGGGACGGAGTCGCCACCGTGTCCGACCCGGCGATCCCCAGCTCGTACTGGTCTCCCCAGCGACGGATGAAGCAGTACCGAGGCGACCACAACGAGACGTGGGGCGGGGTGACGATCAACATCGACAACGATTACCTTGACGTCGCTCCCATTCCGGCGACTCCCTTCGGGGACTTCAACGGCAACGGCTGGTCCGACCTGCTGAGCCGCCAGCCCTCCACGGGCAACCTCTATCTCTACCCCGGCAACGGGACGTCCCTCGGCATCCGCACGACCATCGGCACGGGATGGAACGGCATGGACGTCATCGTCCGGACGGACTTCACCGGGGACGGTCACGGAGACCTCGTCGCCCGCGACAAGGCGACCGGCCATCTGTGGCTGTATCCGCGCACGCCGTCGGGGTGGGGCAGTCGGATCCGCCTCGGTACCGGCTGGAACTCCATGCGCGAGATCACCCCGGCCAACGACTTCAACCGAGACGGCTACCGGGACGTGCTCGCCGTGCAGACCTCCACCGGATACCTGTACCTGTACCCGGGCCGCGGCACGTCGTTCGGTCCACGAACGAGTCTCGGAACCGGCTGGAACACCATGGACGAACTCACCGGAGTCGGCGACTTCAACCGCGACGGCTACCAAGACCTGCTCGCCCGGCAGAAGTCCACCGGCAACCTCTTCCTCTACCCGGGACGGGCAGGCGGGCTCGGTACGAGGCTGCAGGTCGGCACCGCGTGGAACAGCATGCGTGACCTCGTCGGCGTCGGTGACTTCAACCGCGACGGCTACCCGGATCTGCTCGCCATCGAGAAGTCCACGAGCTACCTGTACTTCTACCGCGGTCAGGGCACGAGCTTCGCCGCCAGAATCCGGCTCGGTGTGAGCTGGGGCGGGATGCAACCCCTGCTGTGAAGTTCGGCCGTCCGCGAGCGGCGGCATCGAGCGTCGACGTCGGACCCCGCGAGCCCGCCGGCAGGCAGGGCGCGAGGACCGGCTGGCCCCTACCGGCCCACCGGACCGCCCCAGCTGGCCGGGTATGAGGCTGCCTCACTCGCGGCGCGCCCAAGCGTTTTCAACCTCTGTGTCCTGTTCCGTCGCTCAGAGTTCCAGTGTTTTCAACCTTTACATCCTGTTCAGTCGCTCAAGGTTTGGATGTTCTGTTTGGTGTGTCTATGACCCGAAATTCGAATGCGCAGATAGTGGTACATCCACGGACCGCTTGATTGGTCAATCAGGACATATCCCCTGTCAGCGGACTCGTAGCCTCGACCGGTGCCCTTTCGCGTCTCCTTCGATGGACTCCCCCGTCGCCCGCAGTTCGCTCCGCCAATCCTCCCGTCCGGACCCGTTAGACCGGTGTTCGTCGATGTCACCGGGACCCGCCGCAGACGGATCGGACGGGCGGGAGTGATGGTCGCCCTCGCGTCGCTGACGTACCTGCCGATGGCCGGGAGCGGCCTGCTGCCCGGTCCGCCGGCGCCGGCGCAACCCGGGCCGCTCACCGTCGGCGGCGTTCTACTCGATCGCAGCGGACGCCCGCCGGCCAGCACACC
This sequence comes from Micromonospora sp. L32, assembly GCF_052068055.1. Taxonomy (NCBI): domain Bacteria; kingdom Bacillati; phylum Actinomycetota; class Actinomycetes; order Micromonosporales; family Micromonosporaceae; genus Micromonospora; species Micromonospora sp. L32. The sequence continues at coordinate 27,124 of NZ_JBQHDD010000007.1, read as the reverse complement.
ATCGCCACTCGACGCCGCGTACCCACAGACGACCGAGAGGCCTTCGGACACGGTGGCCCGGGCACCGCGTCCAGCCCGTCAGGAACGGGAGCCCAACGAGCCGGACCTGCCAGCCCAGCCGCTCGATCCCGCACCCGACCGGCCCGAGTTCGATGCGCCCCGGACCGCCCAGAGCATCGACCCGGCACCGGTCAGGACCTCGCCGGCCCGGCCCGTTCCCGGCCGGGAGGCAACGCCGTCGACCCCCGAAAGCAGCGAACCGGCACCGGTCACGGCCTCGCCGGCCCTGCCCGCTCCCGGCCCGGTGCCGGTCAGATGACCGTTCGGAGTCGCCCTCGCGCCAGTGGCCCACCCGGGCGGCGCAGGTCCGGCCGCCCCGGTCTGTGGACCGGCCGGTTCGTCTGCGCGTCCCTGTTGACGGTGGTCGTGTGTGTGCTCCTGGTCGAGGCGTACGCGAATGCGGGATTCAGACCCGACCACGTGAGCGAGTCCGAGGACCAGCTCACCGTTCCGACCGACATCCTGCGCGGCGGCCCGGTCCTCGACGCGCGGGGCGAGCAACCCCGGTCCTACCGGATGCCCGCGAAGACCATCGCTCTCACCTTCGACGACGGGCCCGATCCCACCTGGACCCCCAAGGTGCTCGACGTCCTGCGGCGGCACCGGGCCAGGGCCACGTTCTTCGTGATCGGTTCGCAGTCGGCCAGGCACCGCGACCTGGCCCGGCGGACGGTCGCGGAGGGGCACGAGCTCGGCGTGCACACGTTCACCCACCCGGACGTGAGCGTGCTGCCGAGCTGGCGGCAGCGGATGGAGTACGCACAGACCCAGATGGCGATCGTGGACGCCGCCGGCGTACGGACCAGCCTCCTGCGGTTTCCCTACTCGTCGGTGCCCAGCGCCGTCGACGACTCGAACTGGCCGGTCATCCGGGCGGCCGCCCGACTCGGCTACCTGACCGTGGTGAACGACATCGACGGCCGGGACTGGGCCCGCCCCGGCGTGGACGCGATCGTGCGGAACATGACGCCGGCGGAGGGTGCGGGTGCCGTGGTGCTGCTGCACGACGCCGGCGGCGACCGGTCGCAGACCATCGCCGCACTGGACAGGTTCATTCCCCTGATGCAGGCACGGGGCTACACCTTCACCACGGTGAGCGACGGGATGAACCGGGCGCGGCCGGGCGCGGAAGCCTTCGTCGGCAACGTCCGGGCGTCGACCGCAGACCGCTGGCGGGCGGCCCCGATCCGCTGGGCGATCGTGCTGGCCGATTCGATCCTGCGAGGTCTGGCCGTCCTCTTCGTGGTGGTCGGGGCGCTCATGCTGGGCCGGACGCTGCTGCTGGTCCTGCTCGCCCGCAAACTCGCGCGGCGACGGCGGGCGCACCGCTGGCCCTGGGGGGTCACCACCGCACCGGTGTCGGTGATCGTGCCCGCCTACAACGAACGGGCCGGCATCGTTGCCACGGTTCGTTCACTGGCCGCCAACGACCACCCGGGCATCGAGGTGATCGTGGTCGACGACGGTTCGACCGACGGCACGGCCGACCTCGTCGACGCGCTCGGCCTCGACACCGTGCGGGTCATCCGCAAGCCCAACGGAGGCAAGGCGAGCGCCCTCAACACCGGGCTCCTGTACGCCTCGCACGACATCATCGTGACCGTCGACGCGGACACCGTCTTCGAGCCGGACGCGATCCGCAGGCTCGTCGAACCGTTCACCGATCCGCGGATGGGCGCGGTGGCCGGCAACGTGAAGGTCACCAATCGGCACGGGATGCTCGGCCAGTGGCAGCACATCGAGTACGTCATCGGCTTCAGCCTGGACCGCCGGTTCTACGAGACGCTCGGCTGCATACCGACGGTGCCCGGGGCGATCGCCGCCTTCCGCCGGCGCGCCCTGACGGATGTCGGTGGGATGAGCGGCGACACGCTGGCCGAGGACACCGACGTCACCATGGCGATCCTCCGTGCCGGCTGGCGGGTGGTTTACCAGGACCGTGCCCGCGCCTGGACGGAGGCGCCCGCGTCGCTGGGCGACCTGTGGCGACAGCGCTGCCGGTGGAGCTACGGCACCCTGCAGGCGATGTGGAAGCACCGGAGTGCGGTGTTCGACCGCGGCGCCTCGGGCCGCTTCGGCCGCTTCGGCCTGCCCATGCTCGCCCTCTTCGGCGTGGTACTGCCCCTGCTCGGTCCGGTGCTCGACCTGCTCGCCCTGTACGGGCTCTTCTTCATGGACACGAAGACGACGGCCGTGGCGTGGGTCGCGATGCTGGTCGTGCAGGCCCTGACCGCGGCGGTGGCCTTCCGGCTCGACGGGGAACCGCTGCGCCCGCTGCTCACCCTGCCGATTCAGCAGTTCGCCTACCGCCAACTGATGTACCTGGTACTGGCCCGGTCCGTGGTGACGGCGGTGACCGGCTCCCGCCTGGGTTGGCGCAAGGTCAAGCGCGCTGGCGACGTCGTGCGGCACCAGGCCGCGCCACCCGCGTCGACGGACGGTGGCGCGGGAGGACACCCGGTCCGGGACCGCTGGTTCGACACGCTACGGGCCGTGGCGCTGGGCCGCGTCGTCGTGTACCACATGTTCGGCGCCGCCTGGCTGAGCTTCGTCTTCCCCGCCATGGGGGTGATGTTCGCGCTGGGCGGTTCGCTGATGGCCGCCTCGCTGGACCGGGCGCCGGACCGGGCGGTCATCAGCCGCCTGCGCCGCCTGCTGCCGGCCCTGTGCGCGATGGGGCTCGTGCTGGTGCCCGTGATGGTCTGGCACGGCTGGTCCGACCGGCCGGCCTGGCCGGCGCTGTTGAGCTGGCTGGTTCCGCTGGTGCAGCCGCCGGGCAACGAGTGGGCGGCGGACGTGACAGGGGTGCTGTGGTATCTCGTGGCGTACCTGTGGCTGGTCCTGCTCTCCCCCGGGCTGCTCGCGGTGTACCGGCGGTGGCCGGTCGGGTCCGTACTCGTCCCGCTGGCCGCCGTGGTGGTGCTGCAGACGGCTGACCCGTCACCCGGCGGGCCGGTGGGGTCGGCGCTGACCGACCTGGCCACGTTCGGCGCCTGCTGGTTGGTGGGTTTCGCGCACCGCGACGGCCGGCTGCGGCGGCTTCCGTTGTCGGCGCTGCTGGCCGCCGCAGCCGGGTGCCTGGGGCTCGCGCTCGGCTGGCTCGCCACCCACCCCGCCGGGGGCCTGGACCTCAATGACATCCCCGTCGCCCAGGCGTTCTGGTCGTTGGCCTTCGTGCTGGTCCTGCTCCGGGTCACGCCCCCGATGGGCTGGCTGACCCGGATCCGGCCGCTCGACCGGTTGGTCACGGCGTTGAACAGCCGGGCCCTGACCATCTACCTCTGGCACAACGCCGCCATCGCGGTCTGCTTCGCCGTCGGCGACGGCATGGGCCTCTGGCGGGTGGGCCAGGTGGGCTACCTGGCCGTGGCCCTGGTGATCCTCGCCGGTGTGGTGCTGGCCCTGGGCTGGATCGAGGACGTCAGCGCCCGGCGTCGGCCCCGGCTGCTGCCCTGGACACGTCCCACGAGGGCGTCCGGACCCGCTCAGTCGGTCGGAGAGAAACCGGGCGGCGTCACCGCGGCGGACGTTCGGCGGCAGGAGGCGGCCGCCATGCGATGACCAGGCGACACGTACGTCCCATGCAGGCGAAATGTAACATTCAGTTAATTTTGTCGTATTATTGACTCATCTTGGCGCCTCCCCCGCCACAGGTCCGGGGCGACACCGGAGGCCGCCGCGTCCGAAAGGACGACGGCGGACGGTTCCCCGGCGGGTGAGACGCCGCTGCGGGCCGACCGGACACGGACACGATCCATCCGGACGCCCGCGAGCGGGAAGACGGTGACTTGGGTGGTCACCACGGCCGGCACGGGCCTTCGCCCTCCTACGGGACCCGTGCCGGCCACCTCCAGGGCGGGCGGTCCCGACACCGGGGCGTCGGCGAAGGACCCGCATCGACTCACCCCGTGGCGAGGGCCGAAGGGAGACAGCATGTCGTATCCACCGAACACGCCGACCGAGCGGGCACTGTGGAGCGCCGTGGTGGACGGCGTCCGCGCGGCCGGCGCATCGGATCGGGCGGGTTTCGAGGCGGCGGTCAGCCGCCTGCGACGCCTCCCCCAACCGTGGGCGGACCAGGTCCTCGACCACACCGCCGAACTACTGGCCGAGGAAATCGGCCCGCCCGGGTCTGTCCACTGGCCACTCCCGGTGCCGCCCGGTGCCGGGCTCGCGCCGTGGGCGCGGGCGGACCCGCGTCTGCTCGCCCTCCTCTCCCGGCGTGACCATCGACGACCAGCGGCGACGCCCAGTGATCCGGAGGAGACGACGCGGCGGCTGCTGTTGATCACCCACCTGGCCCTCGTGGCGCAGGTCGGGGTCGGTGCCTTTCTCGATGTGGCCCTGGTCGGTGCCGGCCGGTCCTCCCGGCCGCCGTCCGGACTGGTCCCGCACTGCCGGCTCGGACGCTGACCGAAGACCCGGTCCCGCCTCCGGTCCTGTCCCTCGTGTCTCTCCAGGATGCGGTTCTCCCACGCCCACGCGGCGATCTCGACCCGGTTGCGGGCTCCAGCGTCGGCCCGCTATTTCATCAAACTGATTTGATGTATTCTGTTGATCGTGGCGTTGTCGAGTCAGGCTCCCCCGGCGTTCGTGCGCTTGGCCCCCCACCCGCTGCGGTGGCGGCTGCTGATCGCACTCGCCGACAGCGACTACCGGGTCCGGGAACTCGTGACGCTGGTGGGTGAGCCGCAGAACCTGGTCTCCTACCATCTCCGCCTGCTGCGTGACGGCGGGCTGGTCACGGCCACGCGCAGCAGCTTCGACGGCCGCGACAGCTACTACCACCTGGATCTGGATCGCTGTACGGATGCGCTGGCCGACACCGGCGCCGCACTGCACCCGGCGCTGCGCCGGGAGCCCGCCCCGCACACACCGGTGGACCTGCGGCGCTCGCCTCGCGTCAGCGTGCTGTTCGTCTGCACAGGCAACAGCGCCCGCTCACCGATCGCCGAGGCCCTGCTACGCCACCGCACCGGCGGCCAGGTCGAGGTGGCCAGCGCCGGCAGCCGACCCAAGCCCCGCCATCATCCCAACGCCATCCGGGTGCTACATGACGAGTTCGGCATCGACATCACCGGCCGGCGCCCCCGGCACCTGGACACCCTGACCGGCTGCCGGTTCGACCACGTGATCAGCCTGTGCGACAAGGCCCGCGAGGCCTGCCCCGACTTCCCGGACCATCCCCGGCGGGTGCACTGGAGCATCCCCGACCCCGCCACGGCCGGCGACACCGACCAGACCAGCTACCCCGCCTTCCAGCACACCGCGACAGACATCGACACCCGCGTCAGGCACCTGCTGCCCGTGCTCACCGCCACCCGGTCCTGAAGGAGATTCCGTCGTGACAGCATCCGACCAGTACGCCAACGTCCGTTACCTCGTTGATGACGTCCAGGCGGCCGTCGACTTCTACACCACCCATCTCGGCTTCACCCTGAACACCAGCGCCGCGCCCGCGTTCGCTGACGTGCTGCGCGGCCCGCTGCGGCTGCTGCTGTCCGGGCCAGCCAGTTCCGGCGCCCGCGCCACCCCCAACGACGCCACCAGCCCGGGCCGCAACCGCATCCACCTCATCGTTGACGACCTGGACACGGAGGTCGACCGGCTCCGTGGCGCGGGGCTGTCGTTCCGCAGCGAGCCGATCTCCGGGCCCGGCGGGCGGCAGATCCTGCTCGCCGACCCCGCCGGCAACCTGATCGAGCTGTTCCAACCCGCTCACCAGTCCCCCGCCACGCCGACCACCTGACCGCAGCCCGCCGGGAAAAGATCCGTCGGCGTTCGTGCCGGTGGTGCGGAGGCCCGACGGGCGCGTACGGCGCGCTGGAACCTGGTGGGGCGGTCTTCCGGCAGACCTGAGCGCGCCCTCGTATTCGCTGCGACCAGCCGGTCAGCCGGTGCGGTGGGAGCGGGCCAGACCCAGCCCGCCGAGGACCATGGCGATCAGCCCCACCACCAGGGCCACGAAGCCGCCGACTATTCCGCCGCCGGTACCGGGACCACCATCGGCGCCGGCCACAACCAGCCCGCCGATGACCGCGGCGGCCAGCCCCGCCGCCAGGGCCACGATGGCCCCTCCCTTCCCGGTGCCGGTGCCGATACGACCGGCCGAGCGGGCCAGAGCCAGCCCACCGATGACCACGCCGACCAGCCCCAGCAGCGCGGCCACCAGGGACCAGAAACGCCCGGCGGTCAAGGTGTAGGAACTGGCGGCGGCTGACTGGGCCACGACGTGCGCGGCCGACGGTGTGGCAGGCCCGAAATCTCCGAGCATGGCAAACTCGGCGGCGGCAAGCAGGTGACGGACGGACATGAGGTGCTCCTTCTCCTCTGACGACTGGACGTCGCCTGATCCTGTCCGCTGGACCCACCGCCGGTCGTCCTGCGGACGCAGGCAATTCGCGCTGCCGCCGATGCCGTAGCCGGCTGCCGCGGATGCCGCAGGCGCCGCGAAGGTACTGCGGGCGCGGTATACAGCAGTCGTCCGGGAGCGGGATTCGCTCGCAGCGGCGTCCGGCTAGGGTGCGCGCATGGACAGAGGACGGTTCGGTGTCCCGGCCGGGGTCCGAGACTGGGCGATCGCCGTCGGCGTGGCGGCGGCGCTGCTGGCCGCCGGGCTGTCCGGACAGCAGTCAGACACGAACGTCGACCTGCTCGGCTACGCGCTGTTGGCGGCGGGTGGTCTGGCGCTGGCCGCGCGTCGCCGGGCTCCGGTTCCCGTGCTGGCCGTGACCGGGTTGTGCGCGGTGGGTTACCAGGCGGCCGGTTTCGACGTGCCTGCGGTCGCGTATCTGTTCGCGGTGTACGCGGCGGTGCGGGCGGGACACCGCATCATCACGGTGGCGGCGAGCGTGACCCTGCTGGCCGCTCTCCCCCTGGCGGCCCTGGCTTCGGGCCTGCACGACACGGGCGAGGCGTTCGCGCAGGCCCGAGGCGCCCTCGAAATCGCCTGGCTGATCGCTGCCGGCGCCGCCGGGGAGGCGCTGCGGCAGGCCGAGCGGCGGGCGGACGAAGCCGAGCGCACCCGGGAGGAGACCGCACGGCGCCGCGCCGATGAGGAGCGGCTGCACATCGCGCGGGAGCTGCACGATTCGCTCACCCACCAGATCTCGGTCATCAAGGTGCAGGCCGAAGTCGCCGTCCACCTGGCCCACAAGCGGGGTGAGCCGGTGCCGGAGGCCCTGCTGGCGATCCGGGAGGCCGGTCGTGAGGCGGCCCGGGAGCTGCGAGCGACTCTGGAGGCGCTGCGCGACGACGACACCACCCCGCCGCACGGGCTCGACCACATCCCGGAGCTGGTGGAGCGGGCTGGCAGGACCGGCCTGGCGGCGACGCTGACGATTGAGGGACAGCGGCACGACGTGCCGGCCGCGGTGAGCCGGACCGCCTACCGGATCGTTCAGGAGTCGCTGACCAACATCGCCCGGCACGCCGCCGCGGCTACCGCGTCGGTCCGGATCGACTGCCGTGCCGACGTCCTCGCCATACAGGTCGATGACGACGGCAGGGCCACGCCGGACACCGCGCCGATGCCCGGCGTCGGGCTGCTCGGGATGCGCGAACGAGTCACCGCCCTCGGCGGCCGTCTGCGCGCGGAACCGCGCAGTGAGGGCGGCTTCAGCGTCCGGGCCGAACTCCCCGTGGACCAGACGTCGTGATCCGGGTCCTGCTGGTCGACGACCAGCCGCTCATTCGCAGCGGGTTCCGCGCGCTCCTCGACGTCGAGGACGACATCGAGGTGGTGGCCGAGGCCGGCGACGGGAGCGAGTGCCTGGCGCTGGCCAGGGAACACCTGCCCGACATCGCGCTCATCGACATTCAGATGCCGGTCGTCGACGGCATCGAGGCGACCCGGCGCATCGCCGCGGACCCGACGCTGGCCGGGGTACACGTCGTCATCCTGACCAACTACGGCTTGGACGAATACGTCTTCAACGCGCTGCGCGCCGGCGCGGCCGGATTCCTCGTCAAGGACATCCAACCGGAAGACTTCCTCCATTCCGTACGCGTCGCCGCGCGCGGCGACGCCCTGCTCGCACCGTCGATCACCCGCCGGCTGATCAACCGGTACGTCAACCAGCCGCTCCACACCGCCGCCGACACCGGGCTGGACGAGCTGACCAGCCGCGAACGCGAGGCCGTCGCCCTGGTCGCCCAGGGCCTGTCCAACGACCAGATCGCCGGACGCATGGTGATCAGCCCGCTGACCGCGAAAACCCACATCAACCGAGCCATGACCAAGCTGCACGCCCGCGACCGCGCCCAACTCGTGGTCCTCGCCTATGAATCCGGCCTGGCAACCCCGCGCAACTCCTGACATCGCGTCCGCAGCGGTCAGGAGACCGCGGCCTTCACCAGCTCGACGACCTTCTTCTCCACCGCGGGGCTCCACTTCTGCAGCGCGTACGCCACCGGCCACAGGTCTCCGTCGTCGAGGTTGGCCGTGTCCTGGAAGCCCAGGGTCGAGTACCGGTAGTTGAACTTGCCCGAGTCCTGGAAGAAGATGACAACCTTGCCGTCCGCGTTCACGTAGGCAGGCATCCCGTACCAGGTCTTTGGCGACAGCTCCGGGGCGGCAGCGGTCACCGTCACATGCACACGCTCGGCGAGCGCACGATCTTCCGGCGCCATCTGCGCGATCCTGTCGAGGAGCGCTTGCAGCCCCTCGGCCTTCTTGGTCCCCTTCTTGCCCTCGGCGCGCAGCTCGGCGGCGCGCTCCTTCATCGCGGCACGCTCCTCAGCGCTGAAGCCGTCGGACACGGTGGTGGAATTCTTCGCGGACACTCTAGGGCTCCCCTTTGTCGTAAAGGTTCGGCGTGATGCCGGCTACCTGGGAAAAGGCTAGGGCCCGACGACACCCTGGCGCTTCTCGATTCCTGATCAGATGGCAGGCCCAGACGAGGCGTTCGAGTCACGCACTCTTCACTGAGGGAACGTCCAGATCTGCCGGCCAGCGCGCCCGGCGACGAGGCACCCGCGGACGGGCCGAAGCATGGTCAGGAGGGGTCATTCACCCGGCGCCAGCCCTCGGGAACGGGCACCTCCAGGACACCTCCTAGCGGGCCGCCCGCTTGTGGAACGAGTGCTTGGCCCACAGGTAGGACAGCAGCGAGATCACCGCGCACCAGCCCAGCGCGATCGCCGCGCTGTTCCCGATTCCCGAGCCGAGCAGCAGTCCGCGCAGCGTCTCGGTCACCGGCGTGAACGGTTGATGGTCGGCGAACCACCGCAGCCCGGCGGGCATGGTGTCGGTGGGCACGAAACCGCTGCCCAGGAACGGTAGGAGAATCAGGAACATCGGCAGGTTGCTGGCGGTCTCGACGCTGTCGCTGACGAGGCCGAGCGCGACCGACAGCCAGATCAGCGCGAACGCGATCGCGGCGAGCATGCCGGCGGCGGCGAGCCACTCGACCGGGGCGCCGGTGGGACGGAAGCCGATGGCCAGTGCGACGCCGAGCAGGACGGCGATGCAGAGCATGGTCTGTATCAAGCTGCCGAGGACGTGTCCGGTCAGGACGGATGCCCGGGAGATGGCCATGGTGCGGAAGCGGTCGACGATGCCTTCGGTCATGTCCATCGCGATCGAGATGGCGGTTCCCTGGGCGGCCCCCGACACGGCGAACAGCAGCATGCCGGGAACCAGGTAGTTGATGTAGGCGCCGCGGTCGCCGCTCCCGCCGCCTGGAAGTCCGGCGCCGAGGGTCCCGCCGAACACGTAGACGAACAGCAACAGCATGACAACGGGGAGACCGATCAGCATCCCGGTCAACGAGGGGTAGCGCTGGATGTGGCGGATCTGTCGGCGGAGCATGGTCGCCGAGTCGGTCAGGGTGTAGGCGAGGCTGGTCATCAGTGTCCCTCGGTGAGGTCGCGTCCTGCAGCGGGCGCGGGCGTGCCGGTGAAGGCGAAGAAGACGTCGTCCAGGTCGGGGGTGTGGATCGAGAGTTGGTCGACCTCGACGTGTGCGTCGTCGAGCCGGTCGAGCACGGCCCGCAGTGAGCGGACCCCGCCGTCGCTGGGGATCTGCAGGGTGAGGGCGACGTCGTCGCGCTGGGCGAAGGTGAGTGTGTGGGCGGCGGTGTGCAGCGCGGTGGGGTCGGCGAAGCGGAGCAGGATGTGTCCGCCGGGGATACGGCGCTTGAGTTCGTCGGGGGTGCCCTCGATGACGATGCGGCCGTGGTCGAGTAGGGCGATGCGGTCGGCGAGCTGGTCGGCTTCGTCGAGATACTGGGTGGTCAGGAACACGGTGACGCCCTCGGCGACGAGTCCGCGGATGATCTGCCACATCGCGTGCCGGCTGCGAGGGTCGAGGCCGGTGGTGGGTTCGTCGAGGAAGATCAGCCGCGGGTCGCCGACCAGGGTCATCGCCAGGTCGAGACGGCGCCGCATGCCGCCGGAGTAGACGGAGGCGGGCTTGCTCGCCATCTCACCGAGGTCGAAACGGTCTATCAGCCGGGCGATGCGGCGTCTGCCCTCGGTACGCCCGAGGTGGTGCAGGTCGGCCATCAGTTTGAGGTTCTCCTCGCCGGTGAGGAGGTTGTCGACGGCGGAGAACTGGCCGGTCACACCGATCGCCGCCCGTACTCCGTCGGGCTGCTTGGTGAGGTCGTGGCCGGTGACGCGGATCGAACCGGCGTCGGCGGGCACCAGGGTGGACAGGATCCGCACCACGGTGGTCTTGCCCGCGCCGTTGGGTCCGAGCAGCGAGAAGACCGTTCCCTCGGTGACCATGAGATCGATGCCGTCCAGGACGACCTTGTCCCCGAACGTCTTGCGCAGGCCGGACACCGAGATGGCCGGCCGCGTCGCGGTCGTTACCGCCATTGCTTCCTCCACTGATCGAGGGCTGTGCACGAATACGGAGGCGCGCGTCATCGTCGGTCAGGCCGCACGGGCGGACCGGGATACGAAGGTGCGCATCATCCCCGGTCCGGGCGGGACGCCCGCGACCGGTCAAACAGTTGGTGGGATGCTTCAGGCGCGGTGGATCGCGATGTCGCCGAAGGCGGTGCGAGCCCGCACCTCGGCCTTCTCGTCGCTGTCGGCGGGACCGGCGGCGGCGTCCAGGTCGTTGCGAACCTTGCCGAACTGGGTGTGCAGGTCGAGCCGGGCTGCGGTACCACGCCGGATCCCGACCTGGATGCGCCCGGCCGCGGTGCGCATCGTGGCCGATCCGCGGACCACTTCACCGATGCGGATGTCACCGTTGGCGGTGTTCGCCGTGACCGAGGCGGCGGCGTACTCGGCGGCGACGTGGCCGTTCGCGGCATTGACCCGCAGCTCGCCACCCGCCTCGCCGATCCACGTGTCGCCGTTGCCGTTCTTCAGTACGGCGCGACCGCCGACGGCGCGGACGCTGAGCTTGCCGGAGCCGGTGGTGACCTCGGCGTCGCCTGCCACGTTCTCGGCGATTGCCGCGCCGAAGCCGGTGTGGAGGCTGAGTGTGCCGGTGTCCTCGACCTGCAGGTCGCCGGCGCCGGTCTTGAGACGGCAGTCGGCCAGCGAGCCGGAGCAGCTGATCGCACCGACGCCCAGCTTCCCGTCCACGCCGGAACCAGCCGGTAGGTCGATGGTCACCTCGACCGAGCCGGTCCTGCCGAAGATGCCGAAGCCGGGTTGCCTGGGGCCGCGGACCACGAGGCGGCCGGAGGCGTACTCCACCCGGGTTTGCGCCGCTGCGCGCACATCGCGGTCGTCGGTCTCGTCGGCCGGCCGCACCTGCACGACGGTGTCGGTTCGCGAACCGGCGGTGATCCGCACCTCGCCGGCGACGAGTTCGACCGATGCCGAAATCGGTCCGGGGGTGTCGAAGGATGGCATGGTGCTCCCCTCTCGGGTAGTCGATGGGGCCGGCGCTGCTAGCGCACCCAGCCGGTGAAGCGCTGACCGCCGGTGGCGACGCCGGATCGCCGGGGGGCGTCGGCCCGGTGCTGCTGGTTGTCGGTGTCGACGGCAGCGGCTGCAGCCCGGATCAGCCAGGTATTGATCGAGACGCCGGCGCGGCCGGCCGCGTGCTCGACGCGCGCCTTGAGGTGCTCCGGCAGGCGCAGGCTGATCCGCACGGTCGCCTCGTCCTCGCCGTCCGCGGGCGGCTGCGGCACCGGATTCGGCGGGGCCGGCGCTGCCGCCTCTGGATCGTCGGCCCACTGCTCGGCGGGCGGTGGCGTCACGACGAAGCTGGGCTCCCGGTCACGCAGGCGCAGGTCAACCGAACCGGGCGCGAGATCGCGGGTGATCTCGGTGGCCGCTTCGGAAAGCGCGTCCAGCAGGGCGAGCCGGATCGCGGACTCCAGCGGTGCGGTGAGCCGCTCGGCCAGTTCCCGGGCATCGTCACCGCCTGCGGCGGCGGCTACCGCGAGCTGATGCCGGATCGCGTCGACGTAAGCGCGGAGTTCCATGACGCCAGCATGGCATCATCTTGATGCCATGCGCAAGCAGAGTGATGCCATCGTGCGCAGTTTCCGTTCGAACCGGGCCGAGTGTGGGTCGCGGACGGGTAGCCGGCAGCCCAGCATCCGCGCCTGTGGCGCCGAGCGAGGGGCTCTGCCCCACGGCCTTACGGCGGTCGCAAGCACGCCCGGTCAGTCAGGCGCGACTGGTCTGCGGCGAGATTCGGCCTGCGCTGGGCCACGCGGCCCGGAGCGCGGCATCCTCGGGGCCGTCCGCCCTACGGCGCGAAGCGAGCGATCCGACGGCGGGTAGACGGAAGTGTCGGGGAAGTGACGCCCGGAGACGTCAGTCTCCGGTGGAACCGGCAGCCTCGACGATGGAGACGGGAGTGCCAAGTTCGACGGTACGGGAGACGGTGCACAGTCGTTCGTGCGACTGTTGCAGCGACCGGGGCAGCGCCTCGCGCGCCCTGTCGCCGTCCGCGCCCACCGGGAACGTCACGGTGAACTCGACCCTGAGGTTCTGCATCCGGTTTCCTCCGGCCTCGTCCCGGATCTTGTCGCCAGTGACTTCGACGGAGAACTGGGTCGGCTCGGCGCGACGGCTGGTGATGTGGTCCACGTCTATCGCGGTGCAGCCGGCGATGGCAGCCAGAAGCAGTTCCACCGGCGTAAAGCTGGCGTCCTCGCCCGTGCCCATCGACAGCGATCCGCCGCGGACATTCCGCGCGACGTACTTCCCCACGCTGGTGCGCTCGATCTCCACCGAGCGGAAGGTGTCCTCACTCATGACAGGGAAACTACCGAGGCCTTCTGGTCCCGAGCCATCGGGCCTGGCCGGCCGATCGGCCCATCCTCAACCGCCGGGCCCGCAGATCAGGACAGCGTCGACCAGAAGTGCCGCGTCGGCGAGAGCGGATCCCGTCAATAGACGCAGCACCGTAGGCAACGGCGGTCGCGGTAGGTTGCACAGTCATGGCCACGACTGCCGACGTCCGTCACGAGCTCGCCAGCCTCGCCGACCCGCGGCGGGCGGAGGCATCGAGCCGGTTTCTGCAGATGACTCCGGGCGGGTATGGCGAGGGCGACACGGCCATTGGTGTCTCCGTGCCGGAGCAGCGCAGGGTGGCCGCCCGGTACTGGCGCGCCCTCTCCCTGGCCGAAACGGCGAAGCTGCTGACCAGCAGCGTGCACGAGGAGAGGCTGACGGCGCTGTTCATCCTGGTGCGAAAGTTCACCAAGGGAGACGAGGAGGAGCGGGGCCAGATCTTCAGCATCATCCTCGCCAACACCGACCGCATCAACAACTGGGACCTGGTGGACTCATCCGCGCCGTACATCGTCGGCCCCTGGCTGATCGACAAGGATCGGCGCGTTCTGGATCGGTTGGCCGAGTCAAGCCTGGTGTGGGACCGGCGCATCGCCATCATGGCAACTTTCGCCTTCATCAAAGCCGGTGACTTCCATTGGACCTTCCGCCTCAGTGAGCGGCTCCTGCACGACCCGCACGACCTCGTCCGGAAGGCGGTGGGCTGGATGCTGCGCGAGGTGGGCAACCGTGACAGAGCGGCGGAGGAGGAGTTTCTGGCCCGACGTTACCGGGTCATGCCGCGGGTCATGCTGCGGTACGCGATCGAAAAGTTTGAACCGCAGCGACGTCGGGAGTACCTGTCCGGCGTGGTCTAGATATTGATGCCCGCCGGGCGCGGGCACCGCCGTGCGAAGGCGTCCCGGGTGTCTCTGTTCGCGACTGTTCCGGCCGAAAGTGCAAGGCACTGGCCGCCCGTCCCGTGCTGACCGGGTACGCCCGGCCTTTCCGCTTTCGGTCCGGTCAGGCCACGCTGTGCTGTTCGTCTTCGGACACAGCGATCGCGTACGTCCCAATATTCACAGAGGGCCCTGGTAAACGGCACAAGGTGATCGAAAGAGCGCAGCGCACTCAAAGAACGGAATTCTCGCCGTCTTTCTACAACCGGGCTGTGCCTGCCTTGTCAGCAGTTACGGTGCTTTAACATGACGGTCGTTCGTATTGCTGCCGTGGTGCTCAGCGCCGTACTGACCACGCCCGCCGTGGCAGTCGGGTCCTCGACGTTGGCGGCGCCCGCGCCGTACGTGCCCTGCCCGGCCGTGAAGCCGCCAGTGCCCCCGCCCGCCGCACCGTCGCCGCCACCGGTCGGTCCCGCCGACCTGGCCGTCGGCGGCGAGACGCTGGCGACGGCGGGGCTGGCCATTCCCGCGGGCGCGTCGATGGCGCCGTCGGTGACCGCCACCTCGTGGGTCGTGGCCGACCTCGACAGTGGCGCGGTGCTGGGTGGATGCGGCCCGCACGAACACCGCACGCCCGCCAGCGTGCAGAAGATGCTGCTGGCCGCGGCCCTGATGCCGCACCTCGACCCCGCGCAGGTGGTCCAGGTGACCCGGGCGGATCTGCAGGATCTCGATCCGGCCAGCTCACTGATGGGGGTGATCGAGGGCGGCCGTTACTCGGTCGAGAGCCTGTGGCTGGGGCTCCTCCTCAAATCGGGAAACGACGCGGCGAACGTGCTGGCCCGCGCCGGCGGCGGCACCGCCGGGCGGCAGGGCGGCGTGCAGGCGATGAACAACGAGGCACAGCGGCTGGGCGCAAACCAGACCCACGCGGCGACACCGTCCGGCCTGGACGGTCCCGGTCAGTACACCAGCGCGTACGACCTGGCGCTGATCGCGCGCGCCACCTACGCCCGCGCAGACTTCCGGCGATACATCGCCACCCGGGTGGCGGAGATACCGGCAATGCCGGGAACGCCAGGCTTCTCCATCAAACACGACAACACCCTGCTGGACCACTACCCGGGGACGCTCGGCGGCAAGACGGGCTTCACCGACCTGGCGCGACAGACATACGTGGGGGTGGCCGAACGTAACGGCCGGCGGCTCGCCGTGACCCTGCTCGGCGCGGAGACCGCGCCACTGGGGAGCCTGGGCGAGGCGGCGGCCCTGCTGGACTGGGGCTTCGCTCTCCCGCCCGACGCGTCGGTCGGCCGCCTGGTCACCCCCGATGAAAAGAAGCAGGACCGTCCCATTGCCGAGGTCAGAGGCGGCCTTGACGGTCATGCTGGGGCAGGATCATCGTTCTCGTTGGCGGCCATCCTCGGCCTCGCCGCCGCCGTCGTACTGGCCGTCCTCCTCCTGGCGGCTTCCTGGCGACAAAGGGCCACGCGCCGGGCGGCCAACCCGTAGGAAGCCGACGGTTCAGATCCGGAGACCGGGCGGGCGCGCCGAGGCGGCCCGCCCGGTGAGACGGAATTCAGGTCGTCTGACCAACTCGGTCGACGATGGCCAGGCCAAGCACGGCCGACGATCCCGCCGATCCGCCCACCCCGAGAAAGGTGTAGGTCTCGGGGTGGAAGACGAGCACAATTTCGCCTGAACCGGGCGTCGATGGCCAGGTGATCCCGATGCCCGATCGGCCCGCGCCGTCCTTGACCTGCTCAACGGCTTGCAGGTCCGGCGTCGTCGCCGCGGCCTCGTAGAGCGCAGCAAGGGTGCGCGGGCGTAGATAGCTGCCGGTGAGGTAGTAGAGCACGTCCTTGCCGGCGGCATTGGCGTCGCCTGGTTCACCGCTGCGATGCTCGATCAGAAAGGTCCGCATGGCGGCGGCATCGGTGGGCAGGTCGGCACGGTAGGCCGGTGCTGGGGTGCACCGCTCGGTCGCGCCCGGAACTACCTCGCCGCCCTTGAGCACCGCCGCCCGTCCGTTCCGGCAGCCGGGGACGATGCTTTCCGTGCGACCGGTGGCAGAGGTCTCGATGACCAGTCCGTCTCGGGTTCCGTCCACCGACATCCAGCTCTCCCGCATCCCCCGACCCTCCCGGCTGCGGGAGTAGACGAACTGGTCGGGCCGAGGCTTGACGTCGGGCACTCGCAGCGCGGCGGTTGCCGCGTTCCGGAGAACCTGGGTGGCATCGGCCCGCGCGGGCGGCGTGCTGCCACCGAGCCGGTCCGGTGCAAGCACCAGTACCGCGGCGAGCGACGCCGCGACGCCCGCCGATGCCACCCCGCTGAGCACGAGCCGCCAGGTCGGTCGCCTCGAGGGACGAAGCGCCGAGGGCACGGTCGACGTCATGGGTACGGACGACTGTGCCGTCATCGCGGCCATCGCGGTCGTCAGCCGGCTGCGGGCCGGGCTCAACCGCTCGGCAGTCGGCAGCTCGGTCTCGTCTCCGAATTGCTGGAGCAGTCGCATCTCATCCATTGCTCAGTGCCTCCTCGATCGTGCTGGCCGGTTCGCCGCCCAACTGCTCGCGGAGCAGCCTGCGGGCTCGATTGAGTCGTGATCGCACGGTGCCGACCGGGATCCCCAGTGCGGCGGCAACCTCCTCGTACGTCAGTTCCTCCCAGGCGATCAGCAGTAACACGTCGCGATCTCCGTCGGAAAGCGTGGCCAACGCGTCGAGGAGAAGTCGGCGTAGCGATTGCGCCGTCACCACGGTGGCGACCCGGTCGGCATGTGATGCCTCGTTCGTCGCGGGGACGTACGCCTGCCGCAGTCGGTATTCGCGCTCCTCCGTCCGCCGGTGCTGGCCGGCGATGTTGGTGGCGATCCCGTACAGCCAGGGCCGGGCGTTCGGACAGGTGATGTCGAATCGATCCCGACGACGAAACGCCGCGAGGAAGGTCTCAGCGACCAGGTCGTCCGCGGCCGGCACACCGAGGCGCCGTGCCAGGTAGCGATGGATGTACGGCGCGTGCCGGTCGAAGATCGTGGAGAAGATTTCGGGTTCCTGCACAGACCGCGCGATGATCGCTGCGTCCGTCACCGCACCGACGTCGACATCCTTCACTCGTCGCAGGTGTTTCATGTATGGCCCTTCGCGGAGTCGGGAAGCATCACCTGTTATCCGCACCCCGTGCCCGGACGGTTCACGGGCGGGACTGTAGATGTCCGCACGCAAGTGGTGGGGCTCCGGGTCAGCCGACCCGGTCGGGAGTGCCGTCGATACCGCTGGGGCGTCGAACAGACCGCCCATGCAGCTCTACACGCAGGTCTCGTCCCAGGGCGACGCGGGAAGCCCTCAAGCGCCTCGGCGACTCGCTCGGCCGCTGACGCCGTTGCTGTTCGACAGCAGAAAGGCCACCCCCAAGACTGGGAAGTGGCCTTTGAAGATCATCACCGCCAGGGCTGCGATGATCCGCAACAGGTCGATTTCGTACAGCCGCCTCACGGCAGATCCACCGGCCCGTACCGGGTCCGGGCGGCCCCGGTGCTCAGCGCCCAGTAGCGGTCGCCGAACGACCAGTGCCACCATTCGGTCGGGTAGTTGACCATGCCGGCGGACGACAGCGCCCGGCCCAGGATGCCGCGATTGGTGCGGGCCCGCGGGGAGATGTGGGGTGATCCCGTGAAGCAGGCGTCGGCGCTGTCCACCGGGCTGGCGTTGACGGTCGTGCCCAGGTCCAGTTCGATCCCATCGGCCGTACAGAGCGTGAGGTCGACCGTCCCGCCGGTACTGTGCGGAGCCACCTCGGGCGGCGAGATGTACTTGCTGGCCTCCACGCGCCGGCGCGCCGAGTCCCACTCCGGGTACCTGCGGCGCAGTTCGTCCTGGTAGCTCTCGAAGTAGGTCGTCTGCAGGCTGAGCGGCCGGTACCCCTCGATGACCAGCAGTCGCAGCCCTTCGGGCAGGGTCCGCTGGGCGGCGAGCAGACGCTGCACCGTCGCCTCGCGCAGGTGCGCGTACGCGCCGGCCTCGTCGGCCAGCCGGTCGTCCACCCGAAGGTCCGCGACCTGGCGTACGTCGACCAGGGCCTCCCCGTTGTCGCCGAGCGGGATGGCCGAGATTCGCCGATCAGACAGCAGGATCATGACCGGTACCGCCCAGCGGCGTCGATGATCGCGCTGGCCACGGCCGTGGCCGCATACGGCCGGCCGTGTTGGCGGGCAGCGTTGGCCAACTCCCGGCGTCGCTCCGGGTGGTCGAGCAGCACCATGATCTCCTCGTAGAGGCGGTGGGCGGAGGCCTCGGGGCCGGCGAGCATGCGGGCGGCACCGGCGTCGGCGAGGTGCCGTGCGGTCCGCCGCTGTTCGTCGCCGCCGGTGGGGATGAGCGGGATGAAGACGCATGCCTTGCCCAGGGCGGTGAGTTCGGCGACGGTGCCGGCGCCGCTGCGCGCGAAGACGATGTCCGCGGCGCTCAGGACGTCGGGCAGCTCGCCGTGGACGTAGTCGACCACCCGGTACCTGCTGCGCAGGTGTTCCGGGAGGGCGGCCGCGACCTGCCGCATCCGGTCGAGGGAGTAGTCGCCGCACTGGTGCAGCACCTGACATTTCTGCAGGAGTCCGGGGAGGATGTCGGCGATCAGGTTGTTGACCTGGACGGCGCCCTGGGCGCCGCCGGTGACGTACACCAGCGGCAGGCGCGGATCCAGGTGGTACGCGGCGAGCGCCCGCTCGCGGTCGCCTGTGAGGATCTCGGGCCGGATCGGGTTGCCGGTGACCACCGCCCGGGTTCTCGCTCGGGCGGGCAGATGGTCGATGGAAGACTCGTGACTCAGCAGGACTCGATCGGCGAGGCGGGCGAGGATCCGGTTTGCCAGCCCGACGGTGAGGGTCTGCTCGTGCATGACCAGCGGGCGGCGGGTCATCCAGGCGGCGATCCCGATCGGGACGGAGACGTATCCGCCGGTGGAGAAGACCACCTCGGGCCGGGTGCGCACCACGATCATGATGGCCTGGAGGATGCCGAGCGGCACGCGGAAGGCGTCGGCGACGTTGCGGCCCCACTCGTGCAGGTTCGGCGAGCGGCGCAGTTTGCCGGTGGTGATCGCCGTGAAGGCAATGCCCTCCTGCCGGGCGATCCTGGCCTCCAGTCCGTGGGCGACGCCCACCCAGCGGACGTCCGGTGCGGTGCCGGCTGCCGCCAGCCGGTCGCGGAGCGTATGGATCGTGGTCAGCGCCGGGTAGGTGTGCCCACCCGTTCCCCCGCCCGTGACGATCATGCGGAGACCACGGAGATGTTCCGCGGTGTAGACGGCCATCAGCAGGGACTCGGGCAGGGGGAGGCGGTGTCGCGTCGGTGCAGTGCGCCCTGGATGAGGATGTCGAGCAGTGCGGAGTAGCCGACGCCGGCCCGCTGCCAGATCTGCGGGTACTGCGAGGCGGCGGTGAATCCGGGGAAGGTGTTGACCTCGTTGATCACCGGCTCCCGATGGTCTCCGGTCCACCCTGCGCCGTGGTCGGCGTCCGGATCCGGGAGGAAGAAGTCGACGCGGAGCAGCCCACGGCAGCCGAGCGCGTGGAAGGCCCGCACGGCCCGGTCCTGCAGTAGTCGGGTGGTGCCGGGGTCGAGGCGGGCCGGAATGTGGAAGATGGCACCGCCGTCGTACTTGGCGTCGTAGTCGAAGAAGGCGGCGTTCGCCACCCGGATCTCCAGCGGCGGCCCGGCCTCGACGCGGCCGTCGGGATGCTGAAGGACGCCGACGTCGATCTCGCGCCCGCGCACGGCGCGTTCGACGAGAACCTTCGCGTCGCTCTCGCGCGCGAGCCGCAGGGCGGCGGGCAGTTGCGCCCATTGTTCGACCTTGGAGACTCCCAGGCTGGAGCCGGCCCGGGCCGGTTTGACGAAGACGGGCAGCCCCAGCCGCTCCTGATCCCGCGACGACAGATCCTCGTCGGGCCGCAGCGTCACCCCGTCGGCCACGCGCAGGCCGTCGGCGGCGAGGAGTTTCTTCGTGACCGGCTTGTCCATCCCTGCGGCGCTGGCGAAGACACCATTTCCGACAAACGCGACGCCGAGCCACTCCAGCATCGACTGGACGGTGCCGTCCTCACCGTACGGGCCGTGCAGCGCCGGGAACACCACGTCCTGGTCGCCGAGGGTCCGCAGCGCCTGCGCGAACGTGGCCCGGTCGCCGTTCACCCGCCACTGGCCGTCCCGCTCGATCAGCACCTCGGTCACCTGGTAGGCGGCGGGATCGAGGTGGGCCAGGATGCTCTCCGCCGAGCGCCGGGAGACGGCGTGCTCCCCGCTGCGCCCGCCGAACAGCACCGCCAAACGAACAGTCATGATGTTGCCGCTTCCCCGTGTAGGTGTACGCGCGCCACTCGCGCGCCGATTCCGGTCAAGACCTCGTGCGGGTTGGTGCCGGCCCACCGCGCCCACTCGGCGGCCGTCGGCTCGGCCGGGTCGGGCGAGCCGGGCTCGGCGCCGGGACCGAAGACGACCACCGGATCGCCGAGCGCCACCGGCAGGTCGCCGACATCGACGACGCACTGATC
This sequence comes from Micromonospora sp. L32, assembly GCF_052068055.1. Lineage (NCBI taxonomy): Bacteria > Bacillati > Actinomycetota > Actinomycetes > Micromonosporales > Micromonosporaceae > Micromonospora > Micromonospora sp. L32. The sequence goes on along the minus strand of NZ_JBQHDD010000007.1, from coordinate 6,418 downwards.
CATGGCGATGCGGCCGACGATCGGGCAGCGCCGACCGGCGAGCCAGACCCACGCGCGGCCCTCGGCGGTGCGCGACAGGCCGTCGGCGTACCCGAGCGGCAGCAGAGCGAGCGTGGTCGGCCGATCGGTCACATGATCGGGGCCGTAGGACACGCCGGTACCGGCGGGCACGCGCTTCAGGTTGATCACCCTTGACCGCAGGGTCATGGCGGGTCGAAGGCCGTAACGGCGGGGACCGGCCGGGCCGAACGGGTCGACGCCGTACATGGCCAGGCCGATCCGGCAGAGATCGAACCGGGTCTGCGGGGCGGCCAGTGCCGCCGCCGAGTTCGCCAGATGCACCACTTCGGGGTCGAGCCCGGCTTCCCGAGCGATCCGCAGCGCCTCCTGGAACGTTGACAGCTGCCGGGCGATGCTCGGGCAGCCCGGCACGTCGGCGTTCGTCAGGTGGGACCACACCCCGCGTACCCGGACACTGCCCTCCGCCTCGTGCTTGCGAGCCCAGGCGACCAGCTCGGGCCATTCGTCGCCGTCGGCACCGTTGCGTGACAGACCGACGTCCGCCTTGAGCTGTACCGCGGCGGGCACACCGAGTTCCGTGGCCGCGTCGGCGATCGCGCGCAGGTGGGTCAGGGTCGACACCGCGATGTCGACGTCCGCGGCGATCAGGCGGGTGAAGTCCTCGTCCGGCCGGTGCAGCCAGCTCAGGACGGGCGCGTCGATGCCCGCCGATCGCAGTGCCACCGCCTCCGTCGCCGAGGTCACACCCAGCCAGGCGGCGCCGGCGCCCAACGCAGCCCGCGCCACCGGCACCGAGCCGTGCCCGAACCCGTCGGCCTTCACCACGGCCATCAGCCCGGTACGTGCGATCGCCGCGATCGCCCGGATGTTCTCCGCGATCGCCGCAAGATCGATCACGGCATCGGCCAGCTGGGCACTCTCGTTGATCACACCGGTCCCCGCACGCCGACCACGCGTACCCGGCGTCACCCGGCAGCCCCGGGCTCGACGGGCGGTTCATCCGGCGGTTCGGGGGCCCCTTGCCCGCCGACCGCGGCGGCCCGGCGCACCGCGAGCGTCTCCCGGATCCGCCGCCGGACCGCCCGCCGCTGTTGCTCGTCGCGGCGGCCTGGGTGTGCTGGTTCGAAGATCATGTCCGGCTCCTGACTGACACGACGGGAACGGTAGGCAGCCGGTTGTGAAGAACCCTTGAAGAAGCCGTGGGCCAGCTGTGCGGATATCCCACTCGCCGCCTCCGGAGCCCGCCCACATCAGTTCTTCACGGGTTTCGGGTTTACTTGACCCCGCAACCAGCAGGCAGGACGGGGAAAACATGAGCGGGCGGATCCTGGTCGCCGAGGACGACCCCAAGCAGGCCAACCTCGTGCGGATCTATCTCGAACGCGAGGGGCACAGCGTGCTGCTGGTCGGCGACGGGCGGGCCGCGCTGGACCAGTGCCGGTCCCGCCGGCCGGACCTGGTGGTCCTCGACGTGATGATGCCGGTCCTCGACGGCCTGGACGTGTGCCGGATCCTGCGCGCCGAATCGGACATTCCGATCCTACTGCTGACCGCCCGTACCACCGAGGACGACGTCCTGCTGGGCCTCGACCTCGGTGCCGACGACTACCTCACCAAGCCCTACAGCCCACGCGAGCTGGCCGCTCGGGTCCGGGCGCTGCTGCGCCGGGCCCGGGTGGTGAGCGCCGACAACCGGGCGGTGCTGCGCGTCGGCGAGCTCGAGGTGGACGCCGGCCGGTTCGAGGTACGCGTCGGTGGCCGGCCGGTCGCCCTGACGGCCAAGGAGTTCGGCATCCTCGAGGTGCTCGCCGGCGAGCCCGGGCGGGCGTTCACCCGGGCGCAGATCATCGACCGGGCCTTCGGATTCGATCGTTTCGTGCTCGAACGTACCGTTGACGCGCACGTGATGAACCTCCGCCGCAAGATCGAGGACGACGTTGCCGAGCCGCGGTACGTGCAGACCGTCTACGGCCGCGGCTACCGGCTCGCCGAACCGGAGCCGGAACCGGCGGCGGCGCCGACGCCCCAGGGCACGCCCGGAGCCAGCCGGTGAGTTTTCGGCTACGGGTGCTCTGGCTGGTCATCCTCGTCGCGGTGAGCGCGACCGCGGCGACCGCGTGGCTGACCCTGCGGCAGGCCTCGCAACAGATCAACGACTCGGCCACCACCGACCGGGCGCAACTCGATGAGGTCGTCGGCCGACTCACGACGTACGGCAGCCGGCACGGCACCTGGGAGGGTGTGCCCGGCCTGGTGCGGGACTTGCGCGCCCAGACCGGTCAGCGGATCCACCTGGTCGCTGACACGGGCCAGGTGATCGTGGACACGGACACCCAGGAGGACCGCACCGCCCGGCCGCTCGGCACGATGGTCGGGGTCGTCGACCCGCGGCCGGTTCTGAATCTGGCCGCACTGCCAGCGGAGCCGGCGAGCCGGCAGAAAGGTGTGGCCGCCGCGATCGCCGGCTACCGCACCGGCGTGCTGTTCGCGGCCTGCCTGACCCGGGAATCCGTCCCTGTTGTCGCTTCACCCACCAGCATCGGAGTTCCGCAGTTCGACGCCGGCCTGAGCGCGGCCGACGTGCGGGATCGCCCTGGTGTCGCAGAGATCGTCGACGGCTGCGCCGACGTCGCGGCAGAGCCGGGCCGGCACCTGGCAGACGCTGCCTCGGTGCAGGTGTGCGGCACCTCGACGGTGGAAGCACTGGATTCCTGCCTGGCCCAGGCCTTCACCAACGACATCAGTGACGTCGCGCCGGTACCCGCCCGGGTCTATCTCGGTGCTCGCGGCGATCCGGCGTCCGTGTTGACCGCCGGCCCACTGCTCGCCGCGGCAGCGGGCGTTGCGGCGGTCGCGGTCATCGGCACCGTGCTGCTGAGCCGGCGGGTGCTGCGCCCCATCGACACGCTCACCGCGGCCGCTCAGCGGCTCGGCCGGGGCGACCTCACCGGACGGGTGCCGGTGTCGGGCAACGACGAGCTGGCGGAGTTGGCCCGGTCGTTCAACCGGATGGCCGACTCCCTGCAGCGCGGGGAGGAGCGGCAACGCCGGATGGTCGCCGACGTCGCACATGAACTGCGCACCCCGCTGGCCAACCTGCGCGGCTATCTCGAGGCGCTCTCCGACGGCGTGATCACGCCGGACCGGAATCTCTTCGCATCACTCCACGAAGAGGCGGTGCTGCAACAGCGCATCGTCGACGACCTGCAGGACCTGGCCCTGGCCGAGGCCGGCAACCTGGCGTACCACCGGGTCACGGTGGATCTGGCCGAACTCCTGGAGACCTGCCGCACCGCCCACCACGCAAGGGCGGAGTCGGCCGGGGTGTCGTTGCGCGTGGCGGCCGAGCCGGTTGCGGTACACGCCGATCCCGACCGGCTCCGCCAGGTGGTGGGCAATCTCGTCACCAACGCGCTACGGGCGACCGCTGCCGACGGCAGCGTCAGCTTGGTCGCGAGCCGCACCGACACGCAGGCGGTCGTCCGGGTCGTCGACACCGGCTCGGGAATCGCAGCGGACGCACTGCCGCATGTGTTCGACCGGTTCTGGCGGGCCGACGCCGCGCGGGGCCGCCGTACCGGGGGCAGTGGCCTCGGCCTCGCCATCGCCCGGCAGATCGTCACGGATCACCAGGGCACCATCACGGTCACGAGTGAGGTCGGCGTCGGGACGACATTCACCATCACGCTTCCCCGCGTCGACCAGCTTCATCAGGCGTGACGGCCGCAGAGCGACAGCGACAGCGGCCGGCGCGCGCCGGTGCGGCGGCGCGTGGGCCCGCTCAGGGAGATGCGCTGGGCTGCCTACGCTAGATGGTCGTCTGCCGTGGACATTACTGAACATGTGACGACGGCCGCTGGGTTCGAAGCAAACCGTTTGACCGATGCGAGTGGGGCCTGGGCCACCCATGGCTTCGGACAGCGAAGTCGTACCCGGATGTGGCGGGATCAGGCGACAAGCAGGCGAAGGCCAAGCTCTGCTGCATCGAGATCGACGAGGTCGCGGTTTCGTTCTGCCCACCGACCTGAGGCGAGGTCATCACGGAGGCTGTGCACTGCCCTCTGCTCCGCGTCCGGCCCGACTCTGGCCCAGACCGATACCCCGCGACGGACGTTCTCGTCCAGGTACGCCTCGGGCCGGCGCCAGTAGGCCTCGAAAAAGCCGTCAACGCAGTCCCACGGGATGAGCACCGGCTCCACGCGGGCTCCGATCGCGCTGGCCAGCTCGGTCAGCGAAGGCCGGCCGACAAGGATGTCCGCGACTTCAGGAAGGTAGTCGCGAGTAAGCCAGAACCGACGACGCCATCCGGTGTCACTGGTGTCGTGCGTGAACACCACCACGCGACGAGCAACGCGCCGCATCTCGCGCAGGCCCGCGATCGGGTCCCGCCAGTGATGGATGGTGGCGAAAGCCATCGCTGCGTCGAAGGACTGGTCCTCGAACGGAAGGCTCTCCGCGGCGGCAGCCACGCACGGCGCTGCGCCTGTGGGGCGCTGCGCACGCATGAGCGCCGACGGTTCCACCGCGGTGACGTCACGGTCGGCGGGCTCGTAGGAGCCGGTACCAGCCCCGACATTCAATACCGTCCGTGCATCGCCGAGCGCAGCCCAGACCCTTGCGGCGATCCGCGGCTCGGTGCGCCGCGTCACGGTGTAAGTGGCTCCGATGGTGTCGTACAACTGCGCCCTGGACATGTCGCCGCCTCCCTGGCTGTCACCAGCCCACGCCGCGCACCGGGCCTGGCGTCGCTGCCCTGGAGAGTAGGTCACGTGCGCACTTGGATCGGACAACAGTGCAGGCGGCGATCCGGACAGCACCCAGGCTGATCCATAAAGCGGGTTGCCTGGCCGCGACCTTGGTGAGGAGGCCACGTTCCCCCGCCTCCGCTGGCATCCCGTCCCGGAACGTCCTGAGTCGCGCCCCAGGGCGGGCAGTGGGTCAGGAGGCTGTAGCGGGCTCTTTGGTGGGGTCGGCCGAGGTGGCGCCGTGAGTGGGGCGGCGGGTCAGGACCTGGGGGCCGGAAGCCGTGATGGCGACTGTGTGTTCGGAGTGGGCGGTGCGGGAGCCGTCGGCGGAGCGGATCGTCCAGCCGTCGTTGTCGAACTTGATTTTGTCGGTGGAGCGGCAGAACCAGGGCTCGATGGCGATGGTGAGGCCGGGCTCGAGTTTCATGCCGCGGCGGGCGCGGCCGTTGTTGGAGACGTGCGGGGCCTCGTGCATGGTGCGGCCGATGCCGTGACCGCCGAACTCGGCGTTGACGCCGTAGCCGTAGGAGTGGGCGACCTCGCCGATCGCGGCGGAGATGTCGCCGAGGCGGCCGCCGGGCTGGGCGGCGGTGATGCCGGCCTCCAGTGCCACCTCGGTGGCCTCGATCAGCTTCAGGTCGGCCGGGTCGGGGGTGCCGACGATGACGGAGAGCGCGGAGTCGGCGACCCAGCCGTCGATGCCGGCCGCCATGTCGATGCTGAGCAGGTCACCGTCCCGCAAAACATAGTCGTGCGGCAGGCCGTGCAGCACCGCGTCGTTGACCGACAGGCACAGCACGTTGCGGAACGGGCCGCGGCCGAACGAAGGGGCGTAGTCCCAGTAGCAGGATTCGGCGCCGCGTTCCTTGATCCGGCGGCGGGCGTGGTGTTCGAGGTCCATCAGGTTGACGCCGACTGCGGCGACACCGCTCAGCTCGGCGAGCAGCTCGCCGACGAACTGGCCGGTCACCGCCATCCGGCCGATCTCCTCGGCGGACTTGAGCTCGATCACGACAGCCTCCCTCTCTGTATGCGGTATTTTTATACCACGCCAGGTCGGGGCTGCTCCGGTGGGATATCCTGCCGGCATGGTTCGCCAACCACTCACCGCCGAACAGATCGCAGCGGGCCAGCGCCTCGGAGCCGCTCTTCGGGCCGCGCGGGCCGGCCGCAGCCTCGTCGAGGTGGCCCTGGCAGCCGGCATGTCCCCCGAGACGCTGCGCAAGATCGAGGCGGGCCGCCTTCCCGCACCGGCGTTCGGCACTGTGGTCTGCCTCAGCCAGGCCCTCGACGTCCCCCTCAGCGACCTGGCCGACGTCTGGCTGGCCGGCATGCCCATCCGCCAGGCGTCCTAGCGACCAGCCGCCCAAGCACTTTTGATCCGTCAGCGCGCCGGCAGTCTTACGAGACTGCTCCCTGGGCGCCGGTCGGCTGCCGGTTGGCCGGTTCGAACAAGCTGGTGCCTTCGGCATCCCAAGTGCTGTGACCGGGCGCGGTCACCGTGAACCCGTGTTGTCTATCCCGCTCCCGTCCAGCCGGGCGCTGATCCTGCAGGCGACACCTCGCACGGTTCGCTCAGGCTCATAAGGAAGACTGGAAGGCATGGCTGATCTTGGCGACCCGAAGGCTGCGCTGCACCACTACCTCCAGGC